>NZ_KV815331.1:442-154101 GCF_001814215.1 Streptococcus sp. HMSC062D07
TTTAGAGAGGAGAGAGCATTGCTCTCTCCTTTTTATTTACAAACAATGATTATCTATTTTAAATGAAAAGGTTGTAAGAAACGATTCTCAGTAATAGATTTATATTATTATTAGATTTAAAAGACATATTTAATATCTAAAAGTAATCTTGATAATTTTTTTTGGTTTATTTTAGTTATAAAAGTAGACATAGAATGTAAATATTGGTATACTGTACTAGTTTTAATAAACTAATAATTTAAAGGAGACATGAAAATGAATAAGAAAAAACTATCGTTTATCTTTTTCATTGTTTGTATATTAACTGTATTTGTTTCACTAAGCTTAACAAAAGCTGCTGCTGAAACATCGGCTACTACGTCTAATAGTAAGACTGTTGACACAATTACTTCACTCAATATTACGAATGAAAAAGGTGGTAATCTTGAGGAAGATTTGCAACAATGGATTACTTTTAGGCTTAATGCGAATTATGACTTAACAGATAAAAACGTTAAAGCTGGGGACACAACAGTTGTAGATTTATCAGATTCACTATATATTGAGTCAGAAAATTTTGAGATTCGTGATGAAAATACAAACGAAGTAATCGCAAATGGTCAGATTGATGAAACAAAAAAACATATCGTCTTAACCTATACTGATTATGTTGAAAAACACTCTGATACAAACGGTTCTTTCTACGTCTATACTCGGGTAGATTTCCAAAAACACCCTGAAGAAGGAGAAATCCCTGTCGAGGTAACGATTAATGGGAAAACACAAGTAGTTGGAAAAGTTAACTTCACCGGTGTTGGAGATGGAAATCCTGTGTTGTTTTCTAAAACAGGATGGGTAAGTAGTGAAGATCAAAAGACACTCTCTTACACCATTTCAATCAATCGTACTAAAGAAAGTCTTCAAGATGCTACAGTAGAAGACACATTGAAGTTTTCGAATGCATCTTATATTAAAGATAGTATTCGTATTATCAAAGGTAAATTTGACTATGTTAAAGGACTTTGGGAATTTACTGATAGAACAGATGTAACAGACCAACATACTGTTACAGTAAGTGAAGATGGACAATCATTTGTTGTACAACTTGGTGACATCACAGAGTCAGATCAATATCGAATTGAATATAAAGTTCAAGCCAATTATTCACCAGCAGACGGAGAAAAATTAAATAATGATGCTGTATTAAAAGGTAAAGGAAAGGCTGTTAAATATGTTGAGCAATCCACTGTCGTTCAAGTAGCAGGTGGTTCAGGGGTTGGTTACGTATTTACAATTAATATTCATAAAGTTGATGATGAAAATCAACCAGTAGCTGGTGTTAAGTTTAAAGTCGTACGACAAGCTAATAATCAAGTTATTGGAGAATACGTTACAGATGCTGAAGGAAAAATTACAGTAACTGGTCTTTTAAAAGATAAGTATATTCTCACAGAGGTTGAAGCTCCAAAAGGTTATGTTATGAATGCTGCAGATACAGAAGTAAATGCAACAGATTTTGGAGCAGATAAGTCAGTTACCAAAACAATTGTCAATCCAAAAGAACAAACCACAACCACGACAGAGGCTCCAACCACGACAGAGGCTCCAATAACGACAGAGGCTCCAACAACGACTGAAGCTCCAACCACAACAGAAGCTCCAACTACGACAGAGGCTCCAACCACAACAGAAGCTCCAACCACAACAGAAGCTCCAACCACGACAGAGGCTCTAACCACGACAGAGGCTCCAACCACGACAGAGGCCCCAACCACGACAGAGGCTCCAACCACGACAGAGGCTCCAACCACAACAGAAGCTCCAACCACAACAGAAGCTCCAACCACGACAGAGGCCCCAACAACGACTGAAGCTCCAACAACGACTGAAGCTCCAACAACAACTGAAGCTCCAGCAACAACAGAAGCTCCAACAACAACTGAAGCTCCAACAACGACTGAAGCTCCAGCAACAACAGAAGCTCCAAAAACGACTGAAGCTCCAAAACCTGCAGATACAACAACGACTGAAGCTCCAAAACCTGCAGATACAACAACTACTACAGAAGAGCGACCAAGTCTGCCATTTACTGGTGAGGCTACAAGCCTAGTACTTGTATTAACTGGTGTGGTAATCATGTCAGGAACAGTTGTTATGAAACGTAAATTTACTAAATAATAATTTTTAGAAAATCTACACTATCTTAAAGAGAGCCGAAAGGCTCTCTTTTCAATTTAATGAGTGTATATAAATCTTCCTACTTAATAAATTATTTTTTATAAAAAAGTGATAATAGCAAGTTTGAAATTAATAGTGGAAATTCATGGAATAAAGCATTTTGGTCTTGACAAATTGCTCTTATCCATGTAAAATAGAATAGATCTTGAACTTGAAGGGAGTGAAAAAAATGTCTAAAACAGTAGTACGTAAGAATGAATCTCTTGACGATGCACTTCGTCGTTTCAAACGTGCGGTTACTAAAGCTGGTACTCTTCAAGAAACACGCAAACGTGAATTCTATGAAAAACCTTCTGTAAAACGTAAACGTAAATCAGAAGCAGCTCGTAAACGTAAAAAATTCTAATTTAAAATGAAAGGCTAGACTTGTCTAGTCTTTTTTGTATTCTTAAGACCCGAATAATTTTACATGTTTCAATGATTATTTATGAATTGGAAAAAGTTCAAACTTAATAGTAAAAAATCTTTTTATTTTAGTTATAAAATAAATTATATATTTTAGTTGAATTAAATAGACAAATATAGTAAAATCATATTAAAATGGTGTAATTTTACACGGAGGTAAATGGGGATGAAAAACCAGAAAAGGTTTGGAAAATTATTGATCACTTTGTTGTCTACTGGAGTGCTTTTGGCTGCACTTCAAAGTCAAGAAATTATTACTGCTGAAGAAGCAACGACAGCTGAGCAAATTTCTACAACAAGTGCTGAAGCAACAACTACTGCCGAAGCTGTAACAACTACAGAAACTCCTGCACGTGAAGCTAGAGAAGTAGCTGCAGAAGTGACTGGTACTATTAAAAATCATGACATTAAATATTATGAATACTATACAGATGTAGACCTTTCTTTTTCAATTACAGAAGATGATGTGAAAGAAGGCGACTATGTTACAGTTACATTAGAAAACGTTGCTATCTTAAATCAATTAAATGGTAAGGATGTCACTTACGAAGGTAAGACAATTGGTAAAATTTCAATTGTTTCGTTTGAAAACGTCAATAAAGCACGTCAAGGTTCTAACGACAAAGCTCAAATGGAACAAGCTCAATTAGAATCAACACGTGCTACACTAAAAGTTACATTTACGAAAGCTATTGAAGCTGAAAAACCAGATGTATTGAAACAAGTCAAGTTCCAAATTAAATCAGATAACGCTTATAATGGAGCTGTAATCGCAAATAAAGACTACACTTTAAACCAAGTGATTAAAGTGGGATCTTCTTCTGTGACAAGTACAGTAGATATTCCGAAAGTAGAACAATTTGCTACTGAGACAAATTCAATTAACTTTACACCTTCTGGAAATACAATTAAGTTCAATGCAGATGGCTCATATGAAACGTCTACACAATTCCAAGTTCGTGGAAGTGAAGGTATGAAAGTTGGTTCAACTGTTGAGTTAGAATTCAATGATGCTTCAGGTATCGAGTGGAAAACAAGTGGAGATGATGCAATTAAAGTGGGCGACACACACCAAGCTTACTTTATCTTACCTGTATACAGTTCATATGAAGTGAACGAATATGGAGCATATGTATTCCCAACAGGTGTAGCACCTAAGTTTAAAGTAACTTCAGTTTCAGCTAAGAAAATCACACTTGAAATGATTTCAGGAGATGTTCCAAAAGAATTAGGAGTATTCTTCGGTGTTGGTCAAAACCGTATTAATATCATCGATAAATCTAAGATTGATCTTGAAAAAATGCAATATGATGTTTCGAAAGTAGCTACGGCAACTATTGATGGGAAAAATTCAAAGGGTATCTATATTTACCGTATCATTAATGACTCTGCAGGTGCACAATTAGTTCTGGATACGCTTGTCACAGACTACAAAGATATCGATACAAAAGAAAATCTTAAACCACAGGATAAGGGTTGGAAAGATCCAGCTACTATTGATGGATATGAGTTTGTAAAAACAGAAAAAGACCGTGAAGGAAATCGTATCCACTGGTATAAAAAAGTTGAACAAACTATGACAACAACAACTAGTACTACGACTACAACTACCACGACAACAACAGAAGAGCCAACGACTACTTCAACAACGACAATGACAGAAGAGCCAACGACTACTTCAACAACTACAACAACAGAAAAATCAACTACCACTACTACAACAGTTGAGACAACTCCAGGTAAATCAAGTGAAGAAACTCCTTCAGGTAAAACAACTGAAGAAACAAGACCTGAAACTACGTCTACAACATCTGAATCTAAAAAGGAATTGCCAAATACTGGTTCTAAGGAATCATTGTTTGCAACAGGAGTAGCACTCTTGGTAGCTGGTCTTGGAGTCTTGGGCTTAAAGAAACAAGATAACTAAAGTACACTATCTATTATGAAATAATAGTCAGAAGGATTAGACAACAATTTGTTGTTTAATCCTTTTTTGTATCGTTCAAATATTATCAGATAAATTAATAGTGTAAACACGGTAAAAAACACAAACTTCTTCCTACAATCTGATATAATAGTAAGAGAACTCAATTGAAGGAGGAATATATGTCGGTTTCAGTAAAAGAAGTAATTGAGAAGCTTAGATTAGACATTGTCTATGGGGAGCCTGAATTACTTGAAAAGGAAATTAATACTGCAGATATAACGCGACCTGGTCTTGAAATGACAGGCTATTTTGATTACTATACTCCAGAGCGTATTCAATTGTTGGGGATGAAGGAATGGTCTTATCTAGTCTCTATGCCTTCTCAAAATCGTTACACTGTTTTGAAAAAAATGTTCCTACCAGAAACACCAGCAGTTATTGTTGCGCGTGGTTTGGTAGTTCCAGAGGAAATGTTGAAGGCAGCCAGAGAATGTAAAATTGCGATTTTAACTAGTCGTACAGCAACCAGTCGTTTGTCTGGAGAACTTTCTAGCTATCTTGATTCTCGTCTAGCAGAACGTACTAGTGTACACGGTGTCCTAATGGATATCTATGGTATGGGTGTTTTGATTCAAGGTGATAGTGGAATTGGTAAGAGTGAGACAGGTTTAGAACTAGTTAAACGTGGTCACCGCTTGGTGGCAGACGATCGAGTAGATATCTATTCTAAGGATGAAATGACTCTCTGGGGTGAACCTGCTGAAATTTTGAAACATTTGTTAGAAATTCGTGGAGTAGGGATCATTGATGTCATGAGTCTATACGGTGCTAGTGCAGTTAAGGATTCTTCACAAGTTCAGCTAGCTGTTTATTTGGAAAATTACGATACACATAAGACCTTTGACCGCTTAGGAAATAATGCTGAAGAGTTGGAAATTTCAGGTGTTTCTATTCCGCGTATTCGGATTCCTGTAAAAACAGGTCGCAATATTTCTGTGGTCATTGAAGCTGCTGCCATGAACTATCGTGCTAAGGAAATGGGCTTTGATGCGACACGTCTCTTTGAAGAAAGATTGACGAAATTAATTGAAAAGAACGAGGTGCAAAATGATTGATCCAGTTGCTTTTCAAATAGGTCCATTTGCCATTAGATGGTATGCACTTTGTATCGTTTCCGGCCTTATCTTAGCGGTATATTTGGCAAGTAAAGAAGCTCCTAAAAAGAAAATCTTATCAGAAGATATTCTGGATTTTATCTTAGTGGCTTTCCCTTTGTCAATCATCGGCGCGAGACTTTACTATGTTATTTTTAAATTTGACTATTATAGCCAACATTTAGGGGAGGTATTTGCTGTCTGGAATGGTGGTCTTGCGATTTACGGCGGTCTAATTACCGGAGCGATTGTACTTTATATTTTCGCAGACCGTAAATTAATCAATACCTGGGATTTCTTAGATATTGCAGCTCCGAGTGTAATGATTGCTCAGAGTCTAGGACGTTGGGGGAACTTCTTTAACCAAGAAGCTTATGGCGCAGTTGTGGAGAGTCTTGACTACTTGCCTAGTTTCATTAAAAATCAGATGTATATTGATGGCTCATATCGACAACCAACCTTCCTTTACGAATCTATCTGGAACCTGATTGGTTTTGCTTTAATTATTATTTTTAGACGCCGATTAAATGGCATTCGTCGTGGTCATATCACAGCCTTTTACTTAATTTGGTATGGTTTTGGACGTATGATTATTGAGGGCATGCGTACAGATAGTCTCATGTTCTTTGGACTTCGAGTATCTCAGTGGTTGTCTGTTCTATTAATTGGACTTGGTATTTATATTATCGTTTATCAAAATCGGAAAAAAGCACCATTTTATAATGTAAAAAAGGAGAATTAGAATGTTAGAAGTTGCTTATATTTTTGTGGCTATTGCCTTGATTGTCTTTATAGTTTATTTGATTATTACCCTTCAAAAAGTTGGACGTGTAATTGATGAAACAGAAAATACTGTTAAAACGCTAACTTCAGATGTAAATGTTACTCTACATCACACAAACGAACTTCTTGCCAAGGTCAATGTTCTTGCTGATGATATCAATATCAAAGTTGCAACCATTGATCCACTCTTTACAGCAGTTGCAGACCTTTCTGTTTCTGTCTCTGACTTAAATGAGCAGGCTCGTGTCTTGAGTAAAAAAGCATCATCTGCAGGTTCAAAAACATTAAAGACTAGTGCAGGCTTATCTGCCGTTCGTATTGCAAGTAAATTTTTTAAAAAATAAAAAGGAGATAACTCATGCGTAAATTATCATCAATCCTTTTAGGAACTGTTTCAGGTGTGGCTGTT
Source organism: Streptococcus sp. HMSC062D07 (assembly GCF_001814215.1). Classification (NCBI taxonomy): domain Bacteria; kingdom Bacillati; phylum Bacillota; class Bacilli; order Lactobacillales; family Streptococcaceae; genus Streptococcus; species Streptococcus sp. HMSC062D07. The sequence continues at coordinate 7,338 of NZ_KV815331.1, forward strand.
GCCTTGTTTCTAACAAGTGAAAAAGGGAAACGTGTTACTAGTCAGGCACAAGACTTTATTGAAGATCTGAGAGAAGATCCAGAATATGCTAAGGAACAAGCTCTTGAAAAATTGACAGAAGTCAAAGAACAAACCAGAGATTTTGTTCTAAAGACAAAAGAACAAGTAGAATCAGGCGAAATTACCTTGGATTCAGTTCTTGAAAAATCTAAATCTTTAGCTCAACAAGCAACTGAGGCTTCAAAAGAGACCTTGAACAATCTCAAGGAACAATTGGAAGAAAAAGTAGTTGTTGAAGACCCAGAAGACGGTCAAGAAATCATCATCGAAATCGAAGAAGATTAAAATAGAAATCACCATTTTTGATTCCCTTAGAGTCGGAGATGGTGATTTTTTTCTTGAGGGAAGTCTTTGTGGTATAATAAATACTATGCAGAAGAAACCAACATCAGCTTATGTGCACATTCCATTTTGCACACAAATCTGTTATTATTGTGACTTTTCTAAGGTCTTTATTAAAAATCAACCAGTAGACAGCTATCTAGAACATCTACTGCAAGAATTTCATTCTTATGACATTCAGAAATTGCGTACTCTCTATATTGGGGGAGGGACACCGACAGCCTTGTCTGCGCTACAGTTAGAGGTGCTTCTGGATGGATTGACTAAAAACTTAGATTTGTCAGTCTTAGAAGAATTAACCATTGAGGCTAATCCTGGTGATTTGGATGAGGATAAGATTGCAGTTTTGAAAAATTCAGCAGTCAACCGTGTTTCATTGGGCGTCCAAACCTTTGATGATAAAATGCTGAAAAAAATTGGTCGTAGTCATTTAGAGAAAGATATCTATGAAAATATAGATCGTCTCAAGTTAGCAGGGTTTGATAATATTTCCATTGACTTGATCTACGCTCTTCCTGGTCAGACTATGGACCAGGTCAAGGACAATGTTGCCAAGGCCATCGCTCTTGATATACCTCATATGAGCCTTTATAGTTTGATTCTAGAAAACCATACGGTCTTTATGAATCGTATGCGTCGTGGGAAATTACCACTTCCTAAAGAAGAAGTAGAAGCTGAAATGTTCGAATATATCATTGCTGAATTAGAGCGTGCTGGTTTTGAGCATTACGAAATTTCAAATTTTTCAAAACCTGGCTTTGAAAGTCGTCACAATCTTATGTACTGGGATAATGCTGAGTATTATGGTATAGGTGCAGGTGCGTCTGGCTATGTAAACGGTGTTCGCTATAAAAACCATGGCCCTATCCGCCATTATCTAAAGGCAGTAGAAGAAGGCAATGCTCGCATCAATGAGGAACACCTGAGTCTAAGGGAACAAATGGAAGAAGAGATGTTTCTTGGACTTCGCAAGAAGACAGGAGTTTCAAAAGCAAGATTCGAAGAAAAATTTGGCACATCTTTTGAAAATTTATATGGTCAAGTTGTAAGAGATTTATGTCATCAAGGTCTTTTACAAGTAGAAGGTCAACAAATACGAATGACAAAAAAAGGTCTCTTTTTAGGAGATACAGTAGCAGAACGATTTATATTGGAGTAGAATTATGGGCTTAACTTATCAAATGAAGATGAAAATTCCTTTTGATATGGCTGATATGAATGGCCATATCAAGTTGCCAGATGTTATTTTGTTGTCCCTGCAAGTATCAGGAATGCAATCAATTAATCTAGGAGTGAGTGACAAGGATGTTTTAGAACAGTATAATCTAGTCTGGATTATCACTGATTATGATATCGATGTTGTACGTTTACCTCAATTTGATGAGGAAATCACAATTGAAACGGAAGCCTTGACTTACAATCGTCTATTTTGCTACCGCCGATTTACTATTTATGATGAAGATGGTCAAGAAATCATTCGCATGGTAGCTACCTTTGTTCTTATGGATCGTGATAGTCGGAAGGTTCATCCTGTAGTTCCAGAAATTGTCGCCCCTTATCAGTCTGAGTTTTCTAAGAAACTAGTCCGTGGACCAAAATACACAGAGTTAGAAAACGCGATTAACAAGGACTACCATGTTCGTTTTTATGACTTGGATATGAATGGTCACGTCAATAACAGCAAATATCTGGACTGGATTTTTGAGGTTATGGGGGCAGATTTCCTAACCAATCATATTCCTAAAAAAATCAACCTCAAGTATGTCAAGGAAGTTAGACCAGGTGGTATGATTACTTCTAGTTACGAATTGAATCAACTAGAAAGCAATCACCAAGTCACAAGTGATGGCGATATTAATGCTCAGGCAAAGATAATTTGGCAAGAAATTAACACAGATTAGAAAGTAATATATGACTTATAAAGGCTATTTAATTGATTTAGACGGTACAATTTATAAAGGAAAAGATAGGATCCCAGCTGGTGAAGCATTTGTTCACGAGTTACAAAAGAGAGAGATTCCCTATCTTTTTGTAACAAACAACACTACTCGTACACCTGAAAGTGTCCAAGAGATGTTGGCAAATCAGTTTAATATTGATACGCCTGTATCGACAATCTATACTGCAACCTTAGCGACCATTGATTACATGAATGACCTGGGGGTTGAAAAGACCGTTTATGTGATTGGAGAAGCAGGGCTCAAGGAAGCTATTCAAGCAGCTGGTTATGTTGAAGATAAAGAAAATCCAGCCTATGTGGTTGTAGGTTTGGACTGGCAAGTTGACTATGAAAAATTTGCTACTGCAACCCTAGCTATCCATAAAGGTGCTCATTTTATCGGCACCAATCCAGATTTAAATATTCCAACAGAACGTGGACTTTTACCTGGTGCTGGTTCACTGATTACTCTTCTTGAAGCAGCAACTCGCGTAAAACCAGTTTATATTGGAAAACCAAACGCGATTATTATGGATAAGGCTGTTGAACACCTAGGACTTGAACGCCAAGAAATTGTCATGGTGGGGGATAATTATCTTACTGATATTCGCGCTGGTATTGACAATGGGATCCCTAGCCTTTTGGTGACGACAGGATTTACAAAACCTGAAGAAGTAGCGGATTTACCAATCGCCCCAACCCATGTCCTCTCAAGTCTATCGGAGTGGAATTTCGATGAAAACTAAATTTACTTTTGTAGGAAGTATTCTCTTTCTCCTCTCGCTTGCTATTTTATTGACCATCTACCTGTCTTGGTTGGTATACCCTCTGGAGATTTCTTGGTTAAATCTGACAAGTCGTGTTCATGTCCAACCTCAGACCATCCAACATAACTTTAATGTTTTGATGGATTATTTGACCAATCCATTGAGTCAAGTATTAGCAATGCCAGATTTTCCTTCGTCTGCCTCTGGAATTCACCACTTTGTGGTTGTAAAGGGACTCTTTCACCTAGCGCAAGGAGTAGCAATCGTAACTCTACCGATTTTCTACCTTTTTTGGAAGCAAGTCATTCAGAAAGGTTTTCTGTCTCTATATCGCAGAGGTCTCTTGATTATGCTGTCTTTACCTTTGGTTCTTGGTTTAGTTGGCGTCTTCATTGGTTTTGAACAATTCTTTACCTTGTTTCATCAGATTCTATTTGTAGGTGATGATACCTGGCTTTTTGATCCCGCTAAAGATTCGGTCATTCTTATTTTACCAGAGGATTTTTTCCTGCATGCCTTTCTCCTATTTTTCTGCTTGTATGAGTTAATTTTTGGATTCGTTTATCTACTAAGTTGGAAAAAATTACCGAAAAGAGAATAAATGCATAAAAATGTTTTAAAAATTTTACGAAAAACTTATTTTTCTTTAAAAAGTAGGTTTTTTTACGGAAATAACTAGTCAAGCGCTTTATTTTTTTGTATAATAGAGTTAGAAAAGTATGCAAAGTAGAGAATAGCATGATTACACTATTTTTATCACCGAGTTGTACATCATGTCGTAAGGCAAAGGCCTGGCTTGATAATCATAAAGTGCCTTTCCAAGAGCACAACATTATGACCAGTCCTTTATCAAGAAAAGAATTGCAACACATTCTTTCCTTGACCGAAAACGGTACCGATGACATCATTTCAACTCGTTCAAAAATTTTCCAAAAGTTAAATATCGATGTGGAAAGTATCTCGGTGACAGAGTTGCTTAATTTAATTGAGCAATATCCTAGTCTTTTGCGTCGTCCAATCATCATTGATGATAAACGTATGCAGATTGGCTTTAATGAAGATGAGATTCGTGCATTTCTTCCTCGTAGTTATCGTAAGCAAGAATTGAAAGAAGCTACATTAAGAGCTGGTATTAATTAGATGAATAAACAGTATAGTTACCCACTAGATTTGTCGTGGAGCACTGAAGAACTTGCTTCAGTGCTTTCTTTTTTTAATGATGTTGAAGCTGCCTATGAGACACAGGTAGATGTTAAGAAACTATTAGATTCCTACAAGGTATTCAAGTCAGTTGTGCCTAGCAAGAGCGAAGAAAAACGTTTGGGACGTGAGTTTGAATCAGTTAGTGGATACTCTTTCTACCGTGCAGTCCAGTTGGCCAAAGAAAAAGGAGAAGGGAAGATTTCACTTGGAAAATAAATTTACATTTGCCAAAGAAATTGTCAGGGAAGCTGGGGAATACATTCTCCAGCATATGAAAGAGGATCTCCATGTTGAGAGAAAGTCTTCCCCTACAGATTTGGTAACTAAGTTAGATAAAGAAGTTCAAGACTTACTTATTAAAAAAATCCGTTCTCGCTATCCAGATGATCTATTTTGTGCAGAAGAAGGCTGCATGCGTGCAGCAGTAGGACAAGGTTCTGTATGGATTATTGATCCTATTGATGGAACCAACAACTTCGTAGCACAAGGTGAAGATTTTGCCGTTATGCTGGCCTATTTTGAGGAAGGTGTTGGTAAGTTTGGTATTATTTATGATGTCATGAAAGGTGATTGTTACCATGGTGGAGGAGACTTCCCGCCCTGTCGCAATGATGAACCTTTACCACCATTTAAAAAGAAACCCTTGAGAGAATTTTTGGTGTCTGGTAATTCTGGAATGCTAGCGACTAACGAATGGGGTTTAGCTGATTTGGGAAACGCTGCACTTGGTACACGAGTTTATGGCAGTGCCGCTATTAGTTTTGCCAAGGTGCTTTCAGGTCGACTTTTAACTTATATCACTTATTTACAACCTTGGGATTATGCGGCTGCAAGTATTCTAGGCGAGAGTTTGGGTTATAAGGTTTTTACGATTGCTGGTGAGGAAGTCGATTTGCAAACACGACAGGCCGTTATGATTGTGCCAGTCGAGATGAAAGATGAGATTCAATCCTATATCTATGAAAGGAAATAAACCTACATGCAATTTCCAGAAGGATTTGTAAAAAAATACGAAACAATATTGGGAGATGAGGCAAGAGCTTTTCTTGCCTCTTTTGATGATGAAGCTGTTTCTGCCTTTCGTATCAATCCCCTAAAAGAAAGCCAAGTTTCTTTTTCAGATGCGATTCCCAATACACCCTGGGGCTACTATGGGAAGGTTTCAGGGAAATCACCAGAACATGTAACTGGTCTGGTCTATTCACAAGAACCTGCCGCACAAATGGTCGCTCAAGTAGCCCAGCCAAAGCCAGGTATGAAGGTCTTAGACTTGGCAGCGGCTCCCGGTGGGAAATCCACTCAACTGGCAGCTTATCTAGCTGGTGAGGGTATTTTAATTTCTAACGAAATTTCAAACAAACGAGCGAAAGTCTTGGTTGAAAATATGGAACGTTTTGGTGCGACTAATGTCGTTGTGACCAATGAATCAGCAGACCGTTTAGCCAAGGTTTTTAAAGGCTATTTTGACCTGATCGTTTTAGATGCACCTTGCTCAGGAGAAGGGATGTTTCGTAAACAACCTGACGCTATGGATTATTGGAGTGTCGATTATCCTAGCCAGTGCGCTAGTTTACAACGTGAGATTTTAGCAGATGCAGTTACTATGTTGGCTGATGGTGGTCGACTAGTCTATTCAACCTGTACCTGGGCGCCAGAAGAAAACGAAGAAATCGTCCAATGGTTACTGGATAGCTATCATTTTGAATTGATTCCAGTCCAACACATCAATGGAATGGTACCTGGAATTGATTTACCTGAAACAGCTAGAATGTACCCTCATCACTTTAAGGGAGAAGGTCAGTTCGTGGCCCATCTTCAATTTAAAGGTCAAAACAAGGCTGGGAAGTTCAAACCTTCTAAATCCAACCTATCTCGTGAACAGATTTCCTTATGGCAGGATTTTGAGAAAAAACATCTTAAAGAAAAACTGACCGGTGTCCTACAAGTTTTTGGAGACCAGCTTTATCTCTTGCCAGAAGTCCTACCTGATATAGGAAAACTCAAGATAGCTCGTAATGGTCTTCATCTTGGAACTTTTAAGAAAAAACGTTTTGAACCAAGTTTTGCTCTTGGCTTAGCTTTAAAACCAAGCCAAGTCAAGCAAGGAATCGAAATTCATCAAGAAGACTTTGTCAAATATGTGGCTGGTGAAACGGTCCAATTAGCTGAAACTCTTCCAAATGGTTGGTACCAAGTTTTGGTTGGTGGAAATGGTCTAGGTTTTGCAAAAGTAACCGGAAATACCTTGAAGAATTATTTTCCCAAGGGCTTGAGGTTTCAGGTGAAAAACTAGTCAAAAACAGTATTCTATGTTATAGTGGAAGTATGGATTTTCCCTGAAAACAATAGAAAATAAGGGCAAAAATTCAAGCTATTCATCATTATTTTCAAGGAGACAAATAGTGAAAAAATTTAAAAAACTCACCATCTCTCTTGCAACTCTTTTACTTGCTGGTTCGCTAGCAGGATGTGCAAGTTGGATTGATCGTGGGGAGTCTATGACGGCTGTTGGTTCAACTGCCCTTCAACCTTTAGTCGAGGCGGCAGCAGATGAATTTGCGTCCGCACACGTTGGTAAAACAGTCAATGTTCAAGGTGGTGGATCTGGTACTGGACTATCTCAAGTTCAGTCAGGTGCAGTTGATGTTGGGAACTCTGATGTGTTCGCTGAAGAAAAAGACGGAATCGATGCATCCGCGCTAGTTGACCATAAGGTTGCTGTTGCTGGATTAGCTGTCATTATTAATAAAGAAGTAGATGTCGATAATCTGACGACAGACCAGCTCCGACAAATCTTTACAGGAGAAATTACCAACTGGAAGGAAGTCGGCGGTAAGGATTTAGCTATCTCTATTATTAACCGAGCTGCTAGCTCAGGTTCTCGTGCTACCTTTGACAGTGTGATTATGGATGGAAAATCTGCAATACAAAGTCAGGAGCAAGATTCAAACGGTATGGTGAAGTCCATCGTTTCCCAAACCCCTGGAGCTATTTCCTACCTTGCCTTTGCTTATGTTGATGATTCGGTTGGGACCATCAAGCTCAATGGTTATGAGCCAATTTCAGAAAACGTTACAACGAATAACTGGCCTTTGTGGTCTTATGAACATATGTATACACTTGGTGAGCCAAATGAATTGGTTGCCGAATTCCTAAACTTTGTCCTTTCAGACGAAGCTCAGAATGGAATCGTTAAAGGAATGGGTTATATTTCTGTCAAGGAAATGAAGGTTGAAAAAGATGCTGCAGGTACTGTGACAGCCATAGAAGGGAGCCAATAATGAATCAAGAAGAATTATCTAAAAAATTGCTCTCTCCTTCAAAAAACTCTCGTCTTGAGAAATTAGGAAAAGGACTAACCTTTGCCTGCCTATCTTTGATTGTTATCATTGTTGCTATGATTTTGATTTTCGTGGCTCAGAAAGGCTTATCGACCTTCATTGTTAATGGTGTGAATATCTTTGATTTTCTTTTTGGTGCAACTTGGAATCCGTCTGGTAAACAATTTGGTGCCCTTCCAATGATTCTAGGTTCCTTTATCGTGACCATCTTATCAGCTCTGATTGCAACACCATTTGCCATTGGCGCTGCAGTCTTTATGACAGAAGTGTCACCAAAAGGAGCCAAGATTTTGCAACCGGCTATTGAACTCTTAGTTGGGATTCCTTCAGTAGTTTATGGATTTATCGGATTGCAGGTCGTAGTACCATTTGTACGTACTGTCTTTGGTGGAACAGGTTTTGGTATTTTATCAGGGATTTTCGTTCTCTTTGTTATGATTTTGCCGACTGTAACCTTCATGACAACAGATAGCCTACGTGCAGTTCCTCGTCACTACCGTGAAGCTAGTTTAGCCATGGGAGCTACTCGTTGGCAAACTATCTGGCGTGTAACCTTGAAGGCTGCTCGTTCAGGTATTTTTACGGCAGTAGTCTTCGGAATGGCGCGTGCCTTTGGTGAAGCCCTGGCTATTCAGATGGTTGTTGGTAACTCAGCAGTTGTTCCAACTTCATTGACGACACCAGCAGCGACTCTGACATCTGTTTTGACCATGGGAATCGGTAATACCGTTATGGGAACTGTTGATAATAATGTTCTTTGGTCACTGGCCTTAGTATTGCTTTTGATGAGCTTGGCCTTTAACAGTGTGATTAAATTGATTACAAAAGAGAGAGGAAAGAAAAACTATGCACGCTAAGAAATTAGATAAACTTGCAACAGCTGTCCTCTATACCATCGCAGGAATCATTGTGACCATTCTAGCTTCCTTGATTCTTTATATCTTGGTTCGAGGCTTACCTCATGTTTCTTGGTCTTTCTTGACAGGAAAATCATCTTCTTATCAAGCAGGTGGCGGTATTGGAATTCAGCTTTATAATTCCTTTTTCCTTTTGGTGATTACCTTATTTATCTCTGTACCTCTATCAATGGGGGCTGGAATTTTCCTAGCAGAGTATGCTAAAAAAGGTCGGATTACAAATTTTGTCCGTACCTGTATTGAAATCTTGTCTTCTCTACCATCCGTTGTTGTAGGTCTCTTTGGTTACCTCATCTTTGTAGTCCAGTTCGAGTATGGATTTTCCATTATTTCAGGTGCCTTGGCTTTGACCGTCTTTAATCTTCCACAGATGACTCGTAACGTTGAAGACAGTTTGAAACACGTTCACCATACGCAACGTGAAGCTGGTTTGGCGCTTGGACTTTCTCGTTGGGAAACAGTCCTTCATGTCGTTATTCCTGAAGCCCTACCTGGTATTGTAACGGGAATCGTGCTTGCTTCAGGTCGTATCTTTGGTGAGGCTGCAGCCCTTATCTACACAGCGGGTCAATCTGCGCCAGCTCTTGACTGGTCTAACTGGAATGTTCTCAGCGTAAGTAGTCCAATCTCAATCTTCCGTCAAGCAGAAACCTTGGCTGTCCATATCTGGAAAGTCAACAGTGAAGGAACTATTCCTGATGGAACTTTGGTTTCAGCAGGTTCTGCAGCGGTGCTCCTAATCTTTATCTTGATCTTTAACTTTGGAGCACGTAAACTCGGAAGCTATCTACACAAGAAATTAACCGCATCCTAAAGGAGAAGCCATGTCAAAATATAATTGGGATGAAAGGCATATTATTACTTTTCCAGAAGAAAAAGTGGCACTCTCTACGAAGGATTTACATGTTTACTACGGTAAGAATGAATCCATTAAGGGCGTGGATATGCAATTCGAAAAAAATAAAATTACGGCCTTGATTGGTCCATCAGGTTCTGGGAAATCAACCTACTTACGCAGTCTCAATCGTATGAATGATACCATTGATATTGCTAAGGTTACAGGACAGATTCTCTATCGAGGTATTGACGTTAACCGTCCTGAAATCAATGTTTATGAAATGCGTAAACACATCGGAATGGTGTTCCAACGTCCAAACCCATTTGCTAAATCAATTTACCGCAATATCACCTTTGCACATGAACGTGCAGGAGTTAAGGACAAGAAAGTTCTTGATGAAATTGTAGAAACCTCACTTCGTCAGGCCGCCCTCTGGGACCAGGTCAAAGATGACCTTCACAAGTCTGCCTTGACGCTTTCAGGTGGTCAACAGCAACGTCTCTGTATCGCTCGTGCTATTTCTGTAAAACCAGACATTCTCTTAATGGATGAGCCGGCATCAGCCTTGGATCCGATTGCGACAGCTCAGCTCGAGGAAACTATGCTTGAGTTGAAGAAGGACTTCACCATCATCATCGTTACCCACAGTATGCAACAGGCTGCGCGTGCAAGTGACTACACTGGATTTTTCTACTTGGGTGATTTGATTGAGTACGATAAAACGTCAAACATTTTCCAAAATGCCAAGCTACAGTCTACCAATGACTATGTAACTGGACACTTTGGTTAGAAAGGAAACAGTATGACAGAACCGATTTTGCAGGTTAAAGACCTGTCTGTTTATTACAACAAAAAGAAGGCCTTGAATAGTGTTTCCTTATCATTCCAACCCAAGGAAATTACCGCCCTTATCGGTCCCTCTGGATCTGGGAAATCAACACTTCTAAAGGCTATCAATCGTATGGGAGATTTAAATCCTGAAGTGACCACTACTGGTTCAGTGGTTTATAATGGTCACAATATTTATAGCCCTCGTACTGATACTGTTGAGTTACGTAAGGAAATCGGAATGGTTTTCCAACAACCCAATCCATTCCCAATGTCTATCTACGAAAATGTTGTCTATGGACTAAGAATTAATGGAGAGAAAGACAAGCAAGTCTTGGACGAAGCTGTGGAGAAAGCTTTACAGCGTGCTTCAATCTGGGATGAGGTCAAGGATCGCTTGCATGATTCAGCAATTGGTCTATCAGGTGGACAACAACAACGTGTCTGTGTAGCCCGTGTATTGGCGACTAGTCCAAAGATCATCCTCTTGGATGAGCCGACCTCAGCCTTAGACCCTATCTCGGCTGGAAAAATCGAAGAAACCCTATATAGTCTTAAGGACAAGTACACCATGCTATTGGTTACTCGTTCCATGCAGCAAGCATCTCGAATCTCTGATAAAACAGGCTTTTTCCTCAATGGAGATTTGATTGAATTTAACGATACCAAGGAAATGTTCCTCTATCCACAACATAAGGAAACAGAAGATTACATTTCAGGTAAATTTGGATAAGGAGAAAAAGATGTTACGATCTCAATTTGAAGAAGATTTAGAGAAATTGCATAACCAATTCTACGCCATGGGACAAGAAGTTCTTTCCCAAATCAATCGTACTGTACGTGCTTTTGTCACCCATGACCGTGACTTGGCTAAAGAAGTCATCGAGCAAGACGCAGAAGTCAATGAATACGAATTGAAACTTGAAAAGAAATCATTTGAAATCATTGCCCTTCAACAACCAGTATCACAAGACTTACGTACAGTTCTAACAGTTCTAAAGGCTGTTTCAGACTTGGAACGTATGGGAGATCATGCTGTATCCATTGCTGAGGCAACCATTCGTATGAAGGGTGAACAACGCATCCCAGCAGTCGAAGAAGAAATCAAAAAGATGGGACGTGATGTTAAAGATTTCGTAGAAACAACCCTCGAACTTTATCTAAACGGATCAGTTGATAAGGCTTATGAAGTTGCAACCATGGATGAAAAAATCAACCATTACTTTGAAAATATTCGTGATTTGGCAACTGAAGAAATCAGAAAGAATCCAGATGCTATCGTCACAGGTCGTGATTACTTCCAAGTGATTTCATACTTGGAGCGCATCGGTGACTATGCTAAAAATATCTGTGAATGGGTTGTTTACTTTGAAACAGGTAAGATTGTCGAATTGTAAAATATTTAGATGATAAAAATTATTGTGAAAGCTTACTTTTTAATATAGTAAGCTTTCATTGTATCGATAGTTTACTTTGTCAGAGGTGAGTAATGGACTACATACAGAGTATAAGAAAAAAAGTTGGAAAAGATAAAATTATTTTAAATTTTACCTGTGGAATATTAAGTCAATCAGGAAAAATATTATTACAAAAACGAGCAGACAAAGGAACTTGGGGTTTACCAGGTGGCGCTATTGAATTAGGTGAATCATCTGTAGAAGCATTAGTGCGAGAGTTTTATGAAGAAACTGGAGTGAAAGTGACAGTAAAAAAACTTTTAAATGTTTATACAAAATATTCAGATAGTTATCCAAATGGTGATGAGGCACAAGTTATTACAATGTTGTATTTAGTTACATCTGAAACTTCGATCTCTACAAATGTTTTTACGAGTGACGAAACTTTAGAATTAGGGTTGTTTGATCACAGGGACATACAAAATATCACAATTGTAAACCAGCAACATCGAGATATGATAAATGATTTTTTTGAAAATTGTTTCCCAATAGATAGATAAACCGATTATTGGATTTGTATTTTTTATAAATATATTTTATGGAAAATACAAGAAAATGTTGACAATTATTTTTAATTAAGTTATAATTATACAAAATTGACAGAGAGGTTGTTTATTTATGAAATTTAAAAAATGGATATTTGTCTTATGTAGTTTTCTTGCAAGTTTCTTTTTAGTTGCTTGCCAATCATCTAGCTCAAGCTCACAGTCTGCAGTAGAGGCAATCAAACAAAAAGGTAAATTAGTGGTCGCAACTAGCCCAGACTATGCACCATTTGAGTTTCAAGCACTTGTGGATGGCAAGAACCAAGTCGTCGGTGCTGATATTGATATGGCACAAGCTATCGCTGACGAACTTGGAGTGAAATTGGAAGTTTCAAGCATGAGTTTTGATAATGTCTTGACCAGCCTTCAAACAGGGAAAGCAGATCTGGCCATTGCGGGAATCAGTGCAACTGAAGAAAGAAAAGAAGTCTTTGATTTCTCAATTCCTTACTATGAGAACAAGATTAGTTTCCTAATCAGAAAAACTGATCTTGAAAAATACAAAGATTTGGATTCTCTAGAAAGTGCAAATATTGCAGCTCAAAAAGGAACTGTTCCTGAATCTATGGTCAAAGAGCAACTTCCTAAAGCGCAGTTGACTTCATTGACAAATATGGGTGAAGCTGTTAATGAACTTCAATCAGGTAAGGTTGATGCTGTTCATATGGACGAGCCAGTAGCACTCAGCTATGCAACAAAAAATGCTGACTTGGCTGTCGCAACAGTAAGCTTAACTATGAAAGAAGGCGAAGAAAATGCAGTTGCTATCAAGAAAGGCAACTCAGATTTGAAGGAAGTAGTTGATAAGGTTATTCAAAAACTAAAAGATGACGGTACTTATCAAACATATCTTGAAAAAGCCGCCAAGCTAACAGAAGTAGAGCAATAAAAAATAACAGAGGCTGGGACAAAAGTCCTAGCCTCTCAATTGTCATTGGATTATCAAGCAAGACGCAGTGGTTGAGTGGGCTCTAATACGCTGATTTCATCAGCTTTTACAGTCCTACTCAACTGTGCGGAGGTGGGACGACGAAATCGAATTCTAACGAATTACCGATTTCTGTCCCACTCTCTGTTTTTAAGCAATTTAATGTTGTTTCAAGATTTTCTAAAGGAATCTTAGCAAATTGATAAGGGCAAGTCTCAATGTAGGACGATTCGAAAAAGTCTAGATTTAAAGAGCTATGTTTGAGGCTTGCAATCTTAGGATAGTTCCTGAGATCAAGCAAAAGTCCATCATGGAGAGGATAGTTTGGTAGGGAAAGGGGATAAGATTTTAATAGCTTATGAATGAAGTCTTGGCTTTTCTCTTGCAGTGCCAATCTTGCTACTCTATTTTTTTCAAAGAGTTGACTATCAATATAGAGTGATAAAGCCTTTTGCATAATGAGATTGTTATCATAGTCCAGAATGTTTTTATAAGAGACAAAAGCATCTTTCATAACATTTGGAAGTATGAGAGCAGTGATTCGAAGTGCGGGGAAAATACTTGTTGAAAAAGACTTGATGTAGATGACCAAATCATTTTGGTCCAAATAATGAAAGGTTTGTCCCATTTTAGGATCTAGATCTCCCAGATAATCATCTTCAACGATAAAAATTTGATATTTGGCTGCTAGATCAAGGATAGCACGTTTCTCCTCTTCAGAATATGAATGACCAAGCGGATAGTGGAATCGAGGAATGGTGTAGAAAAATTTAATGTTACCACTTTTAAAATGTTTCTCAAGTTCTTTCAGGTCAATGCCATCCACGCGACGTTCAATGGTTTGATAGGGAATATTTTGAGCCAGCAGAAGTTGGTTCATTCGGTGATAGGTTGGTTGTTCGACCAGTATTTCTTGGCCCTTACCTGGAAAGTCAATTTGAGAAAGAATAAACAGTGCTTGCTGGGTTCCAGTTGTCATGACTAATTGATCGGGTTTACTATAGATAGCTTGGTCAAACAGTAGTTTCTGAACAGACTTTCGTAATTCTTCTAAACCCTCTTGGTGTTCATAGTAGTTGTAGAGATAATTTTCTCGACCGATCAAGCTTTCATTGACACAAAGACGAAAATCATCATAGGCAGCAGCATGTTCGTCATTGACCGAGATAACGAGGTCTTCGTGGCTAGCTTGTTGTTCTAAAACATAATAGCCACTTTGAGGTTTGGAGTAAATGTATTTCTCGTATCGGAGTTCCAAAAGTGCACGCTGCACAGTATCTTTACTGCAGTGGAAGTCTTGACTGAGTTTTCGGATAGAAGGCAGACGACTTCCTGTTTGAAGTTTTCCTGATTCAATTTCTTCTTTTAGATAGTGAACAACTTGTTCGTACTTACTTTTTTGCTTCATTCCAGACCTCTCTTGATTTTGTTACATTGTACCCTTTTTTTAGATGTTTGGCAATGTTAAAAGGTAGTCTAGCATTCAATTCTAATCAGAAATGTGATATACTTAGTAAGTAAATTTTCAAAGAAGAGTGAGATGATAAAGGTGCAAGAACCAGTTAAATTATTCCAATATAATACTTTGGGAGCCTTGATGGCAGGACTTTACGGCGGGACTATGACAGTTGGTGAGTTACTCGAACATGGAGATTTAGGGCTAGGAACCTTGGACTCTATTGATGGGGAGTTAATTGTCTTAGATGGTAAAGCCTATCAAGCTAAGGGGTCAGGTGATAAACCTGAAATCGTTGAAGTGTCGCCAGATGCTCTGATTCCTTATGCGGCAGTTGTACCTCACCAGGCAGAAGTTATTTTCCGCCAGCGTTTTGAAATGACTGATCAGGAACTAGAAAAACGTATTGAGTCCTACTATGATGGAGAAAATCTTTTCCGTTCGATTAAGATTCATGGTGATTTTAAACACATGCATGTTCGCATGATTCCAAAATCGACAAGCGAAACGAAATTTGCTGAGGTTGCGACTCATCAGCCTGAATATAGTTGCGAAAATGTATCTGGGACTATCGTTGGATTCTGGACACCTGAAATTTTCCATGGTGTCAGTGTCGCAGGCTATCATTTGCACTTTATTTCAGATGACCTAACCTTTGGAGGTCATGTCATGGACTTTGTCATCAAGGAAGGAATCGTAGAGGTTGGAGCTGTTGATCAGTTGGATCAACGTTTCCCTGTCCAGGATCGTCAGTATCTCTTTGCTAAGTTTAATGTTGATGAGATGAAAAAAGATATCGATCAAGCTGAATAAAAGGAGAAAAGTATGAAAATTCATGTAATAATCACAATGATAGCTTTATTTGTATTTCTCATAGCTGCCATTTGGTTCTCAAAAAAGAAGTACAAGATTAACCTTTCAGTTTTAGGACTTGGGGCAGTTGCATTTTTTGTCTCATCTCAAGTACTGGAGAAAATTGTTCACCTTATAGTTCTTCATCCACAAAAGGATGGGACAGTTCCACTCATGACGGAAAATCCCCTTCTCTATGTGATTTACGGGATCTGTATGGCTGCTTTGTTTGAAGAAACGGCCCGACTTGTCTTCTTTAAATGGTTAGAGAAGAAGAGAGCTTTGGAAGATTCGGATGCCCTCGCCTATGGACTTGGTCATGGTGGCTTGGAATTGCTCTACCTCGGAATGGGAAGCTTGATTAGTCTTTTGATCCTCTTTTCGTTATTAGAGTCTTCAAATCCAGATTTGGCAACTCTCCTTCCCAAAAATACACTTGAAACAGTACAATCTCTATCTGTATGGCAGGTTTATTTACTCGGAGTTGAGCGTGTGCTTGCTCTTGTTATGCAAATTGGTCTCTCTTTCTGGGTTTATCAAGCAGTCCGTCAAAAGAATTGGATTTATCTAGTAACTGCTTATGGTTTACATGCCTTCTTTGATCTGGCTCCGAGTCTATCTCAGGTTGGTTGGATTTCAAATCCGCTTCTTGTTGAAGGATTGTTAGCAGTGGAAGTTGTTCTATTTGTATACTTTACAAAAACTATCTTGTATAAAAAATAATCATGCAAAAGAGGTCTGACCTCTTTTTTACTTGTGTGAATAAAAAAGATTTTCAAATCGTCGAAAAAAATCGCTAAAAATGGTATAATGGAATGAATTTTATAAAAGGATAAGAAAGATGACTGTATTAGAAAAATTAAAAGAAACCTTAGAAGGAATTGATATTCGATTCGATGAGCCATTGAAAACTTATACCTATACCAAAGTCGGAGGGAAGGCAGATTACTTAGCTTTTCCTCGCAATCATTATGAGATGGCCCATGTGGTTAAGTTCGCTAATCAAGAAAATATCCCATGGATGGTTCTTGGAAATGCCAGTAATATTATCGTCCGAGAAGGCGGAATTCGTGGCTTTGTCATTATGTGTGACAAGCTCAACAATGTTTCCGTCGATGGTTACACCATTGAAGCAGAAGCGGGAGCTAACTTGATTGAGACCACTCGTATTGCTCTACGCCATAGTTTGACAGGATTTGAGTTTGCCTGTGGAATTCCAGGAAGCGTCGGTGGAGCTGTCTTTATGAATGCTGGAGCCTATGGAGGTGAGATTTCCAATATTTTGCAATCTTGCAAAGTATTGACCAAGGATGGGGAAATCGAGACTTTATCAGCCAAGGACTTAGCCTTTGGTTACCGTCATTCAGCTATTCAAGATTCTGGAGCAGTAGTATTATCAGCTAAATTTGCACTATCTCCAGGGAATTATGAGACGATTAATCAAGAAATGGAACGTTTGACCCACCTTCGAGAACTCAAACAACCTTTGGAATATCCATCATGTGGTTCTGTCTTTAAGCGTCCAGTCGGGCATTTTGCAGGACAATTGATTTCAGAAGCTGGTTTGAAGGGCTACCGTATCGGTGGTGTCGAAGTCTCAGAAAAACATGCAGGCTTTATGATTAATGTAGCCGATGGGACTGCAAGAGATTATGAAGACTTAATTGAGTCTGTCATTGAAAAAGTTAAAGAACATTCAGGTGTTACCCTTGAGCGAGAAGTTCGTATCTTGGGTGAACACGAATAACATTATTATTAAACATTATACAAAGATTGGGATTTTATCGCTAGATATGGTTTGGGTCAATTCCTTACAGTCATTGCTAGCATTTAACAAGGTCCCAATCTGTTAATTTACGAAGAAAAAGGAATTTATAGGAATTGAAAAAACCAATTATCGAATTCAGAAACGTTTCTAAAGTTTTTGAAGATAGTGACACTAAGGTTCTCAAGGATATTAACTTTGAGTTGGAAGAAGGAAAATTTTATACACTGCTAGGAGCTTCTGGTTCAGGAAAATCAACCATTCTCAATATTATCGCGGGTTTGCTAGACGCAACGACGGGTGATATTTTGCTGGATGGCGTAAGAATCAATGATATCCCGACCAATAAACGTTATGTTCATACGGTCTTCCAGTCTTACGCCTTGTTCCCACATATGAATGTCTTTGAAAATGTTGCCTTTCCATTGCGATTGCGAAAGGTCGATAAAAAAGAAATCGAAAAACGTGTCTTAGAAGTTCTCAAGATGGTACAGCTTGAAGGATATGAAAAGCGTTCTATCCGTAGGCTATCTGGAGGGCAACGTCAGCGTGTAGCTATTGCGCGTGCGATTATCAACCAGCCTCGAGTGGTGCTCTTGGATGAGCCCTTGTCAGCACTTGACTTGAAGTTGCGGACAGACATGCAGTACGAACTACGTGAACTGCAACAACGCTTGGGCATCACCTTTGTTTTTGTTACCCACGATCAGGAAGAAGCTCTGGCCATGAGTGACTGGATTTTTGTCATGAATGACGGTGAGATTGTTCAGTCTGGGACACCAGTTGATATCTACGACGAGCCAATCAACCACTTTGTTGCTACCTTCATAGGGGAGTCAAATATCTTGCCAGGAACCATGATTGAGGACTACTTGGTCGAGTTTAACGGCAAACGCTTTGAAGCGGTCGATGGTGGGATGAAGTCAAATGAACCGGTCGAAGTCGTCATTCGTCCAGAGGACTTGCGCATTACTCTGCCAGAAGAAGGAAAACTTCAAGTGAAGGTCGATACGCAGCTCTTCCGTGGGGTTCACTATGAGATTATCGCCTATGACGAACTTGGTAATGAATGGATGATCCACTCAACTCGTAAGGCCATCGTTGGTGAGGAAATCGGTCTGGACTTTGAACCAGAAGATATCCATATCATGCGTCTCAATGAAACAGAAGAAGAGTTCGATGCTCGTATCGAAGAATACGTAGAAATCGAAGAGCATGAAGCAGGTTTGATTAACGCTATTGAGGAGGAAAGAGATGAAGAAAACAACCTCTAAACTCTTTGTAGTGCCCTACATGCTTTGGATTGCCCTCTTTGTATTGGCACCCCTGGTCTTGATTTTTGGACAATCATTTTTCAACATCGAAGGTCAGTTTAGTTTAGAAAACTATAAATCCTATTTTGCGTCACAAAACTTAACCTATCTCAAAATGAGCTTCAACTCTGTTCTCTATGCAGGGATTGTAACTCTAGTGACGCTTCTTATCAGTTATCCAACAGCCCTCTTTTTGACTCGTCTCAAACACCGTCAACTCTGGCTCATGCTAATCATCTTGCCAACCTGGATCAACCTTCTCCTTAAGGCATATGCCTTTATCGGGATTTTTGGTCAAAACGGCTCTATTAATCAATTCCTAGAATTTATCGGAATTGGTTCTCAGCAGTTGCTATTTACAGATTTCTCATTTATCTTTGTTGCAAGCTACATCGAGCTTCCATTTATGATTTTGCCAATCTTCAATGTCTTGGATGATATGGATAACAATCTCATCAATGCCAGCTATGACCTCGGTGCGACCAAGTGGGAAACCTTCCGTCATGTCATCTTCCCTCTGTCTATGAATGGGGTGCGAAGCGGAGTTCAATCTGTCTTTATCCCCAGCTTGAGTCTCTTCATGTTGACACGTTTGATTGGAGGGAACCGCGTTATCACGCTGGGAACGGCTATTGAGCAGAACTTTCTAACCAATGACAACTACGGTATGGGTTCTACCATCGGGGTGATCCTTATCCTGACTATGTTCATCACCATGTGGGTGACCAAGGAAAGGAGAGAACGATGAAAAAATTATCGAATCTATACCTAGCCTTCGTCTTTATCGTCCTCTATCTGCCAATCTTCTACTTGATTGGTTATGCCTTCAATGCTGGGGACGATATGAATAGTTTTACAGGTTTTAGTTTAGCTCATTTCCATGCTATGTTTAGCGATGGAAGACTCATGCTGATCCTGGTACAGACATTTTTACTAGCCTTTTTGTCAGCCTTAATTGCGACAGTGATTGGTACTTTTGGAGCTATCTACATCTACCAATCACGCAAAAAATACCAAGAAGCCTTTCTATCTCTCAATAACATTTTGATGGTTGCACCCGATGTTATGATTGGTGCCAGCTTCTTGATTCTCTTTACTCAGCTCAAGTTCTCTCTTGGTTTTCTGACAGTGTTGTCCAGTCACGTAGCCTTCTCGATTCCTATCGTAGTGCTCATGGTCTTGCCACGATTGAAAGAGATGAATGGGGATATGATTCATGCGGCCTATGACCTTGGAGCTAGTCAGTTCCAGATGTTTAAAGAAATTATGCTTCCTTACCTAACACCGTCTATCATTGCAGGTTACTTTATGGCCTTCACCTATTCCTTAGATGACTTTGCCGTGACCTTCTTTGTAACGGGGAATGGATTTTCAACCTTGTCAGTCGAGATTTACTCTCGGGCTCGTAAGGGAATTTCGCTTGAAATCAATGCTCTTTCAGCCTTGGTCTTTCTCTTTAGTATTATCCTAGTAGTTGGATATTACTTCATTTCACGTGAGAAGGAGGAGAAAGCATGAAACGACTCTATTCATTTTTAGCAGGAATTTTAGCCATTATCCTTGTCTTATGGGGAATTTCTTACCATCTTGATAGTAAAATCAATAGCCGTGATAGTCAAAAATTGGTCATTTACAATTGGGGCGACTATATTGATCCTGAACTTCTGGAGAAATTTACAGAAGAAACAGGAATCCAAGTCCAGTACGAAACCTTTGACTCTAACGAAGCCATGTACACGAAAATCAAGCAGGGTGGGACAACCTATGATATTGCCATCCCAAGTGAGTACATGATTAACAAGATGAAGGACGAAGACCTTTTAGTTCCACTGGATTATAGTAAAATTGAGGGAATTGAGAATATTGGTCCAGAATTTCTCAACCAGTCCTTTGACCCAAACAATGAATATTCTATCCCATACTTCTGGGGAACTTTGGGAATTGTCTATAATGAAACCATGGTGGAAGAAGCTCCTGAACATTGGGACGACCTCTGGAAACCAGAATACAAGGATTCGATCATGCTCTTTGATGGGGCGCGTGAAGTGCTTGGTTTAGGCCTTAACTCACTAGGCTATAGCCTTAACTCAAAAGATCCTCAACAACTATCACAAACGGTTGATAAACTGTATGAGCTGACTCCTAATATTAAGGCTATTGTAGCTGATGAGATGAAGGGTTACATGATTCAGAACAATGCTGCTATCGGTGTGACTTTCTCAGGGGAAGCTAGCCAGATGTTGGAAAAGAATCCTAACCTCAAATATGTTGTGCCGACAGAAGCAAGCAACCTCTGGTTTGATAACATGGTTATTCCTAAAACTGTCAAGAACCAAGATGCAGCCTATGCCTTCATCAACTTCATGTTGAAGCCTGAAAATGCTCTTAAGAATGCAGAGTATGTCGGCTATTCAACACCAAACAATGCTGCTAAGGAAATGCTCCCAGAGGAGACAAAAGAGGACAAGTCCTTCTATCCAGATGCAGATACAATGAAACACCTCGAAGTTTATGAGAAGTTTGACCATCAATGGACAGGAATCTACAGTGACCTCTTCCTACAATTTAAGATGTATCGGAAGTAGAAGTATATAAAATAAAAACGAATCAGTAAATCTGGTTCGTTTTTTGAATAGATCGTAATTTGTATAACTGTTTATTTTTACTATCCTATTTGCTTATTTTATTTCCTAGTAGTATACTAATCTTATCATAATAGAAAGCGGTAACAAATCATGAAAATGTCTACTTTTTTCAAAAAAAGTTACTGGCCAACCTTTTTGATTGTTGACCAAACAATTATACTATTCCATTTAAAGGATGGCTTGGATCGGCAATATCTAACAACTGATTCCATACATTTGGTGATAGGGTTCTTTATATTTGCAAATATTTTCGTAGCTATCTTTAGCAATTCGAAAATGTGGGATAAAAGTTGGGATAAAAAGAGTGATAGCAGTAAGAAAAAATATATCCTGAAAAAGTCATCAGGGATATAGGGAGTTGGTTATTTAAATGAGGATTATTTCCAGTTGACGCAAGCTTAAAAAAACGTTATAATAAGAGAGTTGAGAATTGATTTTCTCTCCATCTTAGACCAGAGAAATGGCGGTGCTGCGAGCCATCTAAGATAGAAAATCATGCTACTCAATCTAACAATTGCATAAGAACGAAAGAATGACAAGTTCATTGAATGAAGGTGGTACCGCGGTTTTTCGCCCTTCGTGATATGGATTTGTCTTTTATTTTTGGAGGTGTTTATGAGAACATTTCTTGTCAAACAGAAATTTCGCCTAGGTGGTGAACGTTTTGATATCAAGGATGAGTTGGGCAATGTCGCCTATCAGGTTGAAGGTTCATTTTTTAAGATTCCTAAAACTTTTACCATCTATGATGTTGCTGGTGAACAGGTCAGTGAGATTAGTAAGGAAGTCTTAACTTTCCTACCTCGTTTTGAAATTCAACTGAGTAACGGCGATAGTTTTTATATCCGGAAGAAGTTGACGTTCTTTAGAGATAAGTATGAATTTGACAATCTCGGTCTTCGTATCGAAGGAAATGTCTGGGATTTGAATTTTAAATTGCTGGACGATCGTGACCAAGTAATTGCGGAGATTGCTAAGGAACTGTTCCATTTAACCTCGACTTATACCGTGACCGTCTACGACGAATCTTATGCAGACCTAGTCATTTCCCTCTGTGTCGCTATCGACTATGTAGAGATGCTAGAAAGCCAATCAGATTAAAAAAGGAGATACAAATGAAACAATTATCTAGTGCACAAGTCCGCCAAATGTGGCTTGATTTCTGGGCCAGTAAAGGCCACTCTGTAGAACCATCAGTTAGCTTGGTTCCCGTCAACGACCCAACACTTTTGTGGATCAACTCAGGGGTTGCTACCCTTAAGAAATACTTTGATGGAACCATTATTCCTGAAAACCCACGGATTACCAATGCGCAAAAAGCCATCCGTACCAACGATATCGAAAACGTAGGGAAAACTGCGCGTCACCATACCATGTTTGAAATGTTGGGGAACTTCTCTATCGGTGATTACTTCCGTGACGAAGCCATTACTTGGGCTTATGAGCTTTTGACAAGCCCTGAATGGTTTGACTTCCCAGCTGAAAAACTTTACATGACTTACTACCCAGCTGATACGGATTCTTACAACCGCTGGATTGAAGTGGGAGTAGATCCAAGTCATTTGATCCCAATCGAAGACAACTTCTGGGAAATCGGTGCTGGACCTTCTGGACCAGATACAGAAATCTTCTTTGACCGTGGGGAAGCTTTTGACCCAGAAAATATTGGTATTCGCCTTCTCGCAGAAGATATCGAAAACGATCGTTATATCGAAATCTGGAACATCGTTTTGTCACAATTTAACGCTGACCCTGCTGTACCTCGTAGCGAATACAAGGAATTGCCACACAAGAACATTGATACGGGTGCTGGTTTGGAGCGTTTGGTAGCTGTTATCCAAGGTGCTAAGACCAACTTTGAAACAGACCTATTTATGCCTATCATTCGCGAAGTTGAGAAGTTATCTGGTAAGGTTTATGACCAAGATGGCGACAACATGAGCTTCAAGGTCATTGCTGACCACATCCGTTCTCTTTCATTTGCTATTGGCGACGGTGCTCTCCCTGGAAATGAAGGTCGTGGTTATGTCCTTCGTCGCTTGCTCCGTCGTGCCTCTATGCATGGTCAAAAATTGGGTATCAACGAGCCTTTCCTTTACAAACTCGTTCCAACTGTTGGAAAAATCATGGAAAGCTACTACCCAGAAGTTCTCGAAAAACGTGACTTTATCGAAAAAATTGTCAAGAGCGAGGAAGAGTCATTTGCTCGCACTCTTCACTCAGGTCAACACTTTGCAGAAACTATCGTAGCAGACTTGAAAGAAAAAGGTCAAACAGTTATCGCTGGACAAGATGTCTTCAAACTCTATGATACTTATGGATTCCCAGTAGAGTTGACAGAAGAAATCGCTGAAGAAGCAGGAATGACTGTAGACCGTGAAGGCTTTGAAGCAGCCATGAAAGAGCAGCAAGAACGTGCGCGTGCATCAGCTGTTAAAGGCGGATCTATGGGTATGCAAAATGAAACCCTTCAAAACATTACAGTTGAGAGTGTCTTCAACTACAATGCTAGCCAATTGCCTTCTAAGTTGGTGGCTATCGTAGCGGACAATGCAGAGGTAGAAGCTGTAGCTGAAGGAACTGCATCACTGATCTTTGCAGAAACTCCATTCTACGCTGAAATGGGTGGACAAGTAGCTGACCACGGTCAAATCTTGGATGCTGCAGGTGACGTCGTAGCGACAGTGACAGACGTTCAAAAAGCACCAAATGGACAAGCTCTTCATACTGTTGAAGTCCTTGCACCGCTTGCTTTGAACCAAGAATACACTTTGGCCATCGATAGCAATCGTCGTCACCGTGTCATGAAGAACCACACAGCAACTCACTTGCTCCATGCGGCTCTACACAATATCCTTGGCCACCATGCAACTCAAGCAGGTTCACTTAATGAAGTAGAATTCCTCCGCTTTGACTTCACCCACTTCCAAGCCGTAACTCCAGAAGAATTGCGTGCTATTGAGCAACAAGTCAATGAGAAGATCTGGGAAGCCATCGCAGTCAAGACTGTTGAGACAGACATCGACACAGCTAAAGAAATGGGTGCTATGGCCCTCTTTGGTGAGAAATACGGTAAGGAAGTCCGTGTTGTAACGATTGGTGACTACTCAGTTGAACTTTGTGGTGGTACTCACGTAGGTAACACTTCTGAAATCGGTCTCTTCAAGATTGTCAAGGAAGAAGGGATCGGATCAGGAACTCGTCGTATCTTGGCAGTGACTGGTAAGGAAGCCTTCGAAGCTTACCGTGAACAAGAAGATGCACTGAAAGCAGTCGCAGCAACCTTGAAAGCACCTCAACTCAAAGAAGTACCTCATAAGGTTGAAGGACTTCAAGAACAACTCCGTCAATTACAAAAAGAAAATGCAGAATTGAAGGAAAAAGCTGCAGCAGCAGCGGCAGGTGATGTATTCAAGAATGTTCAAGAAGCAAACGGCCACCGTTACATTGCGAGTCAAGTTTCTGTTTCAGATGCAGGTGCTCTTCGTACCTTTGCAGATAACTGGAAGCAAAAAGACTACTCAGACGTCCTTGTTCTTGTCGCAGCCATCGGTGACAAGGTCAACCTTCTTGTAGCTAGCAAGACAAAAGACATCCACGCAGGTAACTTGGTTAAAGAATTAGCTCCAATCGTCGATGGACGTGGTGGTGGTAAACCAGATATGGCCATGGCAGGAGGAAGCAACCAAGCGAAAATCCAAGAATTGTTGGATGCAGTAGCAGGTAAGTTGTAATTAAAAATACCTATCCATTTGGATAGGTATTTTTACATATAAAGCTCATATTAAGTCTCAATTTGCTTGATATAACCTTTAATAATTTGAGTTGCCTTTTTAATAACGAGATTATATAATATAAATATAAGTATAAGTAAGAAAATAAGATTTGATTGATTATAATTTTTGGAAACTATAAAAGGAGAAACCATGGCTTTAAAAATGTTTGATGTTATTCGGTACGAAGGAGAAAATACCAGAAATATACTTGCTTGGAGACATCCTAAAACGGATATTAAATCTGGTTCAACATTAATTGTTAACCCTGGACAATGTGCAATATTATTTTCAAATGGGAAAGAATTAGCTAGATTTAATGCAGGAAAGCATAAGATTGAAATCTCTGATACACAGTTATTGGATGAATTTAAAACCTTTGTCAGTGGTGGTGTTTTACAGAATTCATCAAATCTATGGTTCGTAAATTTGTATGATTTACAACCCATTGGTTGGGGAACTCCTTCAGCTATTTTAGTACGAGATCCAGAGACTGATATTCCTGTCGAATTGAAATTACATGGAAATTTTGTTCCTCGAATTGTAAACTTGGAAGCATTTTTATTGGAATTTATGCCAAGTCAGCCTGATCTTATTACAGTAGATATTTTTCAAAAACGCTTTAGGCAAGCTACCATTGGACTAATTAGTTCAGCTATTTCAAAAGTTGTCTATAGTAATCAGATTGCTGTTATTGATATTGAAATGCACAGCAATGAAATTGGTTCTGAACTATCTAAGATTTTAGAGAATCAGTTCGATAAGTATGGTATTCGTATTGAAGAATTTAATATTGAATCTCTAAAAGTTAATCAAGGATGTCAGGGATATAAAGATATTTTCAAATTCCATAAACAAATTGTAGATGCTAAAATTAAGACTACAAGTCGAGATATCGAAGGATATAACTATCAGGAGGAGCGAAAATTTGATATTCTAGAAGAAGCAGCGAAAAATGAAAATTCTGATGGAAAACTAATGGGTGTAGGTATGGAAGTTGCTATGGGTCTTGGAATAGGAGCTAAACTTAACAACCTTGTAGGAAATATCGAAGGACTTAACCAAGCTAATAATAGTTCCGAACAGAATCAATTCGATTCAAGTAAAGAGGATGCTTTAGCTAAGTTCTGTAGTCAGTGTGGGGCTGAATTTTCTGAAGAAGCTAAGTTTTGTTCTAATTGCGGTCAACCTAGATAAAGTTTAAATTTTAAAATAAAATGTGGGATGAAATATACATATGTCTTAAAAATCTTTATAATATTTTGATTCTATCATGTTTCTAATCCCAATCATTAGCTTATTTTGGGAGTTCTGTTTCTTTCAGAGTTCCCATTTTTTATACTGATACATATGTATTCTTTGTTTGAACATTAAATTTATGAAATTGTATCAATGTAGAAGGAAAATTAGAAAAACTAGACAGTTAAACAGTTAGGAAATTTATTATAGGAGGATATTGTGAATGTATCAAGTATTTCGTTTATTAAGTATACTTTTTATGGGATTAACAAGTGCAACATTTTTTATTTCACTATTGATTGCAACTCTATTTCTAGGATATGGTAAGCCGATTTTCTCAATAGTGACACCTATTATTTTTTCTTTATCAGGTTTCTTTTTGTCTTCCTTTGCATTTTATAGCTTTGGTGTTTTAGAAAATATAAAAATTAAAGTCAAAGCTTTGGATGAGATATATAATGGGAAAGCTCTTTATAGAGAATATATAGCAACTAGAGGAGAAGATAGGTGAAACAGTATATTAAGAATAATTGGAAAGAAGTCTTTCATTGGTTAATTTCAAATATAGTAATACTCTGTTTTGTAGTTCTATCACTAGCTATCTTTGCTCTCGAAGATGAACCAACTAATGTTATTTTAAAAAATCTTGATTTTATACTCTTGGGGAAGGTTATCGGGATTCCTATTGTTATAAGTTTAGTGTTTTTAGCATTCCAAAATATTTCTTATGTCGTTATTGCCTTAATTATTTTATTCTTATTCCGAAAAACAATTAAAGATTCCTTTTCCTTGAAAAAGTTGAAACAAAAGAATCTACTTCAAATGCTTGTTTTAATTACTTTTTCATCACTTTTTGAACAAGTAAAATCCAGGGAATGGTCTATCCGATTTTTATTTCTTTTAATTCCTTGGTATTTGCTTAATTTGATTGTGATATTGATCCTAACTTACCGAGAATCAAAGAGAGAAGAGGAAATTAAGACACAAAAACAGATACAAGCATTATTCACCTTATTTGAAAAGCATAAGATTCATAAAAACACCTATCCTGTTATTTGTCCATCATGCAGTGGGGAGAATTTGCTTGACTTAGGTCAGGGTAAATCATGTGATTATTGTGGTGCATGGTTATCTAGAAAGGAAGTATAAATGAGACGCTATCGTTTAATGATATCAAAATTTGTTTATCCGCTAGTATCTTTCATTTGTATTGTTTCGGGATTGAAATTTTATCAGTCCATAGATAAGGAAATAAGATGGTTATTAGGAAAAAAAGAAGGATTACTTCACGATTTCTACTTTATGTGGCTTTTGATAGTTACAATTTTATTCATATTATTTTTCTTATTTATTGTCATATCATTTATTTTATTTTTAATACAACCAAGGATGAAACAATATAATAAAAGTTTGATGACAGTTCTTGAATTTGAAGAACTTGAAGAAGATGTTATAGAAACAAAGGGAAAAGTATTACAAGATCAATTATCTTATAGATTGTCAGCAAAACGGGCCTACTGTCCTAATTGTCATACATCAACAGATGGAGTAATTGGAACTAACTTAACTTGTGAAAACTGTGGTGAAACATTTATCGTTTCTTAATAAGAGTTTGATATACTTTATTTGAATATGATAAAAAGCAACAACTTAATAAGTTGTTGCTTTTTTGATAATGATCTTTATTTTTAAACAATACCTTGGGCAATCATAGCATTTGCTACGTTTTCAAAGGCTGCAATATTTGCACCTGCAAGGTAGTCAGTACCAAGACCGTATGTTTCTGCAGTTGTTTTAGCTGTGTTGAAGATGTTAGTCATAATATCTTTCAAGCGACCGTCAACTTCTTCACGTGTCCATGAAAGGCGAAGGCTGTTTTGGCTCATTTCAAGAGCAGATACAGCTACCCCACCAGCATTAGCAGCTTTGGCAGGTCCATAAAGGATTCCGTTTTCTTTGTAGACTTTGATAGCTTCAAGGTCGCTAGGCATGTTAGCACCTTCAGACACACAGATAACACCTTGAGCAACCAAGCGTTTCGCAGCTTCACCGTTGATCTCGTTTTGAGTCGCACATGGAAGAGCGATATCGTAGTTACCAGTGTAAGTCCATACAGAACCTTCATAATAAGTAGCAGTAGGTTTTTCTGCAGCGTACTCAGTTAAACGAGCACGACGGTTGTTTTTAACGTCTGACAAAAGGTCGAAGTCGATACCATTTTCATCAATGACATAACCATTTGAGTCAGATACAGAAATAACTGTAGCACCAAGTTCAGTTGCTTTTTGAAGCGCGTATTGAGCTACGTTACCAGAACCTGAAATCACCACTTTCTTACCAGCAAAGCTGTTTCCGTTAGCTTTAAGCATTTCTTCAGTGTAGTAAACCAAACCGTAACCAGTTGCTTCTGGACGAATCAGGCTACCACCAAATCCAAGAGGTTTACCAGTCAAGACACCAGCATCAAATTGGTTGAGGCGTTTGTATTGTCCGTAAAGGTAACCAATTTCACGTCCACCGACACCGATATCACCAGCAGGTACGTCAAGAGATGGTCCGATGTATTTTTGCAATTCAGTCATGAAGCTTTGGCAGAAGCGCATCACTTCAGCATCAGTTTTGCCTTTAGGATCGAAGTCGGATCCACCTTTACCTCCACCGATTGGAAGTCCAGTCAAAACGTTTTTAAAGATTTGTTCGAAGCCGAGGAATTTCAAGATCCCTTGGTTTACAGTTGGGTGGAAACGAAGTCCGCCTTTATATGGTCCAACAGCAGAGTTAAATTGAACACGGTAACCACGGTTAACTTGAACTTTTCCATCACGGTCAACCCAAGGAACACGGAAAGAAATTACGCGCTCAGGTTCAGTGATACGTGCCAAGATGTTTTCTTCAATATACTCAGGGTGTTTTTCAAAGACAGGTTCCAAAGTGCTGAAGAATTCTTCAACCGCCTGGAGAAATTCAGCCTCATGCCCGTTACGAGCTTTTACAGTTTCAAACACGCTTTGGATATATTCTTTAGCAGATGTCATATCGTTCTCCTTTTTTTGTTGTCATATTTTATTACATGAGACATTATAGCAGAAAAAATTTTCAGTGTAAAGAAAAAAACATAAATTTTCTAAAAATTCTTTCAATTTGAATAAGCTAGTTTTATTAGTTGAATTAGAAACCTTTTTATAGGGTTAGTTTTATTAAAAGGCTCCTGCCAAAGTATGGTATAATAATAAAGAAATAATGGATTTTGGAGGAATAGAATCATGGTATCAACGAAAACACAGATTGCTGGTTTTGAGTTTGATAATTGCTTGATGAATGCGGCAGGTGTTGCTTGTATGACAATTGAGGAATTGGAAGGTGTCAAAAATTCAGCAGCAGGAACCTTTGTCACCAAGACTGCAACCTTGGAATTTCGTCAGGGAAATCCTGAACCACGCTATCAAGATGTTCCACTTGGTTCTATTAACTCTATGGGGCTCCCAAATAATGGTTTAGACTATTACTTGAACTACCTTTTGGAATTGCAAGAAAAGGAACCAAATCGTACCTTCTTTCTCTCTTTAGTTGGGATGTCTCCAGAGGAAACTCATACCATCTTGAGGAAGGTTCAAGAAAGTGATTTTCGTGGTTTAACCGAACTCAATCTCTCATGCCCAAATGTTCCAGGTAAGCCTCAGATTGCCTATGATTTTGAAACAACAGACCGTATCTTGTCAGAAGTCTTTGCCTACTTTACAAAACCTCTTGGAATTAAGCTTCCACCTTATTTTGATATTGTTCACTTTGACCAGGCAGCAGAAATTTTCAACAAATATCCACTCAAATTCGTCAACTGTGTCAACTCTATTGGAAATGGTCTTTATATAGAAGATGAGTCTGTCGTGATTCGTCCTAAGAACGGCTTTGGTGGAATTGGTGGAGAATACATTAAACCAACTGCTCTTGCCAATGTCCATGCCTTTTATCAACGCTTAAATCCTCAAATTCAAATCATCGGAACTGGTGGAGTATTAACAGGACGTGATGCCTTTGAACATATCCTATGTGGTGCCAGCATGGTACAAGTAGGAACTACTCTTCATAAAGAAGGTGTAGGTGCTTTTGAGCGTATTACAAAGGAACTCAAAGAAATTATGACGGAAAAAGGATACCAAAGCCTAGAGGATTTCCATGGAAAATTGAATTATATGGATTAAACAGAAGCTAAATTAAAAAGAAAGGAGAATAAATGCTAGCCATAGAAGAAAGTCGAAAGCTATCCTTAGCGAACCTTCCTAGTTTGACCCTGTTTACAGGGGCTGATCAAGGCCAGTACGACATCATGAAAACTCAGGTTCTAAAGCAAATCGGATACGATCCTGCAGATTTGAATTTTGCTTATTTTGACATGAAAGAAGTAGACTACAAAAGCTTGGAGCTAGAGTTGGTCAGTCTTCCTTTCTTTGCGGATGAAAAAATTGTTATTTTAGATCATTTTCTCGATATTACAACTGCTAAAAAACGCTATCTAACTGATGATGAGCTCAAGGCCTTTGAAGACTATCTGGAAAATCCTGTACCCTCAAGTAAATTAGTAATCTTTGCTGAAGGCAAGTTAGATAGCAAGCGACGTTTGGTCAAATTACTTAAGCGGGATGCGACAGTATTTGAGGCTCTTGAACCTAAAGAGCAAGAGTTGCGTGCCTATTTTCAAAAGTGGGTTCAGGAACAAGGACTTACTTTTGATGGAAATTCCTTTGAACAGTTGCTTATCAAATCTAGTTTTCAATTCAGTGAAATTCAGAAAAACCTGCTCTTCTTACAGTCTTATAAGGATAGTGGTCGGATAACAGAAGAAGATATTGTTGAAGCCATTCCAAAGACTTTGCAGGATAATATTTTTGATTTGACCCAATTAATATTAACTAAGAAAATTGATCAGGCACGAGATTTAGTTAAAGATTTGACCTTACAGGGTGAAGACGAGATTAAACTGATTGCCATTATGCTGGGGCAGTTTAGACTCTATACACAGGTAAAAATATTGCAAGAGTCTGGTCAGACAGAATCACAGATGGTTAGCAGTTTGGGTCATTATCTTGGTCGCAATCCGAATCCCTATCAAATCAAATTTGCTCTTCGTGACACGCGAGGATTGTCTATGAATTTCCTACAAGATTCTATTCGTTATCTCATCCAGGCAGATTATCAAATTAAGACTGGTGTTTACGAAAAAGGGTACTTGTTTGAGAAAGCTTTATTGCAGATTGCGAGCCAGTCAAATTGAGCAAATAACTTGAAAAAAAAGGTTGTTTGCGTTATCATTTTTATATAGAAAGAAAAAGAGGTATTACAGATGGCTATTATCTTACCAGATCTTCCATACGCTTATGACGCCTTGGAACCATATATTGATGCTGAAACGATGCATTTGCACCATGACAAACATCACCAAGCATATGTAAATAACGCTAATGCAGCTCTTGAAAAACACCCTGAAATTGGTGAAGACCTTGAATCTTTGCTTGCTGATGTAGAATCTATCCCAGCTGATATCCGTCAAGCGCTTATCAACAACGGTGGTGGACACTTGAATCATGCTCTTTTCTGGGAATTGATGACTCCTGAACAGACAGCTCCTTCAGCAGAACTTGCAGCAGCAATCGATGCAACTTTTGGTTCATTCGAAGAATTCCAAGCAGCATTTACTGCGGCAGCAACGACTCGTTTCGGTTCTGGATGGGCATGGTTGGTTGTTAACAAAGAAGGTAAGCTTGAAGTGACTTCAACAGCAAACCAAGATACACCAATCTCAGAAGGTAAAAAACCAATCTTAGGTTTGGACGTTTGGGAACATGCCTACTACGTGAAATATCGCAACGTTCGTCCTGACTACATCAAAGCTTTCTTCTCAGTTATCAACTGGAACAAAGTAGACGAGCTTTACGCAGCAGCTAAATAATCGCATTTGGTAACACTCCTTTTTAGTTGGATTTTGGGTCTAGCTTTAAAGGTGTTTTTTTGTTTCCTTTTTTAGAAGTAACTGTCTCATGATTTTCCTTTGTTGGATAGGCTTTATTTATGGTATAATGATAAGATAGAAAACGAAGGAGAAATCATGAATATTCAACAATTACGCTACGTTGTTGCTATTGCAAATAGTGGTACTTTTCGTGAAGCTGCTGAGAAAATGTACGTTAGCCAACCCAGTCTATCTATTTCTGTAAGAGATCTGGAGAAAGAGCTAGGATTCAAGATTTTCCGCAGAACTAGTTCGGGTACCTTTCTTACTCGCCGAGGAATGGAATTTTATGAAAAGGCACAAGAGTTAGTAAAAGGGTTTGATGTATTTCAAAATCAGTATGCTAATCCTGAAGAGGAGAAGGATGAGTTTTCAATAGCCAGCCAGCACTATGATTTCTTGCCACCAACCATTACAGCATTTTCACAACAATATCCTGAATATAAAAATTTCCGTATTTTTGAATCTACAACTGTTCAGATTTTGGATGAAGTAGCCCAAGGTCATAGTGAGATTGGGATTATTTACCTCAACAATCAAAACCAAAAAGGTATCATGCAGCGGATTGAAAAATTAGGCCTTGAAGTGATTGAGTTGATTCCTTTCCAGACGCATATCTATCTTCGTGAAGGACATCCTTTAGCCAAGAAAAAAGAGTTGGTTATGGAGAATTTAGTTGATTTGCCAACAGTTCGTTTCACACAAGAGAAGGATGAATATCTCTATTACTCAGAAAACTTTGTGGACACAAGTGCCAGCTCTCAGATGTTTAACGTAACAGATCGCGCTACTTTAAATGGAATTCTTGAAAGAACAAATGCTTATGCGACTGGTTCTGGATTCTTAGATAGCGATAGTGTGAACGGAATCACCGTTATTCCGCTAAATGATAATCTCAATAATCGCATGGTTTATGTGAAACGTGAGGAAGTAGACTTGAGTCAAGCAGGGACTTTATTTGTAGAGGTTATGCAAGAGTATTTTGATCAGAAGAGGAAAGCATGAAAAAAAGAGGAATAGTAGCAGGAATTATAGCTGCCTTGATTGTATTAGATCAATTGGTAAAGGCTTATGTCGTTAATAATATTGCTCTTGATGAAATCAAATCATGGATTCCAAATCTAGTTAGTTTAACCTATCTGCAAAATAGGGGAGCAGCTTTTTCTATTCTTCAAGATCAACAGTGGTTTTTTGCGGTGATTACTCTAGTAGTTATGGCAGGGGCTATCTGGTATTTGCACAAGCATATAGAAGATTCCCTCTGGACAGTCTTTGGATTGGTTCTGATTATTGCAGGTGGTCTGGGAAACTTCATTGATCGCATTAGCCAAGGATTTGTCGTGGATATGTTTCACTTAGACTTTATCAATTTTGCCATTTTTAATGTGGCTGATAGTTATCTGACAGTAGGGGTCGTTGTGTTATTGCTTGCAATGCTAAAAGAGGAAATGAATGGAAATTAAAATTGAAAGAGGCGGGATACGCCTAGATAAGGCTTTGTCAGATTTGACAGAATTGTCTCGTAGTCTCGCCAATGAACAAATCAAGTCTGGTCAAGTCTTGGTCAACGGCCAGGTCAAGAAAGCCAAGTATACGGTCCAAGAGGGGGATGTCATCACTTACCAAATTCCTGAACCAGAAGTTTTAGAGTATGTGGCTGAAGATATTCCTTTAGAAATCATTTACCAAGATGAGGATGTAGCAGTAGTCAACAAACCTCAAGGGATGGTCGTTCATCCAAGTGCTGGTCATACCAGTGGTACCTTGGTGAATGCCCTTATGTATCATATTAAAGACTTATCAGGAATCAATGGTGTGCTGCGTCCAGGAATTGTCCACCGTATTGATAAGGACACATCAGGGCTTCTCATGATTGCTAAAAACGATGATGCCCATTTAGCACTAGCTCAAGAATTAAAAGACAAGAAATCTCTTCGAAAATATTGGGCCATTGTTCATGGTAATCTTCCAAATGACCGTGGAGTCATTGAGGCGCCGATTGGTCGTAGCGAAAAAGACCGCAAGAAACAAGCTGTGACTGCCAAAGGAAAACCAGCAGTGACACGTTTCCAAGTCTTGGAACGCTTTGGTGACTATTCTTTATTAGAGTTGCAACTGGAAACAGGACGAACTCATCAAATACGTGTGCACATGGCTTATATCGGTCATCCTGTCGCTGGTGATGAGGTATACGGTCCTCGTAAAACCCTAAAGGGACATGGGCAATTTCTCCATGCCAAGACTCTTGGTTTTACCCATCCAAGGACTAGTGAAACTATGGAATTTACTTCTGAAATTCCAAATATCTTTAAAGAGACTTTGGAAAGACTTCGAAATAACTAAACAAAAAAGGACTCAATTGAGTCCTTTTTACTTGCGTTTTTTCTTAGCTTTTTTCATTTTGTTAGCCATGCGCTTCATGGATTGCTTCATAGCAAATTCACCGATTTTACCCTTGAGACCTCCACCAAACATCTGGCTCATATCAGGCATACCAGCTCCTCCAAAAGCAGACATATCCGGCATACCACCTTGTCCCATCATTCCTTCAAGGGCTGACATATCCATGCCACCAGGCATATTTTTAGGAAGGTTGTTAGGGTTGATGCCCATTTGTTTCATCATCTTGTTCATGTCACCAGACATGACACCTTGCATGAGTTGTTTGGCTTGGTTAAAGTCTTTGATGAATTTATTTACTTCGATGAAGGTATTGCCAGAACCAGCTGCGATACGACGACGGCGGCTTGGAGTGAGCAAATCTGGATTTTCACGTTCTTCAGGAGTCATAGATGAGACGATGGCACGTTTGCGAGCGATTTGTTTTTCATTCACCTTCATATTTTGAAGGGCAGGATTATTGGCCATACCAGGAATCATCTTGAGCAAATCTTCCATTGGACCCATATTTTGTACCTGATCCAACTGATCGATGAAATCGTTGAAATCAAAGGTGTTTTCCCGCATCTTTTCAGCCATTTCAAGGGCTTTTTGCTCATCGTATTCTTGGGAAGCTTTCTCAATCAGAGTCAGCATATCTCCCATACCGAGAATACGGCTGGCCATACGGTCAGGGTGGAAGGTTTCAATATCGGTAATCTTTTCACCAGTACCAGTGAATTTGATTGGTTTTCCTGTGATATGACGAACAGAAAGGGCCGCACCACCACGAGTGTCCCCATCAATCTTGGTAAGGATGACACCGGTAACTTCTAATTGAGCGTTAAATTCTCGCGCAACGTTAGCTGCTTCTTGACCAATCATGGCATCGATGACAAGAAGAATTTCATTAGGTTGAGCTAAGGCTTTGACATCACGGAGCTCGTTCATGAGAAGTTCATCGATTTGTAAACGACCGGCCGTATCAATCAAAACATAGTCATTATGGTTGGCTTTAGCTTGCTCCAAACCTTGGCGAACAATCTCCACTGCAGGAACTTCAGTTCCAAGAGCAAAGACAGGAACATCAATTTGTTGTCCTAGTGTTTTAAGCTGGTCAATAGCTGCAGGACGATAGATGTCGGCCGCAATCATCAGAGGACGAGCATCCTCTTCTTTTTTGAGTTTGTTAGCAAGTTTTCCAGCGAAGGTTGTTTTACCAGCACCCTGCAAACCAACCATCATGATAATGGTCGGGATTTTTGGGGACTTGATAATCTCAGCTGTGTCTGAACCAAGAACTTCCGTCAATTCTTCATTGACAATCTTAATGATTTGTTGAGCTGGATTGAGGGTATCAATGACTTCATGCCCAATCGCACGTTCACGAACCTTCTTGATAAAGTCCTTAACCACTGGCAAAGCAACGTCGGCTTCTAAAAGAGCCAGACGAATTTCCTTGGTTGCTTCCTGGATATCACTCTCTGTGATTTTTCCTTTTTTACGTAGATTTTTAAAGACGTTCTGCAAACGTTCTGTTAAATTTTCAAATGCCATATTTATTCCTCTTATTCTCTATTGTCAATACTTGTTAAAATCTCAACTTGCTCTTGGAGAAAAGTATCTTCTGGATAGCGCTCAATGATCTGATCAAAAATTTGACTGCGGACAATGTAGTCAGAGTACATATGAAGCTTCATCTCATAGTCTTCCAGTATCTTTTCTGTTCGTTTGATATTATCATAAACAGCCTGACGACTAACACCAAATTCTTCAGCGATTTCAGCTAAACTATAGTCGTCTGCATAGTAGAGCTCGATATAGTTCATCTGCTTATCAGTCAAAAGGGCTGCATAAAATTCAAACAGAGCATTCATTCGATTGGTTTTTTCAATTTCCATAAGATTTATTATACCAAAAAATAGCCTGAACTGCTAGTAATGGATTGATTTTAAACACAAGTCAGAAAAAGGACTTTTAACGGTTATTTTCTGACTATGATTCTATTTTTTGGTATAATGGAGTGTATTATAATGTTTTAGAAAGAGGTTCTTATGAAAGAATTAGAAACCGTGTTAGAGCAACGTTTTGGGCTTGTTTTTTCAGATAAACAGTTACTTGAAACAGCTTTTACTCACACTAGTTATGCCAATGAGCACCGCCTCTTAAAAATTTCACACAATGAACGCTTGGAATTTTTAGGAGACGCTGTTCTGCAATTATTGATTTCAGAATATCTGTACAAAAAATATCCTAAAAAACCAGAAGGTGACCTGTCTAAACTCCGTGCTATGATTGTACGTGAAGAGAGTTTGGCTGGTTTTGCCCGTGACTGCCAGTTTGACCAGTTTATCAAGCTAGGAAAGGGAGAGGAAAAATCTGGAGGCCGTAATCGAGATACCATCTTGGGAGATGCTTTCGAAGCCTTTTTGGGTGCCCTGCTTTTAGATAAGGATCTACTTACGGTAAAAGAGTTTATCTACCAGGTCATGATACCGAAGGTTGAGGCCGGTGACTTTGAAATGATTAAAGACTACAAGACCCACCTTCAAGAATTACTCCAAGTCAATGGTGATGTCGATATTCGTTATCAGGTGATTTCGGAAAATGGTCCTGCCCACGATAAGATGTTCGAGGTTGAAGTCCTTGTAGAGGGTCAAAGTTTAGGTAGGGGTCAAGGACGATCTAAAAAATTGGCCGAACAAGAAGCCGCTAAAAATGCAGTTGAGGAAGGACTGGATTCATGTATTTAAAAGAAATTGAGATTCAGGGGTTTAAGTCCTTTGCTGATAAGACCAAGGTTGTTTTTGACCAAGGAGTAACAGCAGTTGTAGGACCTAATGGTTCTGGAAAATCTAACATCACAGAAAGTTTACGCTGGGCTCTTGGGGAATCAAGTGTCAAAAGTCTTCGTGGTGGGAAGATGCCTGATGTTATCTTTGCAGGAACAGAAAGTAGAAAGCCATTAAACTATGCTTCTGTAGTCGTTACTCTAGATAATCAGGACGGTTTCATCAAGGATGCAGGACAGGAAATCAAGGTGGAGCGTCACATCTATCGTACGGGAGATAGTGAATACAAGATTGATGGGAAAAAAGTTCGTCTTCGTGATATTCATGATCTTTTCTTAGATACTGGACTTGGACGCGATTCCTTCTCCATCATTTCCCAAGGGAAGGTCGAAGAAATCTTTAACTCTAAGCCTGAGGAACGCCGTGCTATCTTTGAAGAAGCGGCGGGAGTTTTAAAATATAAAACTCGTCGCAAAGAGACGGAAAGTAAACTGCAACAAACTCAAGACAATTTAGACCGCTTGGAAGATATCATCTATGAGTTAGACAATCAAATCAAGCCCTTAGAAAAGCAAGCAGCAACAGCTCGTAAATTTATGGACTTGGACAGTCAGCGTAAAGGCATCTACTTAGATGTTTTAGTTGCGCAAATTCAAGCCAATAAGGCAGAATTGGATCTAACAGAAGAAGAATTAAACCAAGTTCAAGAACTGTTGACTAGTTATTATCAAAAACGCGAGTCACTAGAACTTGAAAATCAATCTCTCAAGAAGCAGAGACAAGATTTACAAGCAGAGATGGCTAAAGATCAAACTAGCTTGATGGATTTGACTGCTCTAATCAGTGATTTAGAACGGAAATTAGCCTTGTCTAAACTGGAGACAGAGCAGGTTGCTCTCAATCAACAAGAGGCCCAAGCTCGTTTAGCTAGTTTGGATGAAAAGAGAAATGCTCTTATTCAAGAGAAGGAAGAAAAAGAAGCAAATCTCAGTCAGTTAGAAGCAAATCTAGCTCTCAATACCAAGGAGCTCAATCGTTTAGAAGCTGAGTTAGAAGCATTTTCTGATGATCCTGATCAGATGATTGAGCAACTGCGTGAGCGCTTTGTTGCTTTCTTGCAGGAAGAAGCGGATGTCTCTAACCAGTTGACACGGATTGAAAATGATCTTGAAAATAGTCGCCAACAGACTCAAAAGCAAGAAGAACAATTGGAGTCCTTGAAGGAACAATTAGCTTCTGCTAAATCTAAGGCTAGTGAGCAAGAAACTGCTCTTAAATCAGCAAAAGAAAAAGTACAGACCTTGCTTGCTGACTATCAGACGCATGCTAAACAGGAAGAAGAACAAAAGAAGGCTTATCAAAGTCAGCAAAATCAACTTTTTGACCGTTTGGATAGTCTGAAAAACAAGCAGGCCAAGGCGCAAAGTCTGGAAAACATTCTTAAAAACCATAGTAATTTCTATGCGGGTGTTAAGAGTGTTCTACAAGAAAAAAATTGCCTGGGCGGTATTGTCGGAGCAGTCAGTGAACATTTAACCTTTGATGTTCGTTATCAAACAGCTCTTGAAATTGCCCTCGGGGCAAGTAGCCAACATATCATCGTTGAAGACGAACAGGCTGCGACTAAGGCTATCGATTTCCTTAAGCGAAACCGAGCTGGTCGTGCGACCTTCCTACCTTTGACAACTATTAAGGCTCGTAGCATTTCAGGTCAGAATCAAGATGTGATTGCCTCAAGTCCAGGTTTTCTTGGAATGGCAGATGAACTGGTTACCTTTGATGCCAAGCATGAAGCTATATTTAAAAACTTGCTAGCTACAACAGCAATCTTTGATACGGTAGAGCATGCGCGTGATGCAGCTCGCAAGGTACGTTATCAGGTTCGAATGGTAACGCTAGATGGTACAGAATTGCGAACAGGTGGTTCTTATGCTGGTGGTGCCAATCGTCAAAATAACAGTATTTTCATCAAGCCTGAATTGGAGCAGTTGCAAAAAGAGATTGCTCAAGAAGAAAAACTTCTTCGTCAAGAGGAAGAAAATCTGAAGTCAGTTCAAGATGCTTTGACTACCCTCGCTCAGACTTTGGAGACCATTAAGTCCAAAGGGGAACAAGCTCGTATAGAAGAGCAAGGCTTATATCTGGCTTATCAACAAACTTCCCAACAAGTCGAAGAACTCGAAACACTGTTAGAACTTCAGGAAAAAGAATTAAACAATCTCAGAGGTGGAGATTGGCAAGCTGAAAAAGAAAAATGCCAAGAACGTCTCTCAATCATCGCAACTGAAAAGCAAAAGCTGGAGTCTGAGATTGAAGAAATCAAGTCCAATAAAAATGCTATTCAGGAACGTTACCAAAACTTACAGGATAAACTTTCCCAAGAACGTCTGCTCAAAACAGAAATGATAGGGCGAAAACGTTACGAAGTTGCAGATATTGAACGGATTAACAAAGAGCTTGAATACCTTGATATGGAGCAAGATGAAATCGAACGCCTTCTCCAAGAAAAGGTAGACAATCTTGAAAAGGTTGATACGGAACTTTTGGCCAAGCAGGAAGCAGAAGCCAAGAGTCAGAAAGAAGAAATTCAACAAGGGCTTATTCGTAAGCAGTTTGAGCTGGATGATATTGAAGGTCAATTGGATGATATTGCTAGTCATTTAGAACAAGCTCGTCAGCAAAATGAAGAATGGATTCGTAAGCAAACACGTGCAGAAGCAACCAAAGAGAAGATTACGGACCGCCTTCGCTATCTTCAAGGTCAACTGACTGAAGAGTACCAGATTAGTTATACGGAAGCCCTAGAACAAGCCAATTCGTTAGAAGATTTGACTGTCGCTGAACAAGAGGTCAAGGATTTGGAAAAATCGATTCGTTCACTTGGTCCAGTCAATCTGGATGCCATTGAACAGTTTGACGAAGTTCACGAACGCTTGGAATTCTTAAATAGTCAGCGTGATGACATTCTTTCGGCTAAAAATCTTCTTCTTGAAACCATTACAGAGATGAACGATGAAGTGAAGGAACGATTTAAATCAACCTTTGAAGCTATTCGTGAATCCTTCAAAGTAACCTTTAAGCAGATGTTTGGTGGTGGTCAAGCGGACCTAATCCTGACCGAGGGAGATTTATTGACAGCAGGTGTTGAAATCTCTGTTCAACCGCCAGGAAAGAAAATCCAATCTCTCAACCTCATGAGTGGTGGAGAGAAGGCCTTGTCAGCTCTTGCTTTGCTCTTCTCAATCATTCGTGTCAAGACCATTCCATTTGTTATTTTGGATGAAGTAGAGGCTGCACTCGATGAAGCTAACGTTAAACGATTTGGGGATTATCTTAACCGATTTGACAAGGATAGCCAGTTTATCGTCGTTACCCACCGTAAGGGAACCATGGCAGCCGCAGACACTATTTACGGAGTAACCATGCAAGAATCTGGTGTTTCTAAGATTGTCTCTGTTAAACTAAAAGATTTAGAAAATATGGATGCTTAGTTTGTTTTCAATATAACATTTCAAGCTAAAGTATTTAGAATGACCTTCAAGAAGTCGGAAAGGTTACAAAAATAAATTGAGGAGCTTACATGGATTTTGACCTATTCCTAATGATTTGTAATTATATTGGGACTATAGCCTTTGCGGCGTCAGGAGCCATCAAAGGATTTGGTAAACGTTTAGATATTTTTGGCATTAGTTTATTGGCAATTGTAACAGCAGTAGGCGGAGGGATTTTGAGAGATTCTATTATCAGTCGTTTCCCCTCCGCTCTCGCAGATCCTGGACCGATTTATGTCTCTATTCTAGTAGCTGTTATTATGTATGCCTTTGTGACATCAAAACAAGCCAATGCTAGTCAAGAAAAAAAATTCTATAAGTGGCTGAGAGAAGCTTATCTTATCTTTGATTCGATTGGCTTAATCATCTTTTCCTTGATTGGAGCTACCGCCTTAGCTGATAGTAAATTGAACTTGATGTCTGCAGGGATTTTGGCCTGTTTAACAGGTGCTGGCGGTGGTATCATCCGAGACCTCTTGATTAATGAAGTCCCAAGTGTTCTAAAAGAGGACATCTATGCCCTCCTATCTTTTGTAATTGGCATTATTTATTACTGGTTGGCCTTTGTCCTTCACTTTCCAAGAATTACTGCTTTTATCATTCTCTCAATTGTCGGTTTTGTAATTCGACTCTGTATTATTAAGTTTAAGCTCTCTTTGCCAAATATGGATAAAAAGACTTGGAATTGATTGATGGTAGGAAAGTTCAATCACTCGATTGATAAATATTTTATAAATTACAAGTTTAATCAAGCGTCTAATCTCGTATGGATTAGGCGCTATTTTATTTTTGCAAATACGGGAAATATTTGATGAAATTAATATTTTTTGGTATTATATCTAAAATTTTAAATAAGATAGGAGCTACAATGAGTAATTTAAAGAATTCAGTCGATTTTATTAAAGAAATAGAGAAGTTAAAGTCACTAACAAGATTTAATAGAACTCTTGATGGAAGATTTGAAAATAGTGCCGAGCATTCTTGGCAAGGTGCTATAGCTGCTATAGTTCTTCAAGATTATTATCCTGAAAAGTTGAAAATGGAAAAAGTTATTTCTATGTTATTGATTCATGATTTAGGTGAGATTTATGCCGGAGATACTTGGGTTTTTGATGATGAAAGAAAGGTTCATTCTCATGATAGAGAGTTAGAATCTATAGAAAAAACAATGAGCCTCCTTCCAGAAGAGAAATATTTGAATATGAAAAATTTGTGGTTGGAATTTGAAAAAGGACAGAGTGCTGAATCAAGATATGCAAGAGTAATCGATGCATTGGTACCACTGATAAATCACTTAGAAGTGTCAGAATTAAATTATAACCCTGATAATATCAGTGCAGACATGGTATTAGAAAAGAAAAAGTTCATAAAAAGTGAATCAGAAGAATTATGGAAACTGACGGAAGATTTGATTCAGGAAAGTGTGGAAAGGGGGTTATATTTATAATAACAATTGGCCCTACAGATAGATTTATAGAATACAAGGACGTGTCAATTCAGCACGTCTTTTTTTACTTTTTCTATGGTATAATAGAAGATAGATTTACAACTGGAGAATAGAAGGATTTATGATTAAACTAGTCGCAACTGATATGGACGGGACTTTTTTGGATGAAGCTGGCCAATTTGATATGGAGCGCTTAAAAAAGCTCCTCCATTCTTATAAAGAAAAAGGAATTTACTTTGCTGTAGCTTCTGGTCGCGGTCTTTTGTCGCTTGAAAAGCATTTTTCGGATGTCAAAGATGAGATTATTTTCATTGCTGAAAATGGGAGTCTGGTTCGTTTTCATGGACAAGACCTCTATGAAGCGACCATGCCTAGAGATTTTTACCTATCAACTTTTGAAAAGCTAAAGACATCACCTTATTTTGATGAAAAGAAGATGCTCCTAACAGGTAAAAAAGCATGCTATGTTCTAGATACGGTTGATGAAACCTATCTCATGTTTAGTCATCATTACAATGAGAATATTCAAAAAGTAGCCAAACTTGAAGATATCACCGATGAAATTTTCAAATTCACAACTAACTTTACAGAAGAGACAGTAGAAGCTGGCGAAGCTTGGGTTAATGAACATGTGCCTGGTGTTAAGGCAATGACGACAGGTTTTGAATCCATTGATATTGTTCTTGATTATGTGGATAAGGGAGTTGCGATTGTCGAATTGGCTAAGAAGTTAAATCTAGATATGGACCAAGTGATGGCTTTTGGTGATAATCTTAATGATCTTCACATGATGCAAGTTGTAGGGCACCCAGTCGCACCTGAAAATGCCCGTCCAGAGATTTTGGAACTAGCTGAAACAGTTATCGGTCATCATAAGGACCAATCTGTTATCGCTTATATGGAGGGGTTATAATGGCAGATATTAAATTAATTGCCCTAGATTTAGATGGAACCTTGCTGACGACAGACAAGAAATTGACTGATCGTACCAAGGCAACTTTAAAGGCTGCGCGTGAACAAGGGGTCAAGGTAGTCCTAACAACTGGACGTCCTCTCAAGGCTATGGATTTCTTCCTTAAAGA
The DNA here is from genome assembly GCF_001814215.1 of Streptococcus sp. HMSC062D07. Taxonomy (NCBI): domain Bacteria; kingdom Bacillati; phylum Bacillota; class Bacilli; order Lactobacillales; family Streptococcaceae; genus Streptococcus; species Streptococcus sp. HMSC062D07. Next base: position 50,801 of record NZ_KV815331.1, read on the forward strand.
GCTTGGGACAGATGGTCACGATGACGAATATACTATCACATTCAACGGTGGATTGGTTCAGAAAAATACAGGTGAGATTCTTGATAAGACAGTCTTTTCAATTGATGATGTGACACGTATTTATGAAGAAACTGAAAAATTAGAAATCCCCTTAGATGCAATTTCAGAAGGAACAGTTTACCAGATTCAGTCTGACCAAGAAAGTTTATATGCTCAGTTTAACCCAGCTCTAACTTTTGTTCCAACTACTTTTGAAGATTTGTCTAGTCAGGTAACATACAATAAATGTGTGACTGCCTTTCCTCAGGAGCCTTTGGATGCAGCTATTCAGAAGATTTCACCAGAATTATACGACCAATATGAAATTTTTAAATCACGTGAACTCTTGCTAGAATGGTCACCAAAGAATGTTCATAAGGCGACAGGATTATCTAAACTGATTGAACACCTGGGAATTGACCAAAGTCAGGTTATTGCCTGCGGAGATGAGGCTAATGACCTTTCGATGATTGAGTGGGCCGGTCTCGGTGTCGCTATGCAAAATGCTGTGCCAGCAGTTAAGGCTGTGGCAAATGTGGTAACACCAATGACTAATGACGAAGAAGCTGTCGCCTGGGCAATTGAAAAATATGTACTGAAGGAGAATTAAAGAATGGGATTATTTGACCGTTTATTTGGAAAAATAGAAGAACCTAAAATTGAAGAAGTTGTCAAAGAAGCTCTAGAAAACATTGATTTATCGGATGATAGCCAGCAAACTGAGGCGCTAGAATCTGAAAATATCGAAGTCAAAGAGCAAGACGGGACTGTCGTAGCGGAAGAAAGTGATGAAGGATTAATTGAAGCCGAGGTTGACGAAGAAACTATTACCGAGTCAGTTGACGAAGTGAAGGTTTCTCGAGAAGAGTTAAATCAAGTCCAAGAGGCAGATAGTCCTCAAGAAGAATTGACTCATGTTGAAGAAGCAACTTCAAATGATAGTGACGAGGAAGAAATTGTTCAGCCTCAATCAGACGAAGCAGAAACAGAGTTTTTTGAAGAAGAGGAAGCAAACCAAGCAATCGAAGAAACTCCTCAAGTCCAAGAGACTGAACAAGAAAAATATGATCGTAGTCTTAAAAAAACGCGTACTGGATTCGGTGCCCGTTTGAACGCTTTCTTTGCAAATTTCCGCTCAGTCGATGAAGATTTCTTTGAGGAACTAGAAGAGCTACTTATCATGAGTGACGTTGGTGTGCAGGTGGCTTCAAATCTTACGGAAGAATTGCGTTATGAAGCCAAGCTTGAGAATGCTAAGAAACCTGATGCCCTTCGTCGTGTTATCATCGAAAAATTAGTGGAGCTATACGAAAAGGACGGCATATATAATGAAAATATTAACTTCCAAGATGGATTAACGGTTATGCTTTTTGTTGGAGTTAATGGGGTTGGGAAAACAACTTCAATTGGTAAATTAGCTAATAGATACAAACAAGCTGGTAAAAAGGTTATGCTTGTTGCTGCGGATACTTTCCGTGCGGGTGCGGTTGCTCAGTTAGCAGAATGGGGACGTCGTGTAGATGTTCCTGTTGTTACTGGTCCTGAGAAAGCAGATCCAGCTAGCGTTGTCTTTGATGGGATGGAACGAGCAGTAGCAGAAGGTATTGATATTCTCATGATTGATACAGCTGGCCGTCTGCAAAACAAAGAAAACTTAATGGCAGAATTGGAAAAGATTGGTCGTATCATCAAACGCGTAGTGCCAGAGGCACCTCATGAAACCTTCCTAGCTCTTGATGCGTCAACTGGGCAAAACGCTCTTGTACAAGCTAAAGAATTCTCAAAAATTACTCCTGTTACAGGGATTGTCTTAACAAAAATTGACGGGACTGCCCGAGGTGGTGTTGTTCTTGCTATCCGTGAGGAACTCAATATCCCTGTTAAGCTAATTGGTTTTGGTGAAAAGATTGACGATATTGGTGAGTTCAACTCAGAAAACTTTATGAAGGGTCTTTTAGAAGGTCTACTATAAATAAGAAAATCCTGCAAGAATTCTTGCAGGATGTTTTTGATTATTCTAAACGACCATCTTTACGATAGGCGATATCTGGTTGCCAAGTCCATTTGGCACCGTATTTTTCAAGGAGATCAAAGCTAGCTTGTGGTCCCATGCTACCAGCCTTGTAGTCATGAAGTGGAGCACCGTTTTCAGCCCAAAGCTTCTCGATACGGTCAATCAATTTCCATGATGCACTCACTTCCTCCCAGTGGCTAAAGTTTGTTGAGTTATTGTTCAAAACATCATAGATCAGTTTTTCATATGGGTCTGGTGAAGCACCTGTTGCAGTTGCATCTGTTCGATAGTCAAGCGAGTTATGTGCAAGTTTGAACTCTTCTCCAACTTCTTTACCGTTAAGGCTAAGAGAGAATCCTTCCGTCGGTTGGATATAGATGGTCAAAATATTTGGTGCTAGAGGTTGGTCAAAGATTGAATCCATTTGTTTGAAGACGATGTTTACGTGTGTTCCTTTTTCAGTTAGGCGTTTACCTGTACGGAAGAAGAAAGGTACATCACGGAAGCGATCAGTATCGACAAAGAAGGCACCTGAAGCAAAGGTTTCTGTCATTGATTCTGGGTTGACATTTGGTTCGCTGCGGTAAGAAATGTACTTCATGCCATCAACTTTACCAGAACGATACTGACCACGGATGAAGTGCTCTTTAAGTTCCTCATCTGTAGGGTGGTAAAGGTTCTTGAAGACCTTGATTTTCTCTGCGCGAATGTCATCCTTTGTAAAGCTTGCTGGTTTATCCATAGCCAAGAGTGATAGAAGTTGTAGGGTGTGGTTTTGAACCATATCACGAAGGGCGCCAGACTCATCATAGTAGCCACCACGCTCTTCAACACCTAGACGTTCTGCAAAGGTAATTTGCACATTATCGATGTGCTCACGATTCCAAACATTTTCAAAGATCATATTGGCAAAACGAACCGCAAAAATACTCTGAATCATTTCCTTACCGAGATAGTGGTCAATACGATAGATTTGATCTTCGTTAAAAGTAGCAAGGAGTTCTTCGTTTAGTTTGCTTGCAGTCTCATAGTCTGTTCCAAAAGGTTTTTCAACAATCAAACGTTCAAAGCCTTTACCGTCAACGATTTGCTCTGACTTGAGGTGCTTGGCGATGGTACCAAAGAATTGAGGTGCCATTGAGAGGAAGAAAAGCTTGTTGTGTTCAGTCTGATACTTTTCGTTTAATTCAGCTTGAAGTTTACGTAATTCGATATAGTGCTCAGTGTCATTAACATCGTGACTTTGATAATAAAAATGACTAGCAAATGCTTGAGCCTCTTCCACGCTATCTGCCAAGTCTAAAATAGATTCGACAACAACAGATTCGAAATACTCTTTACTCCATGGTCTACGAGCAGTTCCGATAACAGCAAAATGATCAGAAAGATTACCTGATTTATAAAGTCTAAAGAGTGAAGGGTAGAGCTTGCGTTTAGCCAAATCTCCACTTGCACCGAAAATTGTAACAATAACTTTAGATGACATCGAGCTACCTAATTTCTATTTTGTTTCCTAGTCCAGCTAGGCATGGGAAAACCCCATTTTCATATCCTTTATTTTATCATAATTTTCAAAAAAATCCAAAATTCCAATACAAGTAAGAAAAAAACTGCAAGGGAAACCTTACAGTTTTTTTAAGCGTTGAGAACCTTGTCCAAAAATTCTTTTAGACGAGGGTGTTGTGGGTTATCAAAGATTTGATCAGGGGTTCCATCTTCCAGGAATTCACCGTCTGCTGTAAAGATAACACGATTGGCAACCTTACGAGCAAATCCCATCTCGTGAGTTACGATGATCATGGTCATACCTTGTTCAGCCAATTCCTTCATAACATTTAGAACGTCTCCGACCATCTCAGGGTCAAGGGCAGAAGTTGGCTCATCGAAGAGCATGATATCGGGGTTCATTGCTAAACCTCGAGCAATAGCCACACGTTGTTTTTGTCCACCAGACAAACTATCAGGATTAGCATTGGCCTTGTCAGCAAGTCCAACCTTTTCAAGAAGTTCCATGCCTAATTTTTCGGCTTCTGGTTTGGTTAATAACTTATGCTCGATAGGAGCAAAAGTGATATTTTCCAAGACAGTCATATGTGGAAAGAGATTGAAGTGCTGGAATACCATTCCGACATTTTCACGAACATGGTCGACATTGGTTGCTTTATCCGTCAAATCATAACCGTTAACAGTAATATGACCTTTGGTACCTTCCTCAAGGAGATTCAAGCTACGCAAGAAAGTTGACTTACCTGACCCAGAAGGACCGATGATACAAACAACATCCCCTTCGTAGAATTTTACAGAGATTCCTTTTAGAACCTTGTTTTTTCCATATTGTTTATGTAAATTATCGACATCAATTTTTAATTTTGCCATTATTGAATCCTCTTTTCTAAGCGTTTTGCTAGTCTAGTTAGAAGAGTGATAATCACAAGGTAAAAGACTGCGAGAATTGCATACATTTTGAAACTTTGGTAGTTACGAGCAATGATAATTTTACCAGTTTGGAAGAGTTCTACAAGACCGATTGCAGATACGATAGTTGTATCTTTAAGAGCGATAACAAATTGGTTAACGAAGTTTGGAAGCATGAGTTTGGTTGCTTGAGGCAAGACAATCTTACGCATGGTTTTTCCATATGAAATACCAAGACTTCGACTAGCTTCCATTTGCCCAACAGGAACGGCCTTGATACCACCACGTACGATTTCAGCGATGTAGGCTGCTGAGTTTAAAGAGAGTGCAATTGTACCAGCGACAAAGTCGTTGATTGGACTTTGTTGACCTGTAAGAGATTCGATAAAGTTAGGAATTCCCCAGAAAATAAAGGCTGCAAGAATCATCAATGGAATACCACGGATCACGTCAACGAAAATCTCAGAAATCAAACGAAGTGATTTATAAGGACTGACGCTAAACATACCAAAGACAATTCCGATAAAAATCGCAATTACAAATGAAATAAGGGCTAATGAGAGAGTAATTCCAAGTCCACTGAGGAGCTGTTTGTAGTTGTTTTTCAACAAGCCCCAAATAGTTGTTTCATCAGCAGTTGAAGTTGTTGTAGTAGAGTTGCTGGCTAGATACTTATCAAGAATTTTTTGGAATTCTCCATTTGCTTTAAGATTTGCAAGTCCTTTATTGAACTTCTCTAGCAATTCTGGATTGCTTCCTTTTTTAACAGCAAAGGCAGTTTCGCCAATTGGTGTACCTGCGATTGGTGTTTTTAGCTTTTGTCCTTGACTGATAGAATATTTAATAACAGGTTCGTCATCCATAACGGCATCAATTGAACCAGTATTTAAACTATCATACATAGAAGCAGCATCTGAAAAGGTCTTGATTTTGTAACCGTATTTGCTTTGATTCTCGTTTAAGAATGTTTGTGAAGCAGTACCATTTTTCACACCTACAGTCTTACCATTCAAATCTTCATAAGAAGAAATGGTACTTGATTCTTTCACACCGAGAATGGTGTTTGCTGTATAGTAAGAATCAGAGAAATCAAAAGTTTCTTTACGAGCATCTGTAACTGACATACCCGCAATGATACCGTCTGCTTGTCCAGATTGGACTGCGTTAATAGCAGCATCAAAACCTGGATTGGTAATCTCGATTTCAAAACCTTGGTCTTCAGCGATTGCCTTGATTAGATCCATATCGATACCAGTGTATTGATTGCTTGAGTCCTGGAAAACAAATGGCGCAAAAGATGAGTCACTGGCGATAACATACTTGGTTTTTTCTGTGTCAGCTTTTACTAGCCCTAATGAAAAAATAGGAAATAAAATTAGCAAACAAGCTAGAATTTTTTTCTTCATGTGATGTCTCCTTTCAAGATATTTTAAAATTATATCAAAAAAGTTGAAGAACGGCAAATATTTTATATTTCTATGTCAGAAGATATAACATATAATAAAGTGAGGTGGTCTGTTGAGAAACAGAAACTCTTTCCTTTTTATGGTAAAATAGAAGGATAGAAAATGTGTATGAGGCTATTATGATAAATCGAATTACAGACAACAAATTTAAACTTGTATCCAAATATCAACCGTCTGGGGATCAACCTCAAGCCATCGAGCAGTTGGTGGATAATATCGAGGGTGGAGAAAAGGCACAAATCCTGATGGGAGCGACTGGTACAGGAAAGACCTACACTATGAGTCAAGTCATTGCCCAGGTCAATAAACCAACTCTTGTCATTGCCCACAATAAAACCCTAGCGGGACAGCTCTATGGGGAGTTCAAGGAATTTTTCCCAGAGAATGCTGTTGAGTACTTCGTATCTTACTACGATTACTACCAGCCAGAAGCCTATGTGCCATCAAGCGATACCTATATCGAAAAAGATAGCTCGGTCAATGATGAGATTGACAAGCTTCGTCACTCAGCAACCTCAGCTCTCTTGGAGCGTAATGACGTTATCATTGTAGCATCTGTGTCTTGTATCTATGGTTTGGGATCTCCTAAAGAATATGCTGATAGCGTGGTAAGTTTGCGTCCGGGTCTTGAGATTTCTCGCGATAAACTGCTCAATGATTTGGTGGACATTCAGTTCGAACGCAATGACATTGATTTTCAGCGTGGAAGATTCCGTGTACGTGGGGATGTGGTGGAGATTTTCCCAGCCTCTCGTGATGAGCATGCCTTTCGTGTAGAGTTTTTCGGGGATGAAATTGATCGTATTCGTGAAGTCGAAGCTCTAACTGGTCAAGTTCTCGGCGAAGTGGATCATTTGGCGATTTTCCCAGCCACTCACTTTGTGACCAATGACGACCACATGGAAGTAGCTATTGCTAAGATTGAGGCTGAGTTGGAAGAGCAATTAGCTATCTTTGAGAAGGAAGGTAAGCTCCTCGAAGCGCAACGCTTGAAACAACGTACAGAGTACGATATCGAGATGCTCCGTGAGATGGGCTATACAAACGGCGTTGAAAACTACTCCCGCCACATGGATGGACGAAGCGAAGGAGAGCCACCGTACACCCTTCTTGATTTCTTCCCTGATGATTTTTTGATTATGATTGATGAGAGCCACATGACCATGGGGCAAATCAAGGGCATGTACAATGGGGACCGTTCTCGTAAGGAGATGTTGGTTAATTACGGTTTCCGTTTGCCATCTGCCTTGGATAATCGTCCTCTTCGTCGTGAAGAGTTCGAAAGTCATGTTCACCAGATTGTCTATGTGTCAGCGACACCTGGTGATTATGAACACGAGCAGACTGATACCGTTATTGAGCAAATCATTCGTCCGACTGGTCTTTTGGATCCAGAAGTGGAAGTCCGACCAACTATGGGACAGATTGATGATTTGCTTGGTGAAATCAATGCCCGTGTTGAAAAGAATGAACGGACCTTTATTACAACCTTGACCAAGAAAATGGCTGAAGACTTGACTGACTATTTCAAAGAAATGGGCATCAAGGTTAAATACATGCACTCGGATATCAAGACTTTGGAGCGGACAGAGATTATCCGTGACCTGCGTTTGGGTGTTTTTGATGTCTTGGTCGGAATTAACCTCCTTCGTGAAGGGATTGATGTTCCAGAAGTTAGTCTAGTTGCTATTCTCGATGCTGACAAGGAAGGTTTCCTTCGTAACGAACGTGGACTCATCCAGACTATTGGACGTGCTGCTCGTAATAGCGAAGGGCATGTCATCATGTATGCTGATACTATGACTCAGTCTATGCAAAAAGCCATCGATGAAACGGCTCGCCGTCGTAAAATCCAGATGGCCTATAATGAAGAGCACGGCATTGTCCCACAAACGATTAAGAAGGAAATCCGTGACCTGATCTCTGTAACCAAGGCAGTTGCCAAGGAAGAGGACAAGGAAGTCGATATCAATAGCCTTAACAAACAAGAACGTAAAGAATTGGTTAAGAAACTGGAAAAACAAATGCAAGAAGCCGTCGAAGTGCTTGACTTTGAACTCGCAGCTCAAATCCGTGATATGATGTTGGAAGTCAAGGCGTTGGATTAGTAGGAGGGAAGAATGAAAATTCTAGTTATCAATGGACACCCTGATAAGGAAAGTTATTGTCAGGCTATTTTTCAAACCATTGTAGAAAATATTGACTCAGGTCGCCATGAACTTGAAGTCATCAACCTTAATGAAGAGGACTTTGATCCTGTCCTTCGCTACGGCTATAGAAAGCGGATGGAGGAAGATTCTTTTATCCTTCGTTCTCAGGAATTAATAAAGTGGGCAGATTATTTCATCTTTGTTTATCCCATCTGGTGGAGTAGTATGCCTAGCCTTATGAAAGGCTGGATTGATCGGGTCTTTACACCTGGAATTGCATACTCTGCCAATGATCAGGGGAGTTTTATCTGGAATTACCTTAGTGGCAAGCAGTTTAAAAAGTTATTAAAAGGGAAAACAGCCAGTATTTACGCAACCTCCATGGCGCCCACTTGGTGGTACAAAATCTTTTCGGGTCCTATCAACATTCCAGATAGCTATGGCATCTCTGTTTTGAAAAATGCGGTCTTGAATCACTGTGGAATTAAAACTAAGCGCGTGTGCGTACTAGGTGAAGTTGGACGGGATGTGAATACAGCAAGTATGCGTGAAGAGCATCTCAAAAAGGTCGCAGCAGAAGTGAAGAAACTATCATGAAACAAGATAATAAAAAAGAGAAAAAATCAAAAAAGTCCCATAAGCCAAATCGAAAAATGAGCTGGCTAGATAAAGTAAAATTGTGGTTGTTACAGCATTCAAAAATAGCTTTTCTATTAGATAGTAGTGTATTTTGGTTCTCAGCTATCGGGTTATTTTATTTGTTGCTTGGGACAACTTTTGTTCCAAAACCATATCAAAACCTCAATTATGTCTTTCCACTTATTATGAATCTAGTATTCTTAGTGAATATACTTTATCAGGGTATTTTTAGAGATAATTTCGATGGAATGACTAGACTCCAAGATTTTGCAAATCCATTCTTGTACCTAAATGGAGTAGGTTTGTTGTTTCACTCATTTTTCGGAATAATGGGTAGAAATAGAAAGTCTATTCCTCCCTTGCTAACCTTAGATTCCCGTTACATCTGGTTTCCAATTCTTACCTATATAACTTTCTTCTTAGTGGCTGCTTTGATCATTTTATTTTTCAAGCATATTGAAAAGAAAAAGAGGGAAGAAGAAAATGGGGGAAATCCACACAAATGAAAAATCATAAAAGAAAATTAAAAAGGAAAAAGAAATTTTCCAGTTTAGATAAGTTCAATCTGTGGTTAGATTCTCATAAGCTGTTGGCCTTCTTAGTAGATTTTATAGTTTTATTAACAATAACTGGATTAATAAGTATTGTTTTTCAAGTAATTATCCTTATACCAAGTCCTTATAAACATATGTATTACATGTTTCCGCTCTACTGTAATATATTTTTGATATTTGCTAGGTTCTATGCTTATTATCTGAGAGAAGTTTGTTCAACTAAGAAAAATTTTAAAGATTATCTAGAACCGTTTCTTTACAATTGTTTTATTTTTATAATTCACTTGACAATCGGAATTGGAACACCGACTCACCACGTTTTACCTTCTCTCTTATCCCTAGATCACCGCTATATTTGGTTCCCTATAGCAACCTATCTGGTCTTTTTTACTGTAGCTGCTTTAATGATTCTATTTATGAGATATATTGAAAAGAAAAGGAGTTAATCATGAGAAAACATCTAACAATATTTAGGATTCTTTACCTACTGTTCTTGGTATTTGCCTTAATTCATTTTGTCCTAGGTTTATTTGGTTTAGCTTTTACCCCAGTTTTGTGGAATGTCTGGTTTTTTGGTCTCTGCTTAACCCTATTTATCCATCCATGGACAATCTTTTATAAAAAGAGAATCTTTCAATGGCATCATTTGATTTTTCAAGCTCTCAGCGGATTCTTTGCTCTCATAATCTGGTTCGTAATATTTTTCTTTTTCTCCATGGTTCCAGATTCATCTATGCCTATTAATTTAGACTACTACGTTAATAAAGAAAACAATGAAATCAGAATCATCAGAGGTTCCTTACTCCATGAAATTCATGAATATCATGACTTAGTTAATCCTTTGATTATGAAATCTAAAGTTAAGTATAAGATAGAAAATTAAAGATTAGAAAGTGAGTCCTATGTCTCGAGCACAATTAACCATTCTTACCAATATTTGTATGATTGAAGATCTAGAAAAGCAGCGCGTGGTTATGCAGTATCGTTCACCCGAAAGCAATCGCTGGTCTGGCTATGCTTTTCCAGGAGGCCATGTTGAAGACGGAGAGGCTTTTGCCGAGTCAGTTATTCGTGAAATTTATGAGGAAACAGGTCTGACGATTCAAAATCCTCAACTTGTCGGCATTAAAAATTGGCCGTTAGATACAGGTGAGCGTTATATTGTCTTTTGTTACAAGGCGACTGAGTTTACTGGTACTCTACAATCATCTGAAGAAGGAGAAGTGTCCTGGGTACAAAAAGACCAGATTCCAAATTTGGATCTGGCTTATGATATGTTACCTTTGATGGAGATGATGGAAGCTCCAGACAAGTCTGAATTTTTCTACCGTCACCGTACAGAGGACGGGTGGGAAAAGAAAATCTTTTAATCTTTTACTAAATAACCAAGCTGGTCCAAGGCCTTCTCAATATAGAGGAGGTCTTGTTCGTTTTCAGCTTCGACTAGGTGATAATGGACGCCATCTGTTAATTCAGAAAGTGGTCTAAAGTCAGACCGTTCGACTTGCTCTAAAAAATGCTGAACGTCACGGCGACAAGAGAGTTTGAGCAAGGTTTCAATTTCCCCGTAGACAGGATGATCAATTAAGGTATTCTGAACACGTCCCCCATTATCGACGATAGCTAGAAGTTCTTGACCTATTTCTTCCATCTCGTGCTTTACTTTAAACAGCTTGTGAACATACGGATTGGTTTTGCTTTCTTTATAAATATAGCCACGATTGGTTGATAAGATAGGAGCACCGTCTGCACGAAGAACTGCAATGTCCTGAACGATAATCTGGCGAGTGACATGGAAATGTTCTGCTAAGCTTTTTCCGTTTTGAGGTTTTTGAGCTTCTTTTAAAAGTTGTAGAAGTGCTTCTTTTCGATTTTTTGTCATATTCTTCTTTCTTAACGTTTAACGGCGTTTTTTCAATGCTTTATAAACAGCTAATGCTAAGTAATAGTCTACCATACTATGAACAATAGTTCCAAAACCAACCAATACAAAGAGAACATAGAACATATTTTTTAGGTCTGTTCCTGTACTAGCATAGAAGATAATACAAGCAAAAACTTCTGCGATGGCATGAACCAAACCTAGTATAAAATTAAAAATCAAAGAAGATTTTGGATTATCTAAGGTTTGAGGATGTTTTTGCAGATAGAAGGCTCCCAAAGTGCCAAAAAAGATATGGGAGAAAGCTCGAAGTACAATGACAATTGGATAACCAGCCATGAGGAATCCTAGGCTAGAAGCTATAATGACAAAGATTGCCATCCAAGGAGAAAGGAACATAGCAATAAAGATTGCAACGTGGCTTCCTAGAGTGTAAGAAGCGGGCGGAATAACAATCTTGAAGGGCATCACCAAGGGAATCAAAATAGCGATAGCGGTTAGCAATGCGGTTAAAGTCATGAATTGGGTTTTCTTTTGTGTATTCATAATAACTCCTTTTATGTGTATATACAGTTGTATAGTACACTAAATAATATTATCCGTCAAGATAGAAATTGAATTTTCAAGGAAAAATAGTTAAAATAAAGTAAAGTATCTTAGAAAGAATAGAGAGTTAAGATGGTAGATATTCTTTATCCAGTTTTTATCATTCATTACATATCTAAGCAGAAAAAATTAGGATTCCAAGTATCTAAATTTACTACATATACAGCCTATAGTTTCTTAATGATTTCGATAATAAGAATCGCATTTGGTTCCTTAGCTCTGATTGTTTTCTCGATACCCATATTCGGTTTCCTCTATTTCAGTATCATAGGGCTCATTCTTTATCACATAAGCATTATTTATGGCGTAATCCTACTTTTCTTGTCATTAACTTTTTTCTTAGACAATCAAAAATCTAATCAGGATATTCAAACCATGGAAAATACTCCATTCATATTTCATGTGTTAATGTTGATCTTTCATGCGCTCTTAATCTATAATACCTTGGTACCAATCTTTTCCATTTACTGAGAAGAATATTTAAACATTCTTCTCTAAGTGGCAATAGAATTGAGAAAAAACTCAATTTTTTTTAAAAAATACTTGCTTTGATAGAATTCTTGTGATATACTTATAAACGGTTTGAAAAAACTGCCTAAGACAGTAGGGGAGCAAGACTCATAAATATCCTACCGAGGACAAAACGTATCATGTAAAAAGAAGCGTATTGTACTTTCGTGTCTAGGTTTGGGCGCGTTTTTCTTTTGGAAAAATTCCCCAAGCAAAATAATTACGGAGGTGAACACACTAATGAGTGAAGCAATTATTGCTAAGAAAGCGGAACTAGTTGACGTAGTAGCTGAGAAAATGAAAGCTGCTGCATCAATCGTCGTTGTAGACGCTCGTGGTTTGACAGTTGAACAAGATACAGTTCTTCGTCGTGAGCTTCGTGGAAGCGAAGTTGAGTATAAAGTTATCAAAAACTCAATCTTACGTCGTGCAGCTGAAAAAGCTGGTCTTGAAGATCTTGCATCTGTTTTTGTTGGACCATCTGCAGTAGCATTTTCTAACGAAGATGTTATCGCACCAGCGAAAATCTTGAACGACTTTTCTAAAAACGCTGAAGCACTTGAAATCAAAGGTGGTGCAATCGAAGGCGCTGTCGCATCAAAAGAAGAAATCGTTGCTCTTGCAACTCTTCCAAGTCGCGAAGGACTTCTTTCTATGCTCCTTTCTGTACTTCAAGCGCCAGTGCGCAACGTTGCTCTTGCAGTCAAAGCGGTTGCAGACAACAAAGAAGACGCAGCTTAATCATAAGCTACGCAGCGTAGCCTAGCTACAAAAAAATAACAAAATTAAATTTAAACTTATTTGGAGGAAATAACAATGGCATTGAACATTGAAAACATTATTGCTGAAATTAAAGAAGCTTCAATCCTTGAATTGAACGACCTTGTAAAAGCTATCGAAGAAGAATTTGGTGTAACTGCAGCTGCTCCTGTAGCTGTTGCTGCAGCTGCTGCTGCTGACGCTGGTGCTGCTAAAGACTCATTTGACGTTGAATTGACAGCTGCTGGTGACAAAAAAGTTGGCGTTATCAAAGTTGTACGTGAAATCACTGGTCTTGGACTTAAAGAAGCTAAAGAACTTGTTGATGGTGCACCAGGTGTCATCAAAGAAGGCGTTCCAACTGCAGAAGCTGAAGAAATCAAAGCTAAATTGGAAGAAGCTGGAGCTTCAGTTACTCTTAAATAATAGAGCGACTACATTTGTAGCTTAAAAAAATGATTAAACCGCTATTCTTAGGAGTAGTGGTTTTTCTTTTATTCGAAAAGTGTTACAAGAACAATAGTTGTTCTATCATTAGATTATTTAGTAGTGATTCCTTATGTAAAAAATTTACTTTTTAATTCCTTTTTGTTATAATAGATGGCAAGAAAGAATATCTTATCAGTAGATCCTAAGCGAGCCTGAGATAGTGAGAGTCAGGTGATTGAGAGATAAGTGTGGCGCTTTTGGTATTTTAATAAAGATAATGAAGTAATAAATTAGGGTGGAACCGCGTTTTTGACGCCCCTAGGTCACTTGACTTAGGAGCAAAGACACGGTTTTTTTGTTTTCTGAGTTGAGCGCATAAAAAATATAAAGGAGTAAAATATGTCCAATAAACTAACCTTTCAAGAAATTATTTTGACTTTGCAACAATACTGGAATGACCAGGGTTGTATGCTTATGCAGGCTTATGATAACGAAAAAGGTGCGGGAACCATGAGTCCTTATACTTTCCTTCGTGCCATTGGTCCTGAGCCATGGAATGCGGCTTATGTAGAACCATCTCGTCGTCCTGCTGACGGTCGTTACGGAGAAAACCCAAATCGTCTCTACCAACACCACCAATTCCAAGTGGTTATGAAGCCATCTCCATCAAATATCCAAGAGCTCTACCTTGAGTCTTTGGAAAAATTGGGCATCAACCCATTGGAACACGATATTCGTTTCGTTGAAGACAACTGGGAAAATCCATCAACTGGTTCAGCTGGTCTTGGATGGGAAGTGTGGCTTGATGGTATGGAAATCACTCAGTTTACATACTTCCAACAAGTCGGTGGTTTAGCAACAGGACCTGTTACTGCTGAGGTTACCTACGGATTGGAACGCTTAGCTTCTTATATCCAAGAAGTAGACTCAGTTTACGATATTGAGTGGGCTCCAGGTGTTAAATACGGAGAAATCTTCCTTCAACCAGAATATGAGCATTCAAAATACAGCTTTGAAGTTTCTGACCAAGACATGCTTCTTGAAAACTTTGAAAAATTTGAAAAAGAAGCTGGACGTGCTTTGGAATTAGGCCTTGTGCACCCAGCCTATGACTACGTTTTGAAATGTTCACATACCTTTAACTTGCTTGATGCTCGTGGAGCGGTATCCGTTACAGAACGTGCCGGTTACATTGCCCGCATCCGTAACTTGGCCCGTGTCGTAGCTAAAACCTTCGTCGCAGAACGTAAGAAACTTGGCTACCCACTTCTTGACGAAGCCACACGCGCGAAACTCCTAGCAGAAGAGGAAGAATAGACAGAATTACAGGAATAAATGACTGAAAGTCGACCGTAGGTCGCTAAATAAAACAAGACCGCTGTAGTGAAAGTCGGATAAGAAGTTTCTTATCCGACTGGGGAACTGACGAGACTTAAGGCTTGACAGTTAGCAATGAAACCGAAGGTTTGCTTGCGTCCCCCACTACTAAAGGTCTTGTTGAAGAACATTAATTGTGTAAAGGAAAAAACATGACAAAAAACTTATTAGTAGAACTAGGACTTGAAGAGTTACCAGCCTACGTTGTCACACCAAGTGAAAGACAACTCGGCGAAAAAATGGCAGCCTTCTTGGATGACAACCGCCTTTCATATGAAGGGATTCAAACATTTTCAACTCCACGTCGTTTGGCTGTTCGTGTACTTGGTTTAGCAGACCAACAAACAGATTTGACTGAAGATTTTAAAGGACCTTCTAAGAAAATTGCTTTAGATGCAGAAGGAAACTTTTCTAAAGCAGCACAAGGTTTTGTCCGTGGAAAAGGCTTGACTGTAGATGACATTGAATTCCGTGAAATCAAAGGTGAAGAATACGTCTACGTAACTAAGCATGAAGCTGGAAAACCAGCTGAGGAAGTATTGACAGGAATTCCAGAAGTCTTGGCTAGCTTAAGTTTCCCTGTTAGCATGCATTGGGCAAACAATACTTTTGAATATATCCGTCCAGTCCACACTTTGACAGTACTTTTGGATGATGAAGCTCTTGAACTAGATTTCTTAGATATTCATTCAGGCAGAGTGAGTCGAGGACATCGTTTCCTTGGTCATGAAGTAGAAATTCGTCATGCTGATAGTTACGAAGAAGACTTACGCAAAGTCTATGTCATTGCTGATAGCATTGAACGTGAAAATATGATTCGCGAACAAATTAAGGAAATTGAAGCAGAACAAGGCGTTCAAGTACAGATTGATGAAGGACTTTTAAACGAAGTCTTAAACTTGGTCGAATATCCAACCGCTTTTATTGGTAATTTTGATCCTAAATACCTAGAAGTCCCAGAAGAAGTTTTGGTTACTTCAATGGAAACTCATCAACGTTATTTTGTAGTGCGTGATCTTGAAGGAAATCTAAAACCAAACTTCATTTCAGTTCGTAACGGAAATGCTGAACACTTGGAAAATGTCATTCGAGGAAATGAGAAAGTTTTGGTTGCCCGCTTGGAAGATGGAGAATTCTTCTGGCGTGAAGACCAAAAACTCAAGATTGAAGATTTAGTTGCTAAACTTTCACACGTAACCTTCCATGAAAAGATTGGTTCACTTCGTGAACACATGATTCGTACAGGACAAATTGCTATACTGCTAGCTGAAAAAGCTGGTCTATCAGTTGATGAATCTATTGATCTTGCTCGTGCTGCAGCCATTTATAAATTTGACCTCTTAACCGGTATGGTTGGTGAATTTGATGAGCTTCAAGGGATCATGGGTGAGAAGTATGCGCTTCTTGCAGGTGAAAATGCTGCAGTGGCGCAAGCTATTCGAGAGCACTACCTTCCAGACTCAGCAGACGGAGCTCTTCCTGAATCTAAAGTTGGAGCAATACTTGCACTAGCCGATAAATTAGATACTCTCTTATCTTTCTTCTCTGTTGGTTTGATTCCATCTGGTTCAAACGACCCTTATGCCCTTCGTCGTGCAACACAAGGGATTGTTCGAATTTTAGAGGACTTTGGATGGAATATTCCAATGGACGAGTTGATTGCCAGTCTTTATGATTTATCGTTTGATAGTTTAACTTACGATAACCAAGAAGAAGTGCTTAACTTCATCAAAGCTCGTGTTGATAAGATGATGGGTTCTACTGCAAAAGATATTAAAGATGCTGTTCTCGCAAGTTCAAACTTTGTTGTCTCTGATATGATTGAAGTAGCAGAAGCTCTTTCAGAAGCTGCGAAAACTGAAGATTACAAATCATCAGTTGAGTCATTATCTCGTGCCTTTAACCTAGCAGAAAAGGCAGAAGGCTCAGTCAAAGTTGATTCAAGTCTCTTTGAAAATGAGCAGGAAAAAGAACTAGCTCAAGCGGTAGATAACCTAGAATTGAAAGGTTCAGCAAGCGATAAATTAACACAACTATTTGCTCTTAGTCCAGTTATTGATGCGTTCTTCGACAATACTATGGTTATGGCAGAGGATATTGATGTTAAGAATAATCGTTTGGCTATTCTAGCTGCACTTGTCAATAAAGCAAAAACAGTGGCTGCTTTTAACCTTCTTAATACAAAATAGTAATTGAAAAGTGGATTGGAGGTCCAAATATGACACCAGAAAAAATCGCTCGTATTAATGAACTTGCTAAAAAGAAAAAAACAGAAGGCTTGACTGCGGAAGAAAAAGTAGAACAAGCCAAACTTCGTGAGGAATATATCGAAGGCTATCGTCGTTCAGTACGTCATCACGTTGAAGGAATCAAAATCGTCGATGAAGATGGTAATGATGTGACTCCTGAAAAACTTCGTCAAGTGCAACGAGAAAAAGGTTTACACGGCCGTAGTCTTGATGATCCGAATTCATAAATAAAAAAATTCTCGGTTTGTGTGTGCGAACCGAGATTTCTATTAACAAAAAAGGAACCAAGAATGGTTCCTTTTTGTTAGTTATTAGTTACTTGCACCAGAAGTAGCATCAGCAGCTCCGTGGCCACCATCACCATGTCCTCCAGCGTCAGATGCACCAGAAGTAGCATCGGCATCTCCGTGACCTCCAGCAGCAGGAGCAAAAGGTCCGCTACCGCCTACCAAACGTTGACCAGTTTCTTTCAAGTACCAGTCAAGCCACGGTTGGAAGTTAAAGACAATTTCATTGATACCAGCATATGATCCATCAGGATAGTACATAGCTTGGTAGTTGTGAGTATTGATAACACCTGCAGGTGAACCAGGAACAATTGTACGTACGTATTCTTGGTTGCCATTGCGAAGCGTACCAATAACCCACTCAACGTTTTTCATACGTGCAGGTGGAAGTGATCCGTGAACTGTTGACATACGGCTACCAGATTGAGGTGGTACACGTTTCGCAAACATTGTTTCTGGATCTTGGTGAGCGTTGTTGTAGTAGAGGAATTGGTTGTTGTCATCAGCATATGTCAATTCAAAAGGCATAGCTTTCAAGAACATATCGATTTGGTTAACTGTAAGGATACCATGGTCAAGTTTAACGTATGTATCACCAGATACAGCTCCTGTGATTTCTGCAACTTTTTCTACCCATTCTGGATCATCGGGGTCAACTTCTGTAATAGTTGTGGCAATTGGTTTTCCACAATCCAAGTCTTCTGGTTCAATTGGTTTTGGTTTTTTCAAATTAGATACGACTCCTACGTATTTGACAAAGTTATCTAAGCAAGTTTCAAGGAATTTAACAGTTCCTTCGTTAATAATATTTCCTTTTGCATCAAAAGCTTCTTTGGCTTTTCCAAGAAGGAACTCATTACCTGGTAATGTGTAGGCATTTACTCCTGGTGCATCCAGAATTTTACGAAGGTGAACTTGAGCACGTGAAGTTCCTTGATCGTAGTATGAAGCACCCACAATCATAACTGGTTTGTTTTCAAATGGATGAACTTCGAATGAAAGCCATTCAAGGACTGACTTAAGTGAAGCAGAAATAGTGTGGTTGTGCTCTGGAGTAGCAATAATCACACCATCAGCTCGAGTAATTTTGTTGTAAAGAAGGCGCAACTGGAAGCTCTCGTCCCATTTTTCGTCTTGGTTAAACATTGGAACTTCATCGATTTCCAAAACTTCTAGTTCAAATTTAAATTTAAACTGACGGCGGATGAACTCCAAGAGTTTGCGGTTATATGATTGATCGTAGTTTGATCCAACAAGTCCAACAAATTTCATTCTTTCGATCTCCTATCTTACAAATTTTCCCAATCAAAATCTTCAGCATCTTTGCGAAGAAGCTCTTGTGCGTTACGCAATTTCTCAGTAACTTTAACAAAGATACGGAAGTCATCAAAGATGGCATCCAATTTCTTGATGACATCAAGATCTACTAAGTCACCATTTTGATCAAATGCTTGAAGAGAATGTGAAAGCAAGAATTCATCTGGGAGAACATTTGCTTTGATTTCAGGAGCATTAAGAATTTGACGAAGTTGCAATTGAGCACGTGATGAACCGAGTGTACCATATGAAGCACCTGTAATCATGACAGGTTTGTTCAAAAGCGGGAATACACCATATGAAATCCAAGCAAGAGCGCTCATAAGAACAGCTGGGATTGAGTGGTCGTATTCTGGAGTACCGATAATAACTCCATCAGCAGCTTCGATTTTAGCAGCGATTTCCGTAGCTTCAGCTGGGATTTGTTTATCAGCTGGTTTGTTAAATACAGGTAGATCTTTAATTTCTACCAATTCGATTTCTGCTTTATCAGCAAAATGTTTCTGCATATATTGAAGCAGTTGGCGGTTTGTGGAACGTTTTGAGTTAGTTCCTACAATAGCAATAAGTTTAAGCATGGGCTTTCCTTTCTCTTTTTGCATTATTAATGATTTATCGTTGGATACCAGATGAACAAGCTAAGCGTCCATCTTTGTCAATGAGGATGGCTTCGATACCATCAATATTTTCGACTTGCCACATAATAGAGGCGCTACGTTCGCCAAATAATCGCGTGGTCCATATCTCGCCGTCAACAGAGCGGTCAGATATAATGGTTAAACTAGCTAAATCCGTTTCAATAGGATAGCCTGTTTCACTATCGAAAATGTGGTGATAATCCTTGCCATTGATTTCAAGATGCCGTTCATAAATCCCAGATGTAACCACTGATTTTCCAGTAATAGACAAGGTCATCAGGTGATTACCGCGTGGATTATTTGGATCTTGAATGCCGATTTGCCACGAACGCCCATCTTTTGATTGGTTGTTCCCAATTGTGAGGATGTTTCCTCCAAGATTGATAAGAGCAGAAGTGACGCCGTTTTCTTTTAAGAAAGCTGCAACCTTATCTGCACTGTACCCCTTTGCTAAACACCCTAAGTCAATTTTCATTCCCTTTTTTTCTAGGAAAACCGTAGAATTGACTGAATCGAGTTCAATAAAATGAGGGTCTATTAGTGGTAAGGCTGAAGCAATTTCTTCAGGGCTTGCAACCTTTGCATCGGAAAAACCAATACGCCAGGTTTGAACCAAAGGCCCTATACTAATATTGAGATGACTTTTAGGCGCTAGACTGTGTTCTAGACCTAATGAAATCAACTCAAACAAATCAGGGTGGACTTTAACTGGGGCAATACCTGCCTGATAGTTAATTTCCATTAATTCAGATTCAGTACTGTTAGCATTGAAGCGGAATTCAAGTTCCTTGAGCAAATCAAAAGCTTGACGGAGAAGATTATCGGCTTGTTCATGTACTAAGGAAATAGTAATCGTAGTTCCCATTAATCGCTCAGATGATGAACTAAGAGACAAAGAATCAACTCCCTTCGAATCACTGGGAAATAGCTACAAATCTTGAATTAAAAAGAAATTAAGAATTTATAATTTATTTCCATATAAATAGAATATCATAAAGTCAGCGTTTTCACAAATCATTTTTTACAAAAAGTCAAGAAATATGCTTAAAAAATTAAAAACAGCTCCAAATCAATGAGGACTCTTTGAAAACAAATTGATATATCTTTCAAAAACTTTCTTAAATAACATCAAACGGGTCAAAAGTCTTGAAAACGTTCACAGATAATGGTATACTTGAGAGGTAAATAAAAAAATAAAGGTAGGATTTATCTTATGAGTAAAATCGTAGTCGTGGGTGCTAACCACGCTGGAACTGCATGTATCAACACTATGTTGGACAACTTTGGAAACGAAAACGAAATCGTTGTATTTGACCAAAACTCAAACATTTCATTCCTTGGATGTGGAATGGCTCTTTGGATTGGTGAACAAATCGACGGCGCTGAAGGATTGTTCTACTCTGATAAAGAAAAATTGGAAGCAAAAGGTGCTAAAGTTTACATGAACTCACCTGTTCTTTCAATCGACTATGACAATAAAGTTGTGACAGCAGAAGTTGAAGGTCAAGAACACAAAGAGTCTTATGACAAATTGATCTTTGCGACTGGTTCAACTCCAATCTTGCCACCGATCGAAGGCGTTGAAATTGTTAAAGGTAACCGTGAGTTCAAAGCAACTCTTGAAAATGTTCAATTTGTTAAGTTGTACCAAAACGCAGAAGAAGTTATCGAAAAACTTGCTGACAAGAGCAAACACCTTGAGCGTATCGCTGTTGTAGGTGGTGGTTACATCGGTGTTGAGCTTGCTGAAGCTTTCGAACGTCTTGGAAAAGAAGTTGTACTTGTTGATATCGTTGACACTGTATTGAACGGATACTATGACAAAGACTTCACACAAATGATGGCTAAAAACTTGGAAGACCACAACATCCGTTTGGCACTTGGTCAAACTGTTAAAGCTATCGAAGGTGAAGGAAAAGTTGAACGCTTGATCACTGACAAAGAAACATTTGATGTGGATATGGTTGTTCTTGCAGTTGGTTTCCGTCCAAACACTGCACTTGCTGATGGTAAGATCGAACTCTTCCGTAACGGTGCTTTCCTTGTTGACAAGAAACAAGAAACATCTATCCCAGGTGTATATGCTGTTGGTGACTGTGCGACTGTTTATGACAACGCTCGTAAAGACACTAGCTACATCGCTCTTGCTTCAAACGCTGTTCGTACTGGTATCGTTGGTGCTTACAACGCTTGTGGACATGAGCTTGAAGGAATCGGTGTTCAAGGATCAAATGGTATCTCAATCTATGGTCTTCACATGGTTTCAACTGGTTTGACACTTGAAAAAGCAAAAGCTGCTGGTTACAACGCAACTGAAACTGGATTCAACGACCTTCAAAAACCAGAATTTATGAAGCATGACAACTATGAAGTAGCTATCAAGATCGTCTTTGATAAAGACAGCCGTGAAATCCTTGGTGCTCAAATGGTATCTCGTGATTCAGCAATTAGCATGGGTATTCATATGTTCTCACTTGCAATTCAAGAACACGTTACAATTGACAAATTAGCATTGACTGACCTATTCTTCTTGCCACACTTCAATAAACCATACAACTACATCACAATGGCTGCACTTACAGCAGAAAAATAATTGATGATATGACAAAAAAGTAACTTCAACTATTGAAGTTACTTTTTTATTTTAAGGTTAAGAAACCTCGTCTCTTGCTGGGAAAGTAAACCCTTCTCCAAGGATTTCGTGAGCTTCCGTGATAGTGATAAAGGCCATCGGATCAACTGTATGAATCGTTTCTTTCATCTTGACAATTTCATTTCTTGCGACAATACAGTAAATAATCTTTAAGTCCTTTTGGCTATAGTAGCCTTGTCCTGAGATAAAGGTAACCCCACGACCGAGTTCTTCGTTAATTTTATCGGCTAATTCCATCGGTTTTTGAGTGATAATCATAAATCCTTTTCCAGCATATCCACCCTCACCGATTAAGTCAATAACTCTTGAAACGATGAAGTCAAATAAGAGAGTATAGGTTACAAGACGTAGGTCTTGGAAGATGATTAAAATCAACATTAGAATCAGAAAATCAAGTCCAAAAAGCAATTTTCCAACCGAGATATTGGTGTATTTATTAAGGATACGAGCGACGATATCAGTGCCACCGGTTGTACCACCCGCGTTGAAAATAACTCCGAGTCCAACACCTAGGAGGACACCAGCTACTAGAGCGACAACAACCAAATCACCTTCAAGGTTAAACTGAAGAGGAATCTTCTCAAAGATAGCTAACCAGACGGAGACGGCAATGGTTCCAAGTAGACTGGAATATAGTGATCTTAGTCCAAATATTTTCCAAGCTAGTAGGAAGAGAGGGATATTAATCAAGATATTCATCAGCGAAATAGGGATATTAAAGAGATAGTAGGTAATCAAGGTTATCCCTGTTGCTCCACCTTCGAACAAGTGATGTGGAACAACAAAATAAGTAAGTCCGAAGGCGAAGATAGCAGCTCCGAATATAATAGTTATAGTTGGTTTAATATGCCGTAGCATTGAGCTCCCCTCCTATATTTGTGTAAAAGTGAAGTAATAATATTTTTAAAATAAGACTGATATTACAACTTCATAGATTCAATTTTCTCGGAATCAGGTGTAACACGAAGAGTTTTTTGACCGGTATAGGTAACAAAACCAGGTTTTCCACCAGTCGGTTTATTGAGTTTTTTAACCTCAATCATATCCACTTGAACGAGATTAGAAAGACGTCCTTTCGAATAGTAGGCTGCGAGTTCTGCAGCATCCGTCTTGACTTCGTCAGAAGGATTCAGGTTTCCTGAGATGACCACGTGGCTTCCTGGGATATCCTTAGCATGGAACCAAAGTTCCTCTTTGCGTGCAATCTTAAAGGTTAATTCCTCGTTTTGAAGATTGTTTCGTCCAACGAGAATAATGGTTTTCCCATCGCTAGCCAGATATTTCTCTGGCTTTTTACGTTTTTGAATTTTTTCGCGTTGGCGTCTTCTAATAAAGCCTGTTTGAATTAATTCTTCACGAATTTCAGCAATTTCATCTAACCCAGCTTGGCTAAGAACGGTCTCTACACTTTCCAGATAAAGAATGGTAGCCTTGGTTTCTTCAATTAGATCAGTCAGGTATTTGACAGCCTCTTTTAACTTCTGATAACGTTTGAAGTATTTTTGAGCATTTTGATTTGGTGTTAAAGCCTTATCAAGTGCGATTGTAATTGGCTGATTGGTGTAATAGTTATCTAAGACGACTTGGTCTTGGTCATTTGGAACTTGATGAAGAAAAGTCGTTAGTAACTCGCCTTTTTGTCGGAACTCTTCAGCGTTTTCAGTAGCCTGAAGTTCTTTTTCTTGCTTCTTAAGCTTTTGACGATTTTTTTGTAGTTCATTTTCAACACGACGAATGAGTTCACTAGCCTGTTGTTTGACGCGATCACGTTCTGCCTTATCTTTGTAAAAAACATCAAGAAGTTGAGATAAGCTTGAAAAATGTCCTTCAATTTTAGTTGAAAAAGGGACACAAGAAAAAGACTTATCAGTTAAGCATGGGTTGGTTTCTTGCTTAAAAAAGTCACGAAAATTGGAAAGTCTATCATCAGTTAATAAATTCTCTAATTCAATTGCCGTATCACGGCCTAAACCTTGAAAGAGGCTTTGAAGGTTTTTAGCTGTCAATTCCTGTGTTTGAAGGATTTCAAAAAGTTTTTCATCCTTAATGGTAAAAGGATTGAGGGCCTCTGTACTTGGTGGGGCTATGTAAGTTGCACCAGGTAGGAGTGTACGGTAACTATTTTGAGAGAAACCAATGTGCTTGATCACCTCAAGAACTTTGTTGCTAAACTTATCTACGAGGAGGATATTACTATGTTTACCCATAATCTCAATGATGAGGGTGGCTTGAATATCGTCCCCAATCTCATTCTTATTAGAAACAGTGATTTCAACGATTCGATCGTTTTCAATCTGCTCAATAGACTCGATAACAGCACCCTGTAAATATTTCCTTAAAACCATGATAAAGGTAGAAGGTTGAGCAGGGTTTTCAAAGGTCGTTTCTGTCAACTGAATGCGTCCAAAAACAGGATGAGCAGAAAGGAGCAAACGATGACTTTGGCGATTGCTACGGATTTGTAAGACCAATTCTTGATCAAAAGGTTGATTAATTTTTTGAATGCGACCGTTTAGTAGTTCAGCTCGCAATTCCTCAACCATGTGGTGTAAAAAAAATCCATCAAATGACATGGTTCTCTCCTTATGAATGTATTCCATAGTATTATATCAAAAAGGTAGAATAAAATCATAGAAATATGGTATAATAAAGCCAAGTAAAGAGAATCGAGAAACGCATGTATATTGAAATGGTAGATGAAACTGGTCAGGTTTCTAAAGAAATTTTAAAGCAAACCCAAGAAATTTTAGAATTTGCTGCTAAAAAAATTGGAAAAGAAGGCAAGGAGATGGCAGTCACTTTTGTGACCAATGAACGCAGTCATGAACTCAATCTAGAGTTTCGTGATACTGACCGTCCAACAGACGTTATCAGCCTTGAATATAAGCCTGAATTAGAGATTACCTTTGATGAAGAAGATTTGGCAGAAGATCCTGACTTAGCAGAAATGATGTCAGAATTTGATTCTTATATCGGCGAGTTATTTATTTCAATTGATAAAGCGCATGAGCAAGCTGAAGAGTACGGTCATAGTTTCGAACGTGAAATGGGCTTTTTAGCTGTGCACGGTTTTTTACACATAAACGGTTATGATCACTACACTCCGGAAGAAGAAGCGGAGATGTTCGGTTTACAAGAAGAAATTTTAACAGCCTATGGACTCACAAGACAATAAACGAAAATGGAAGAATCGCGACTTGCTCTCAAGTTTAGATTTTGCCCTGACAGGTATTTTTACTGCTATAAAAGAAGAGCGTAATATGAGAAAGCATGCAGTGACTTCTCTCTTAGTTCTACTTGCAGGCATTGTTTTTCAAGTTTCCAGAATTGAATGGCTCTTTCTCCTATTAAGCATTTTTTTAGTAATCGCTTTTGAGATTTTGAATTCTGCTATAGAGAATGTAGTGGATTTGGCTAGCCATTATCACTTCGATATGCTTGCAAAGAAGGCTAAAGACATGGCTGCAGGTGCAGTTCTTGTAGTGTCTTTATTTGCTGCAGTGACTGGACTTATTATTTTCATCCCTAGGATTTGGGATTTGCTATTTTAAACATTATAGAGGTAACTATGACATTTAAATCAGGCTTTGTAGCCATTTTAGGACGCCCTAATGTTGGGAAGTCAACTTTTTTGAATCATGTCATGGGGCAAAAAATTGCCATTATGAGTGACAAGGCTCAAACAACCCGCAACAAAATCATGGGTATTTATACTACGGATAAGGAACAAATTGTCTTTATCGATACACCAGGGATTCACAAACCCAAAACGGCTCTTGGAGATTTCATGGTGGAATCAGCCTACAGCACACTTCGTGAAGTCGATACGGTTCTTTTCATGGTACCAGCTGATGAACCACGTGGAAAAGGCGACGATATGATTATCGAACGTCTCAAGGCTGCTAAGGTTCCGGTTATTCTTGTGGTCAATAAGATTGACAAGGTACACCCTGACCAACTCTTGGCTCAAATCGATGACTTCCGTAGTCAAATGGACTTTAAGGAAATCGTGCCGATTTCAGCGCTTCAAGGAAATAATGTTTCACATTTGATTGATATCTTGAGTGAAAATTTGGAAGAAGGATTCCAATATTTCCCAGCAGACCAAATTACCGATCACCCAGAACGTTTCTTGGTTTCTGAGATGATTCGTGAAAAAGTGTTACACTTAACTCGTGAAGAAATTCCACATTCAGTTGCAGTAGTGGTAGATTCTATGAAACGAGATGAGGAGACTGATAAAGTTCATATCCGAGCAACCATTATGGTCGAGCGTGACAGTCAAAAAGGGATTATCATCGGTAAAGGCGGTGCTATGCTCAAGAAAATTGGTACCATGGCTCGTAAAGATATCGAACTCATGCTAGGAGATAAGGTCTTCCTAGAAACATGGGTCAAGGTCAAGAAAAATTGGCGCGATAAGAAATTAGATCTTGCCGATTTTGGTTACAACGAAAAAGAATATTAAGAAGAGGTGGGCAGAAGCCTGCTTCTTGTTTTTAGAGAAGGAGGAACTATGCCTGAATTACCTGAGGTAGAAACAGTTCGGCGAGGTCTGGAAAAATTGATTCTGGGGAAGAAGATTTCAAATATTGACATTCGTTACCCCAAGATGATTAAAACTGATTTGCAGGAATTTCAGAAGGAAATGCCCGGTCAAGTCATTCAATCAATGGGACGTCGTGGCAAATATCTACTTTTCTATTTATCCGACAAAGTTCTAATCTCTCATTTGAGAATGGAAGGCAAGTATTTTTATTATCCAGACCAAGTGCCAGAACGTAAACACGCCCATGTTTTGATTCATTTTGAGGATGGCGGAACTTTAGTCTATGAGGATGTCCGTAAGTTCGGCACTATGGAGTTGCTTACTCCTGAGCTTTTAGAAGTTTACTTTATTTCAAAAAAACTTGGTCCGGAACAGACTGAGAAGGATTTTGATTTAGGAAGTTTTAAACTAGCCTTGAAAAAATCTAAAAAACCCATCAAATCGCATCTTCTCGACCAGACTTTGGTTGCAGGATTAGGTAATATCTATGCGGATGAAGTACTTTGGAGAGCGAAAGTCCATCCTTCTAGAATCTCTAATAGTTTAACAGCACAAGAGGCTA
Organism: Streptococcus sp. HMSC062D07; assembly: GCF_001814215.1. Classification (NCBI taxonomy): domain Bacteria; kingdom Bacillati; phylum Bacillota; class Bacilli; order Lactobacillales; family Streptococcaceae; genus Streptococcus; species Streptococcus sp. HMSC062D07. The sequence continues at coordinate 77,896 of NZ_KV815331.1, forward strand.
GAAAAGTCCATGATGAAACAATCAATGTTTTAGGTCAGGCGGTTGAAAAGGGTGGTTCAACCATTCGCACTTATACCAATGCATTTGGAGAAGATGGTACTATGCAGGAATTCCATCAAGTATACGACAAGGCAGGTCAAGCTTGTTCGCGTTGTGAAACCATCATCGAAAAAATTCAACTAAGTGGTCGTGGAACTCACTTTTGTCCAAAATGTCAAAGGAGAAAGTGATGGGAAAAATAATCGGAATCACCGGTGGTATTGCGTCAGGTAAGTCCACTGTTACAGAATTTTTAAGACAAAAAGGGTTTCAAGTTGTAGATGCGGATGCAGTCGTCCACCAACTACAAAAACCTGGTGGACGACTCTATCAGGTTTTAGTAGAGCATTTTGGGGAGAAAATCCTTCTTGAAAATGCTGAACTGAATCGCCCCTTGCTTGCTAGCCTTATTTTTTCAAATCCTGAAGAGCAAGAATGGTCTAAGAGAACCCAAGGTGAGATTATTCGTGAGGAGTTAGCTGCATTACGAAATCAGTTTGCTCAGACAGAAGCTCTCTTTTTCATGGATATTCCCCTGCTTTTTGAGCAGAACTATGCTTCATGGTTCGACGAAACTTGGCTAATCTATGTAAATCGCGATATTCAATTAGAGCGATTAATGAAACGGGACCAAATTTCAAAAGAAGCAGCCGAATCCCGTTTAAACTCTCAATGGCCTTTAGAAAGAAAAATTAGTCTGGCTAGTCACAGTATAGATAATAATGGAAATCAGGAACAGTTGATAGCTCAAGTAGTTCAGTTGTTTGAAGAAATGTGTCTATAAATTAACATTGTTAGGAAGGAGAATTTTGGTATTGTTTGTTCAAATCATCTTAGATTGAAATAGTATCAAATACAAAAAATCTAGTGCGTGTAAAAATTAATCTAAAATGCTCCTCTTGTGGCAGCATGAATTATCTAACCAGTAAGAACTCCAAAACACATCCAGATAAGATTGAAGTCTTAAAGTATTGTCCCAAAGAAAGAAAAGTGACTCTACATCTTGAATCTAAGTAGAAATTATGGTAGAATAATAGGGATTTTAAGGAGTTTGATATGTATAACCTATTATTAACCATTTTATTAGTATTATCTGTTGTGATTGTGATTGCAATTTTTATGCAACCAACTAAAAATCAATCTAGCAATGTATTTGATGCCAGCTCAGGTGATTTGTTTGAACGTAGCAAAGCGCGTGGTTTTGAAGCCGTAATGCAACGTTTGACAGGAATCTTAGTCTTTTTCTGGCTAGCCATTGCCTTAGCATTGACGGTATTATCAAGTAGATAAGAAAATAATGGGCGAGACTAGGTCTTTGCCTATTTTTATTTTTGAAAGAAATAAGGTTTTACACCAAAAAAAATTTAACAATCTAGAAAGAAAACATGAAAGATAGAATAAAAGAATATTTAAAAGAAAAGGGGCAAGTCACTGTAAATGACTTGGCTCAAGCTCTCGGAAAGGATGGTTCCAAAGACTTTCGAGAGCTTATTAAAACCTTGTCCCTGATGGAGAGAAAGCACCAAATTCGCTTTGAAGAAGATGGTAGTCTCACCTTGGACCAAAAGAAGAAACACGAGATTACTCTTAAAGGAACTTTTCATGCCCATAAAAATGGCTTCGGCTTTGTTAGTCTTGAAGGCGAGGAAGACGATCTTTTTGTAGGAAAAAATGATGTTAACTATGCCATTGATGGCGATACAGTTGAAATTGTAATCAAGAAGGTTGCAGATCGCCAAAAAGGAACTGCAGCTGAAGCAAAGATTATCGATATTTTAGAACACAGTTTGACGACGGTTGTTGGGCAAATCGTTCTTGATGAGGAAAAGCCCAAGTATGCGGGCTATATCCGTTCAAAAAATCAAAAGATTAGTCAACCAATCTATGTTAAAAAGCCAGCCATTCAATTGGAAGGCACAGAAGTTCTCAAGGTCTTTATTGATAAGTACCCAAGTAAGAAACACGATTTCTTTGTCGGTAGTGTCCTAGATGTGGTTGGACATTCTACAGATGCAGGGATTGATGTCCTTGAGGTCTTGGAATCAATGGACATTGTATCTGAGTTTCCAGAGACTGTTCTCAAAGAGGCAGAAAATGTGCCAGACGCTCCATCAGAGAAAGATCTGGAAGGTCGTCTAGACTTAAGAGATGAAATTACCTTTACCATTGATGGGGCTGATGCCAAGGACTTGGACGACGCTGTTCACATCAAACCATTGAAAAATGGAAATATCGAACTAGGTGTTCACATTGCCGATGTCTCCTACTATGTGACCGAGGGTTCTGCTCTTGACAAGGAAGCCCTCAATCGTGCGACCTCTGTCTATGTGACAGACCGTGTAGTTCCAATGCTTCCAGAACGCCTCTCAAACGGAATCTGTTCTCTTAACCCTCAAGTGGACCGCTTGACTCAGTCTGCTATTATGGAGATTGATAAAAATGGTCGTGTTCGTAATTATACGATTACACAGACTGTTATCAAGACAAGTTTTCGTATGACTTATAGTGATGTCAATGATATTTTAGCTGGTGACGAGGAGAAGAGACAAGACTATAAGAAAATTGTTCCTAGTATCGAACTTATGGCTAAGCTCCATGAGACTTTGGAAAGTATGCGAATCAAGCGTGGTGCTTTAAATTTTGATACCAATGAAGCTAAGATTTTAGTCGATAAAAAAGGCAAGCCAGTTGATATTGTTCTTCGTCATCGTGGTGTTGCTGAACGTATGATTGAGTCCTTTATGCTGATTGCAAACGAAACAGTTGCCGAGCACTTTAGCAAGCTGGACCTACCTTTTATCTATCGTATCCATGAGGAACCTAAAGCTGAAAAAGTTCAGAAATTTATTGATTACGCTTCAAGTTTTGGATTACGTATCTATGGAACTGCCAGTGAGATTAGTCAAGAAGCACTTCAAGACATCATGCGTGCTGTTGAAGGTGAGCCATATGCGGATGTATTATCCATGATGCTTCTGCGTTCCATGCAGCAGGCTCGTTATTCTGAGCATAATCACGGTCACTATGGATTAGCTGCAGACTACTACACTCACTTTACCAGCCCAATTCGTCGTTATCCTGACCTTCTTGTTCATCGGATGATTCGTGACTATGGACGTTCTAAAGAAGTAGCAGCTCATTTTGAACAGGTCATTCCTGAGATTGCCACCCAGTCTTCCAACCGTGAGCGCCGTGCTATCGAAGCAGAGCGTGAAGTCGAAGCCATGAAAAAAGCTGAATACATGGAAGAATATGTTGGTGAAGAGTATGATGCAGTTATTTCAAGTATTGTTAAATTTGGTCTTTTTGTTGAATTGCCAAATACAGTCGAAGGCTTAATTCACATCACTAATCTGCCTGAGTTTTATCATTTTAATGAACGCGATTTAACCCTCCGTGGGGAGAAATCAGGAATTACTTTCCGAGTGGGACAACAGATACGTATTCGTGTCGAAAGAGCGGATAAGATGACTGGTGAGATCGATTTCTCCTTTATTCCAAGTGAATTAGATGTCATCGAGAAAGGTCTGAAAGGCTCTGTTCGTAAGGATAGAGGGCGTCGTTCAGATAAGAAAGAAGACAAGAGAAAATCTGGTCGCTTAGGTGATAAGCGCAAGCATTCTCCAAAAGACAAGAAGAAAAAAAGCAAGAAACCTTTTTATAAGGAAGTAGCAAAGAAAGGAGCCAAGCATGGCAAAGGGCGAGGGAAAAGTCGTCGCGCAAAATAAAAAAGCGCACCACGACTATACAATCGTAGATACGCTAGAAGCAGGAATGGTCCTGACAGGAACAGAAATCAAGAGTGTTCGAGCAGCCCGCATCAATCTGAAAGATGGTTTTGCCCAAGTGAAAAATGGGGAAGTTTGGCTGAGTAATGTCCATATCGCTCCTTATGAAGAGGGCAACATCTGGAACCAGGAGCCAGAACGTCGTCGAAAACTCCTCCTTCATAAAAAACAAATCCAGAAATTAGAGCAAGAAACCAAAGGAACAGGAATGACGCTGGTTCCTCTTAAAGTTTATATCAAAGATGGCTATGCCAAGTTACTTTTAGGACTTGCAAAAGGGAAACACGATTACGATAAACGTGAGTCTATCAAACGCCGCGAGCAAGATCGTGATATTGCGCGTGTTATGAAAGCTGTTAATCACCGATAGAAAGAGTGAAGAATATGGAAAAACTAGTTGCCTACAAACGCATGCCTGTCTGGAATAAAGACACCATGCCAGAAGCTGTTCAAAGAAAACACAATACTAAGGTCGGAACCTGGGGCAAGATTACTGTATTAAAAGGGACTCTTAAGTTTATTGAGTTGACTGAAGACGGGGAAGTTTTAGCCGAGCACTTTTTTGAAGCAGGTGCTGATAATCCTATGGCACAACCTCAAGCTTGGCACAGAGTAGAAGCTGCCACAGAAGATGTGGAATGGTACTTGGAATTTTATTGTAAAGCAGAGGATTATTTTCCCAAGAAATACAATACTAATCCAGTCCATTCGGAAGTTTTAGAAGCTATGGATACAGTAAAACCATGTAAGGCACTAGACCTAGGATGTGGTCAAGGAAGAAATGCACTCTTTCTAGCTCAACATGGATTTGATGTCACAGCTGTAGATCAAAATGAGCTATCTCTTGAAATCTTGCAAAGCATTGTGGAGCAAGAAGATTTAAAAATGCCTGTCGGTATCTACGATATCAATTCAGCTAGCATTGGACAAACTTATGATTTTATCGTATCAACGGTTGTTCTGATGTTTTTACAAGCAGATCGCATTCCTGCAATTATCAAAAACATGCAGGAACAAACCTCATTTGGAGGCTACAATTTAATTGTTTGTGCGATGGATACAGAAGATTATCCATGTTCTGTTCATTTCCCATTTACCTTCAAAGAGGGTGAGTTGGCAAATTACTACCAGGACTGGGAATTGATCAAGTACAATGAAAATCCTGGCCATCTCCACCGTCGTGATGAAAACGGAAATCGTATCCAACTACGTTTTGCAACAATGTTGGCTAAAAAAGTATAATAAATGAATAAAAGGAATAGAGAGCGGTCGTTTTCTATTCCTTATTTGTTCCCCTCATAAGAAAGGGAAATCTCAATTTATGCTATACTAGAAGTAGGAGAAGTCGATGAAATTAAACAGAATTGTGATAGTTTTAAAACGATTCTGATCGACCACTATTCTTTCAGACTTTTTTGTCTAGGAGGTCTTAAGATGACTAGTCTTTTAATTGAACTATACGACCGTCATACCATTGAGAAAAATGTCTACCAAGCTTTTGTCAGTGATTGTGATGAGATTTTATACCTTTCTACAAGAAAAATCGCTGAGGAAGAAAAGCTATCCTTGAAGCATTTTCTAATGGCACAAGTTCCACACTTAAAACAAGTACATTTTCGACAATGTAACCTAGAAAAAACCTGCCAGGAATTAGATGTATTTATCAATGATTTTGAGACAGTGACCACCGATGTTTTTGGCGGAGATAATCTATTAGCAATAGTTCTATATCAGTATGGTTTGGAGAAAGGTATTCCCATTATTGCTATGGATGTTGAACAAGGAAAGCAGTATGCCTGGGAAAGGGGTAAGATTTGTGATAAAAAGTTAGAGATTCCTAGTTTATCCATTGAACAATTGATAGCTTTACGTGGTGGAAAAGTCCTTAAATCAAGAAGGCCTCAGCATTCTAAAAAGCAAGTGCTAGCTATAAAAAAATTGGCCAAATATGCTATCGAAAATCCTGAAAAATGGTATCAGATTACACAATTCTTTGCACTAGCAAAAACAAATGATTTTCACGCTGAAACAGCAAAAGTTTTGGAGAGTAATGGAAAAAATTATTCTTACCCCAGTAGCTTGATTCCTTTGTTCACAAAAGCTAATTTACTGAAAGTAGAAGAGGAAACAACAGATACTGTTACTTATACCTTCCCAACACCAGAAGCACATCTGTTATGTCGAACTAAAGGGCATATTTTAGAATTGTATATCTATTTACTAGCCCTCGAATCAGAGTATTTTGATGAATGTATGATTGGTACTGAAATTGACTGGAATGGGATTTTCCCTGAGGCTGACAATGTTCAAAATGAGATTGATGTCATTCTTCGTAAAGGTCACTCTGTAGTTTTCATTTCTTGTAAAATGACTGATTTATCAGTTGAAGCTATTAACGAACTTGAAGTTTATGCCAATCATTTTGCGGGTGATAATTGTTTGAAGATGATTGTTTGCTCAGGCAAGATTAACCCCGTTTACAGTCATCGTTGTCAAGAATATGGTGTAATGGTGATAAAGCAGGATCAAATACAGAATCTCATTCCCATGTTGCAGAAATATATTAGAAAACAACTGAATTAGTTGAGAATAAATGGAAAAAAGGTTGAGTTGGTCAGCCTTTTTCTTCTCTTTCTTTTCGAATGAATTAGATAAGGAGAGTTTATGTTTTTAGCTAGAGATAAAAAAGGTCATTTAATCAACGCGTTAGAGAATGAAGTAAAGAAACAAGCTTATTATTGTCCAGCTTGCGGAACGAGTGTTCGCTTGAAAAAAGGAAAAAATGTAAGAACTCATTTTGCGCATGAAAGTTTAAAAAGTTGTGATTTTTATCATGAGAACGAAGGACCAGAGCATTTAGAGAATAAGGAGTCACTTTTTAATTGGGCTAAGAAAGATGCTGAAGTAGAAATGGAATATCCAATTCCTGAACTTAAGCAAATCGCAGATATCCTCATCAATAAGCAATTAGCACTGGAAGTTCAGTGTAGTCCTATTTCTTGTGAACTTTTATGGGAGAGAAGCAATGGTTATCGAAGTTTGGGAATTCAAGTTCTTTGGCTACTGGGAGAAAAGCTCTGGCTAAAAGAGCGACTAACTAAAATTCAAAGAGATTTTCTTTATTTTAGTAATAATATGGGATTTTATCTTTGGGAGTTAGACCATAAAAGACAAGTTTTGAGGCTCAAGTACCTCCTTCACCAAGATTTAAAAGGGAAACTCCATTATCAGCTCAAGGAATTTTCTTATGGCAAAGGAAATCTTCTAGAAATTTTACGTAGTCCTTATCAACAGCAAGAGCTAACTGCTTTTTCGGTTGAACAGGACAAGAATATTTGTCATTACATTCAAAAACAACTCTATTATCAAAATTCCTATTGGATGAAGCAACAAGCCCAAGCTTACTTGAGAGGAGATAACCTATTAAATTTGAAGACTCAGGACTGGTATCCCCAAGTAAGGCCGATAGAACATGGTCATTTTTGTCAGATAAGTCAAAATCTATATGATTATTACCGCAACTTTCAGGCTTATTATGAACTGAATCCACAAAATCAGCAACAAAAGCTCTATCCACCTGCCTTTTATCAGCAGTATTTCTCGAAAAATATGGTAAAATAGAAAGGATGGAGGAAATTTATGGTATTACAACGAAATGAAATCAATGAAAAAGATACATGGGATCTATCAACGATCTTTGAAACAGACAAAAAATGGGAAGAAGAATTAGCCCTATTAACCGAGGATACAAAAGAAGCAGCTAGACTTGAAGGGCATCTTTTGGATAGCGCAGAAAGCCTTCTTAACATTACAGAGCGTTATTTGGATTTGAGCCGTCGTCTTGAAAAACTCTATGTCTATGCTCATATGAAAAACGACCAGGATACACGAGTTGCTAAATATCAAGAATACTATGCAAAGGCAATGACTCTATACAGTCAACTCGACCAGGTGTTCTCTTTCTATGAGCCAGAATTTATGGCAATAACAGAAGAGCAGTATCAAAACTTTTTAGCAGAAGAGCCAAAACTCCAGCCTTATAAACACTTCTTTGATAAACTCTTGCAAAATAAGGAACATGTCCTTTCACAACGTGAAGAAGAGTTGTTAGCAGGTGCTGGTGAAATCTTTGGTGCTGCTAGTGAAACTTTCGCTATCTTAGATAATGCAGATATCGTCTTTCCATTTGTTAAAGATGAAGATGGAAATGAAGTGCAGTTGTCACACGGTGTCTATATGCGCTTAGTAGAATCTAAGAACCGTGAAGTTCGTCGTGGTGCATATGAAGCACTATACTCTACCTATGAGCAATACCAGCACACTTACGCTAAAACCTTGCAGACAAATGTAAAAGTACAAAACTACCGTGCAAAAGTTCGGAACTACAAGAGTGCGCGTGAAGCAGCTCTTGCGGCCAACTTTGTTCCAGAAAGTGTCTATGACAACTTAGTATCTGCTGTTCGTAAGCATTTACCATTATTGCATCGTTATCTCGCACTTCGTTCAAAAATCTTGGGTATTCCAGACCTTAAAATGTACGATGTCTATACACCATTGTCTTCAGTAGAATACAGCTTTACTTATGAGGAAGCCTTGAAGAAGGCAGAGGAAGCTTTGACTGTTCTTGGTGAGGATTACTTGAGTCGTGTTAAACGCGCCTTTAGCGAACGTTGGATTGATGTGTATGAAAACCAAGGCAAGCGTTCAGGTGCATACTCTGGTGGTTCCTACGATACTAACGCCTTCATGCTTCTTAACTGGCAAGATAACCTAGATAATCTCTTTACTCTCGTACATGAGACAGGTCATAGTATGCATTCTAGCTACACGCGTGAAACACAACCTTATGTATACGGAGATTACTCAATCTTCTTGGCAGAAATTGCTTCAACAACCAATGAAAATATCCTAACTGAAAAATTATTGCAAGAAGTTCAAGATGACGCAACACGCTTCGCTATTCTCAATAACTTCTTGGATGGTTTCCGTGGAACAGTGTTCCGCCAAACTCAATTTGCTGAATTTGAACATGCAATTCACCAAGCCGATCAAAATGGTGAAGTCTTGACAAGCGAGTTCTTAAACAATCTCTATGCTGACTTGAACCAAGAATATTATGGTTTGAGTAAGGAAGACAACCCTCAAATTCAGTACGAGTGGGCTCGTATCCCTCATTTCTACTATAATTACTATGTATATCAATATTCAACAGGCTTTGCAGCAGCTTCGGCCTTGGCTGAAAAGATTGTTCACGGTAGTCAAGATGATCGTGACCGTTATATTGATTACCTCAAGGCTGGGAAGTCAGACTATCCTCTAAATATCATGCGAAAAGCTGGTGTTGATATGGAAAAAGAAGACTATCTTAATGATGCCTTTGCAGTCTTTGAACGCCGTTTGGATGAGTTCGAAGCCCTTGTTGAAAAATTAGGATTAGCATAAAATGGTTGAGTCATACAGTAAAAATGCTAACCATAACATGCGACGGCCTGTTGTTAAGGATGAGATTGTGGAATTTATGCGCCACAGACAAGAGCAGGTGACCGGTTCTTTAAAAGAACTAGAAAACTTTGCTCGCAAGGAGAATATTCCTATCATTCCTCATGAAACAGTCGTTTATTTCCGTTTCCTAATGGAAACAATTCAACCAAAAAATATTTTAGAAATTGGAACGGCAATTGGCTTTTCGGCACTTTTAATGGCTCAACATGCGCCAGAGGCTAAAATTACAACCATTGACAGAAATCCTGAAATGATTGGTTTTGCCAAGGAAAATTTCGCCAAGTTTGATAATCGCCAACAAATCACTCTTTTGGAAGGCGATGCGGTAGACGTTTTGTCGACATTGACAGAGACCTATGATTTTGTTTTTATGGATTCTGCAAAATCCAAATACATCGTATTTTTGCCAGAAATCCTAAAACACCTTGAGGTTGGTGGAGTAGTTGTCTTGGATGATATTTTCCAAGGTGGAGACATTGCTAAGGATATTATGGAAGTCCGACGCGGGCAACGAACCATTTATCGTGGTTTGCAAAGACTATTTGACGCAACTCTAAACAATCCGGGATTAACAGCTAGTCTAGTTCCTCTTGGAGATGGAATCTTGATGCTAAGAAAGAATCAAGCAGAAATAGAACTGCCTGATGTTGATTAATTTCAGATATTTTTAAGACAATTTAGTAAAATAGATAAGGTAAACATTTATCTAGTGTATAAAAAGGAGTAAACATGAAGAAAAAATTATTGGCTGGTGCCATCACTTTGTTATCAGTAGCTACATTGGCTGCTTGTTCAAATAGCTCTCAAGGAGCTGACTTAATCAGTATGAAAGGTGATGTCATCACTGAGCACCAATTTTATGAAGAAGTGAAAAACAACCCAACTGCTCAACAAATCTTGCTCAATATGACAATCCAAAAAGTTTTTGAAAAACAATATGGATCTGAAGTAAGTGACAAAGAAGTAGAAGATGCGGTAGCAGAAGAGCAAAAAAGATATGGTGATAGCTATCAAATCGTTCTTTCTCGTGCTGGTATGACAGCAGAAAGCCGTAAAGCTCAAATTCGTACAAGTAAACTAGTTGAATATGCTGTTAAGAAAGCCGCAGAAGCTGAATTGACAGATGAGAACTACAAAAAAGCTTACGATGAGTACACACCAGAAGTAACTGCTCAAGTGATTAAACTTGACAGTGAAGATAAGGCTAAAGAAGTACTTGCTAAAGCACAAGAATCTGGAGCTGACTTTGCACAATTGGCTAAGGATAATTCAACTGACGAAAAGACAAAAGCAAATGGTGGTGAAATCACCTTCGACTCTGCATCAACAGAATTGCCAGACGTTGTTAAAAAAGCAGCCTTTGCCCTTAATGTTGATGGAATCTCAGATGTGATCACAGCTCCAGGTACACAAGCTTATTCAAACAGTTTCTATATTGTGAAATTGATCAAGAAAACAGAAAAATCTTCTAACTGGGAAGATTATAAAGAAAAATTGAAGACAGTTATCTTGACTCAAAAACAAAATGATGCTACTTTTGTTCAAGGTGTAATTAGTAAAGAGTTGCAGGCGGCAAATATCAAGGTTAAAGACCAAGCCTTCCAAAATATCTTTACTCAGTACATCCAAAGTGATACAACAACTCAAACGACAACTACATCAGCAGCAACTGAAACGACAACAACTGCAGCTGAAACGACAACAACATCTTCAAACTAAAGATGAAAACTCTATCTTTCTACTCTTGAAAGGTAGAGTTTTTTTGAAGTTTTCTTAGCTAAAAGCCCAAAATATAAATAAATGTTTGTGAATTCTAAAAGCTTAAATTCTAGGCTTTAACGGATAAGAGTTTTTTTCTAGTCTAAAAAGTGGTATAATAGCATGTAAAACTAGAATTAATAGAAAATTAAAAATTTAGTAGATGGTGAAATATGAAAATTAGTAAAAGGCACCTGTTGAATTACTCTATTTTAGTGCCCTATATTCTCTTATCCGTTCTGGGATTGATAGTGGTATATTCGACAACAAGTGCATCCTTGATTCAGGAGGGTAAGAGCGCCTTTCAATTGGTTCGAAATCAGGGCTTGTTTTGGCTTGTTAGTTTGTTGCTTATTGCAGTAATCTATAAACTGAAACTTGGTTTTCTTCGAAACGAACGTTTGTTATTTATCATTATGTTTGCTGAGTTAGTGTTACTAGCTTTAGCTCGTTTGATTGGTATTCCCATCAATGGTGCTTACGGTTGGATCAAAGTAGGACCTATTACTGTTCAGCCTGCGGAATACTTGAAAATTATCATCATTTGGTACTTGGCTCAACGTTTTTCAAAACAACAAGAAGAAATTGCCGTTTATGATTTCCAAGTTTTAACTCAAAACCAATGGTTTCCTAGAGCGTTTAACGATTGGCGATTTGTACTTTTAGTCATGATTGGTAGTTTGGCTATTTTCCCTGACCTTGGAAATGCTACAATTCTCTTTTTGGTAGCATTGTTGATGTACTCAATTAGTGGGATAGCTCACCGATGGTTTGCAACTATTCTTGGAGTATTGACCAGTTTATCCTTTGTTTCTCTAACAACCATTAAGCTTGTTGGTGTTGATAAGTTTTCTAAGATTCCAGTATTTGGATACGTAGCTAAACGATTCAGTGCTTTCTTTAATCCATTTGATGATGTCGCTGGTGCAGGACACCAGTTGGCAAATTCATACTATGCTATGGTAAATGGAGGATGGTTTGGGCTAGGATTAGGAAACTCTATCGAAAAACGAGGCTATCTACCTGAGGCACACACGGACTTTGTTTTCTCTATTGTAATTGAAGAGTTTGGATTTGTTGGTGCCAGTCTTATTTTAGCTCTATTATTCTTCCTAATTCTTCGTATTATTTTAGTGGGGGTACGAGCAAAAGATCCGTTCAACTCTATGGTAGCAATCGGTATTGGTGGAATGATTTTAATTCAGGTATTCGTTAATATCGGAGGAATTTCAGGATTGATTCCTTCAACAGGTGTAACCTTCCCATTCCTTTCACAAGGGGGGAATAGTCTCCTGGTTCTATCAGTAGCTATCGCCTTTGTGTTAAATATCGATGCTAGTGAAAAACGTGCAAAACTCTACAGCGAATATGAAGCACAACTCTAAGAAAATGTGACAAGGAGAAAAATATGTCTCTTCAAAAACTAGAAAATAACAGAAACAAAACTGTAGTCCAAGAAGAAGTTCAAATCTTGACAGATTTACTTGAAGATATCACGAAAAATATGCTTCCTGCTGAGACTTTTGACAAGATTATGCAGTTGAAGAAGCTATCATCAAATCTAGACTATCAAGGACTAGATAAGGTAGTGAGAAGCCTTTCAAATGATGAAATGGTCTACATCTCTAGATATTTCTCTATTTTACCACTTTTGATTAACATCTCCGAAGACGTAGACTTAGCTTATGAGATTAACCATCTAAACAATATTGATCAAGATTATCTTGGTAAATTGTCAACAACCATTGAAATGGTTGCTGAAAAAGAAAATGCGGCTGAAATTCTTGAACATCTGAACGTGGTGCCAGTATTAACAGCCCATCCAACTCAGGTTCAACGTAAGAGTATGCTGGACTTGACTAATCATATCCATACTCTCTTGCGTAAATACCGTGACGTGAGAATGGGGCTTATTAACAAAGAAAAATGGCATAATGATCTTCGTCGCTACATTGAGATTATCATGCAGACGGATATGATTCGTGAGAAGAAACTAAAAGTAACGAATGAAATCACAAATGTGATGGAATATTACAATAGTTCTTTCCTACAAGCTGTACCAAATCTAATGTTAGAGTATAAGCGTCTTGCAAAAGAGCAGGGAATTGACCTAAAACAAGCAAAACCTATCACCATGGGAATGTGGATTGGTGGAGACCGTGATGGCAATCCATTTGTAACTGCTGAGACACTCATGCGTTCTGCTACCATTCAAAGTGAAGTGATCTTAAACTACTACATCAGTAAGATTTCTAGTCTCTACCGTACTTTCTCTCTTTCTACTAATTTATCTAAGACAAGTAAGGCTGTTGAAGAAATGGCAGCTCAATCTCAAGATACTTCAGTTTTCCGCGAGAAAGAACCTTATCGTCGGGCTTTTCACTTTATTCAATCAAAATTAATTCAAACTCTTTTAAATTTGAAAGAGTGGGCTCTTGTCGGCTCATCAGCAGATGAACGCCATCACATTGAACGACTCTTTGGAACTCAAGGACATCAACAAGGAGTGATTACTGACTATATTAGTAATCGTCTCTCAGGAGCCATTCAAGAATTGGCTGAAGATCGCCCTCCTTACTACGAAACAATTGAAGAATTTAAACAAGACTTAGCTATCATTAAAGATTCATTGCTTGAAAATAAGGCAGAAGCTTTGCTTACTGGAGAGTTTGCCGAGCTTTTGGAGGCTGTTGAAGTCTTTGGTTTCTTCTTGGCATCTATCGATATGCGCCAAGACTCAAGTGTTCATGAAGCCTGTGTTGCTGAATTGTTAGCATCTGCTGGAATTAATGATCATTATAGCGATCTTTCAGAAGATGAGAAGTGCGAGTTGCTTTTACATGAACTATTAGAAGACCCTCGAATCTTGTCAGCTACTCATGCTGAAAAATCTGAACTTCTTGAAAAAGAATTAGCCATTTTCCAAACTGCACGTGAATTAAAAGATCGTTTGGGAGAAGACGTCATTCGTCAAACGATTATTTCTCATGCAACCAGCGTGTCTGATATGTTAGAATTGGCGATTATGCTGAAAGAAGTCGGTCTTGTAGATGCTGAAAAAGCACGTGTTCAAATCGTGCCTCTCTTTGAAACAATTGAGGATTTGGATCATTCCGAAGAGACTATGAGAAAGTATTTCTCTTTACCGCTTGCTAAGAAGTGGATTGCTTCAAAAGATAATTATCAAGAAATTATGCTAGGTTACTCTGATAGTAACAAGGATGGTGGTTATCTATCATCTTGTTGGACTCTATACAAAGCTCAACAACAATTAACTGCTATCGGTGATGAATTTGGAGTCAAAGTAACCTTCTTCCACGGTCGTGGTGGTACTGTTGGTCGTGGTGGTGGCCCTACTTATGACGCCATTGCTTCTCAACCGCTCAAGTCAATTAAAGACCGTATTCGATTAACTGAACAAGGTGAAGTTATCGGAAATAAATACGGAAACAAGGATGCAGCTTACTATAACTTGGAAATGTTGGTATCAGCGGCTATCAACCGTATGATTACACAGAAGAAGAGTGATACTAATACATCAAATCGCTATGAGGCGATCATGGACCAAGTAGTCAGTCGTAGCTATGATATCTACCGTGAACTAGTATTTGGAAATGATCATTTCTACGATTATTTCTTTGAATCTAGTCCAATCAAGAATATCTCAAGCTTTAATATTGGTTCTCGTCCAGCAGCACGTAAAACAATCACTGAAATTGGTGGTCTACGTGCCATTCCTTGGGTATTCTCATGGTCACAAAGTCGTGTCATGTTCCCAGGTTGGTATGGTGTTGGTTCAAGCTTCAAGGAATTTATTGATCAAGATCCAAAAAATATTGAATACCTTCGTGACATGTATCAAAATTGGCCATTCTTCCAGTCGCTCCTATCAAACGTTGACATGGTTCTATCAAAATCAAATATGAATATTGCTTTTGAATATGCTAAACTTTGTGAAAGTGAAGAAGTACAAGCAATCTACTATACTATTTTGGATGAATGGCAATTGACTAAGAATGTTATCCTGGCTATCGAAGGTCATGAAGAACTCTTGGCAGAAAACACTTATTTGAAAGATAGTCTGAATTACCGCATGCCTTATTTCAATGTTCTTAACTATATTCAGTTAGAGTTGATTAAGCGTCAACGTCGCGGAGAGTTGTCCTCACATGAGGAAAGATTGATTCATACGACTATTAACGGAATTGCTACAGGATTACGTAATTCAGGTTAATACTAGAAATATTTTCCAAAAACCGTAGGAATTTTCATAATTTTTTAAAATAATTCATGAAAATCCTTGACAAGTTTTAGTAAAATGATATAATTTAAGCATTCAGAAAGTAATCATCGAATTTTTTTAGCGAGTCTGTGGTTGGTGGAAACAGATAGAAGAAGATGATGAAATTGGGCTGGATGTTATTAAGAATTTGAAATCATAAGAATTCGGTGAGCACACCTTATAGTGCAACTCGTGAAGCGAGTAAGAGCGATAGGAATAATTCCTATAATTGAGGTGGCACCGCGCATCGACGTCCTCACACAAGTTTTTTGTGTGAGGACTTTTTCTATGGGGAGGAAAAAATGATGGAAATCAAACGATGGCGACGCTTGGTAAAGTTATAATGAAAGTGTAATGAACATTACTAAGTTTAAGTGAAATAAGGAGAAATAGATATGAATAAACGTTTAATTGGTATTATTGCAGCACTAGCACTTGTAGTTGGAGGAAGCTTGGTCTACTCTAACTTAACTAAACAAGAAACTAAAACTGAGACAGCTAACAAAACAGCTAAGGTTGGTGTTCTACAGTTCGTCAGTCACCCATCGCTTGACTTGATCTACCAAGGTATCCAAGATGGGCTTGCTGAAGAAGGCTACAAAGGCGACCAAGTTAAAATCGACTTTATGAACTCAGAAGGTGACCAAAGTAAGGTTGCCACAATGAGTAAACAATTGGTGTCAAATGGAAATGATGTTGTTGTCGGAATTGCGACACCTGCAGCTCAGGGGCTAGCAAGTGCAACAAAAGATCTTCCTGTTATCATGGCAGCTATTACAGACCCAGTTGGAGCTAACCTTGTACAAAACTTGGAAAAACCAGGTGGAAACATCACAGGGGTATCTGACCATAACCCTGCTCAACAACAGGTTGAATTGATTAAAACATTGACTCCTGATGTCAAGACAGTTGGAGCTCTTTACTCAAGTAGCGAAGATAACTCAAAATCACAAGTCGAAGAGTTCAAAGCTTACGCAGAAAAAGCTGGTTTGAAAGTAGAGACTTTTGCAGTTCCTTCAACTAACGAAATTGCTTCAACAGTTAATGTTATGACTGGTAAAGTAGATGCAATCTGGGTTCCAATTGACAACACAATCGCATCTGCGTTCTCAACTGTAGTATCAAGTAACCAAACAGCTAAAAAACCAATCTACCCAAGCGCAACTGCAATGGTAGAGGCAGGTGGTTTGGCATCAGTCGTTGTGGACCAACACGATCTTGGTGTGGCTACTGGTAAGATGATTGCCAAAGTCTTGAAGGGTGAAAAACCTGCAGATACTCCAGTTAATGTCTTCTCAACTGGTAAATCAGTTATCAATAAAAAAGTGGTTCAAGAACTTGGAATCACTGTACCTGAATCAGTTCTTAAAGAAGCTGGTCAAGTAATCGAATAAGAATGAAGGAGGAGTTGGAGACATCTCCTCCAATTTTTAAAAGAAGGAAATGAATGTAACATGATAGTATCGATTATTTCACAAGGATTTGTTTGGGCTATTCTAGGTTTGGGAATCTTTATGACCTTTCGAATCCTCAACTTTCCAGATATGACAACCGAGGGTTCCTTCCCACTAGGAGGAGCGGTAGCAGTAACTCTAATTACACAAGGTGTCAATCCTTTTCTTGCTACCTTAGTAGCTGTTGGAGCAGGCTGTCTTGCAGGTTTAGCGACTGGTCTTCTTTACACGAAAGGAAAGATTCCAACACTCTTGTCTGGTATTTTGGTGATGACTTCTTGCCATTCTATCATGCTCATGATTATGGGACGGGCAAACCTTGGGCTCTTAGGAACTAAACAAATCCAGGACGTTCTTCCTTTCTCATCTGAGGTTAATCAATTATTTACAGGTTTGATTTTTGTGACTTTGGTTATCCTTCTTATGCTTTTCTTCCTAGATACTAAATTGGGACAAGCTTATATCGCAACAGGAGATAATCCAGATATGGCTCGTAGTTTTGGTATCAATACTGGACGTATGGAGTTGATGGGCTTGGTCTTGTCAAATGGTGTGATCGCACTTGCTGGCGCTCTTATCGCTCAACAAGAAGGCTATGCAGATGTTTCTCGTGGTATCGGGGTTATCGTAGTTGGTCTTGCAAGCTTAATTATCGGTGAAGTACTCTTTAAGAGTCTTACATTAGCAGAACGTCTGGTTACTATTGTTGTTGGTTCTATTAGTTACCAATTCTTGGTATGGGGAGTCATTGCTCTTGGCTTTAATACTAGCTACCTCCGTCTATACAGTGCTCTTATCCTAGCAACTTGTCTAGTCATTCCAACCCTTAAGGATAAATACTTGAAAGGAGTCAAGTTAAGCAAATGACAGCGATTGTAGAATTAAAAAATGCCACAAAAATTGTGAAAAATGGATTTGATGAAGAAAAGATTATCCTAAACGATGTTTCGCTAGATATTTATGAACATGACTTCATCACAATCTTGGGTGGAAATGGAGCGGGAAAATCAACACTCTTTAATAGTATTGCAGGAACTTTGCCCTTGACTAGTGGGACTATTCGTATTATGGGTGAGGATGTGACTCATTTTAGCCCTGAAAAACGTGCCAAGTACCTTTCTCGTGTCTTTCAGGATCCTAAGATGGGAACTGCCCCTCGTATGACGGTTGCAGAAAATCTCTTAATTGCTAAGTTTCGTGGTGAAAAACGTGGACTTTTTCCGAGAAGACTCTCAGCTTACAAGGAAGAATTTCAAACAACCATTGAGAAAGTCGGAAATGGTCTAGAAAAACACTTGGATACACCGATTGAATTCTTGTCAGGTGGACAAAGACAGGCCTTGAGCCTCTTGATGGCAACCTTGAAACGTCCTGAACTCCTTTTGTTGGATGAACATACGGCAGCCCTTGACCCTAAAACAAGTGTGTCCTTGATGGAATTGACAGATGACTTTGTCAGCAAGGACCATCTAACAGCATTAATGATTACCCACCATATGGAAGATGCTCTCAAGTATGGAAATCGTCTCATTGTCATGAAAGAAGGACGTATCATCCAAGATTTAAACAAGGATGAAAAAGCCAAGATGAAGATTTCAGATTACTATCAGTTGTTTGAATAAGATTTCTCATTTACAAAAAACTTAGAGATAAAATTTTACCTCTAAGTTTTTTTGTTGAAGCAAATAGAGATTTTTTTATTTATATATTTTTTAATTTTAGGTAAATGTGTAATTTCCTAAAATTTTACTCTCGAAACTGCCTATTTTCTATGAAATAGAAGCATGTAAAAGGTATGAAATGGTTTACTTTTTTTCAGAAATAAAGTATACTATAAAGGAAACTGTGATAAAATGGAGGTATTGTCTATGGTTGACAAGAGAGTCATCGAAGAAATCAAAAGCAATACCAATATTGTCGAAATCATAGGAGAAGTGATTTCTTTACAAAAATCTGGACGGAACTTTTTGGGGCTCTGTCCTTTTCATGGTGAAAAGACCCCTTCCTTTAACGTGGTCGAAGATAAGCAATTTTACCACTGTTTTGGTTGTGGTCGTTCCGGAGACGTCTTTAAGTTTATAGAAGAGTATCAACAAGTAACTTTTGCGGATGCGGTAAGGATGTTGGGCGAACGACTCGGAATGCACCTTGAAGCTCCCGTACATAACTCTGTCCCACACACGTCACCCCATCAAAATCTCTACGATATGCATGACAAGGCTGCACGCTTTTATCATGCAATCCTCATGACGACTAAAATGGGTGAGGAGGCGAGAAACTATCTCTATAAACGTGGCTTGACTGATGATGTCATTAAACACTTTATGATTGGTCTAGCTCCAGCAGAACGCTCTTATCTTTATCAGCGTTTAGCAGACGATTATAGTGAGAAGGACTTGCTGGATTCAGGTCTATTTTATCTATCGGAAAGTAACCAATTTTTTGATACTTTCCATAAC
The DNA here is from genome assembly GCF_001814215.1 of Streptococcus sp. HMSC062D07. Lineage (NCBI taxonomy): Bacteria > Bacillati > Bacillota > Bacilli > Lactobacillales > Streptococcaceae > Streptococcus > Streptococcus sp. HMSC062D07. The sequence continues at coordinate 97,178 of NZ_KV815331.1, forward strand.
CGGATTATATTTCCACTCTCAAACGACCAAGGAAAGGTAATTGCTTTCTCTGGACGGATTTGGCAAGAGACAGATTCTCAAACTGCCAAGTATAAAAATAGTCGAGCGACGGCGATTTTTAACAAGAGTTACGAATTATATCATTTGGATAGGGTAAAAAAAGGCTCAGGTAAAGCTCCTGAAATTTATCTGATGGAAGGCTTTATGGATGTTATTGCAGCCTACCGTGCTGGTATTGAAAATGCAGTAGCTTCCATGGGAACGGCCTTGACTGCGGAACACGTCGAACATCTCAAACGCTTTACAAAAAAAGTGATTATCACTTATGACGGTGATAAGGCAGGACAAGCTGCAACTGCTAAAGCTTTGGATGAGCTTAAAGATCTACCTGTACAAGTTGTCCAGATTCCTGATGCAATGGATCCTGATGAGTATTTACAAAAGAATTCTCCAGATGATTTGGCTTATCTTTTATCCAATACTAGAATCAGTCCGATTGAGTTTTACATTCATCATTACAAACCAAGTAATAGTGAAAATCTTCAAGCACAGATTGATTTTATCGAGAAAATTGCACCTCTTATCGTCAAAGAACCTTCTATCACAGCCCAGAACACCTATATTCATTTGTTGACGGATCATTTACCATCTTTTGATTATCAACAAGTTGAGCACATTATCAACGAAAGTCGTGTCAGACAAAGACAAGAAAAAGTGAAGCAGGTTGTTAATCCGACACCAATTACTATGTCGGTTTCTAAACAATTGACGGCAGTCATGAGAGCTGAAGCACATATTCTTTATCGTATGATGGAGCACCCCCTTGTGTTGAATGATTATCGTTTGAGAGATGATTTTGTATTTGAAACTCCAGAGTTTCAGACCTTGTATGGACTCTTGATTGATAATGGTTCGATTTCTTCTGAAGACTTGGCAAATCAGACTAGAGAAGTGGAAAATGCTTGGTACCAAGTGTTAGCCTTGGATCTACCTTCTGAAATGTCTCCAGAAGAATTAAAGGAAGTGGAGGAGTCTCGTAATCGTGCTCTTTTGAATCAACAAAACTTGCAAATTAAAAAGAAAGTTCAGGAAGCTAGTCATGTAGGCGACACAGATGCTGCTTTAGAAGAGCTTGAACGCTTAATTGCCCAAAAAAGAAGAATGGAGTAAGAATGGCAAAAAAACAAAAAGAAGTAACAACTTTTGATGTCCAAGTTGCAGAATTTATTCGTAACCATAAGAAAACTGGTACTGCGACAGATGATGAAATTAACAATGTCCTTGTAATTCCTTTTGCTCTTGATGTAGAAGGTATTGAGAATCTTTTGCAACGAATTCAAGATGCAGGTATTGCAATCACTGATAACGAAGGAAATCCGAGTGAACGTGTTTTAAGTACAGAGGAAGAACCAGAACTTAGCGATGAAGACTTAATTGGTTCAACATCTGCCAAAGTCAATGACCCTGTTCGTATGTACTTGAAGGAAATCGGTGTTGTACCTCTTCTTACTAACGAAGAAGAAAAAGAATTAGCTCTTGCTGTTGAAGCAGGCGATGTTGAAGCTAAGCAACGTCTAGCAGAAGCTAACCTTCGTTTGGTTGTGTCTATCGCGAAACGCTATGTTGGACGTGGCATGCAATTCCTTGACTTAATCCAAGAGGGTAACATGGGGCTTATGAAAGCCGTTGATAAATTTGACTACTCTAAAGGGTTCAAATTCTCAACTTATGCAACTTGGTGGATCCGTCAGGCTATTACACGTGCCATTGCTGACCAAGCTCGTACCATCCGTATCCCGGTTCACATGGTGGAAACTATCAACAAGCTTGTTCGTGAACAACGTAATCTTCTTCAAGAGTTGGGACAAGACCCTACTCCTGAGCAAATTGCTGAACGAATGGATATGACGCCTGATAAGGTTCGTGAAATCCTTAAGATTGCTCAAGAACCAGTTTCTCTAGAAACGCCTATTGGTGAAGAAGATGATAGCCATCTTGGTGACTTTATCGAAGATGAAGTGATTGAAAATCCAGTTGATTACACAACTCGCATCGTCTTGCGCGAGCAGTTGGATGAAGTTTTGGATACTCTTACAGATCGTGAAGAAAATGTTCTTCGTCTTCGTTTTGGTCTCGATGATGGTAAAATGCGTACTCTAGAAGATGTTGGTAAAGTCTTCAATGTCACTCGTGAGCGTATTCGTCAGATTGAGGCAAAAGCATTGAGAAAACTTCGCCAGCCTAGTCGTAGTAAACCACTTCGTGACTTTATCGAAGATTAAAATTGGAGGATTACACATGGCTTATACAGAAGAGCAAATTGAAACTATCAAAACGAAAATCTTATCTGCATTAGAAGAAGTTATCGACCCAGAATTAGGAATCGATATCGTCAACCTAGGTCTGATTTATGAGATTCGATTTGATGGTGATACCGGTGATACTGAGATTGATATGACCTTAACGACTATGGGTTGTCCATTAGCAGACCTCTTGACAGATCAAATTTATGATGCTATGACAGATGTACCAGAAGTTACTAACGTTGAAGTGAAATTAGTTTGGTATCCAGCTTGGACGGTTGAAAAAATGAGTCGCTATGCACGTATCGCTTTAGGTATTAAATAGAATGATATAAAAAAGAAATAGTATAAGTGTTAGGAAATTCCCTAGCTTTTATGCTATCTCTTTTTTAATTTGCTGATTTTCTTTCAATAAAATGATATAATGGATAGTATGGAAAAAGAGAAATTACGCATCAACATGCTAAGTTCGAGTGAAAAGGTAGCAGGACAAGGTGTTTCTGGAGCTTACCGTGAACTTGTGCAACTTTTGAAACGTGATGCGAAAGACCAACTAATTGTAACGGAGAATCTTCCTGTAGAAGCTGATGTTACTCATTTTCATACAATCGACCTTCCTTATTATCTGTCAACTTTTCAAAAGAAGCGTTCAGGTCGTAGGATTGGTTATGTCCACTTCTTGCCTGACACCTTAGAAGGTAGTTTGAAGATTCCATTCTTTCTAAAAGGGATTGTTAAGCGCTATGTGTTTTCTTTTTATGACCGTATGGAACACTTGGTCGTGGTTAATCCTACTTTTATCGAAGATTTGGTTGCAGCTGGTATTCCTCGTGAAAAAGTGACCTATATCCCTAACTTTGTTAACAAAGAAAAATGGCACCCACTTTCTGCAGAAAAAGTAAGTCAACTTCGACAAGATATGGGGTTGAGTGACAATCAATTTGTAGTAGTAGGAGCTGGGCAGGTTCAGAAACGTAAGGGAATCGATGATTTCATCACTCTTGCTGAGGAACTACCGGACATCACCTTTATTTGGGCTGGAGGTTTCTCATTTGGTGGGATAACCGATGGTTATGAACGTTATAAAAAAATCATGGATAATCCACCAGAGAATCTGATTTTCCCTGGAATTGTTGAGCCAGAACGGATGAGAGAACTCTATGCTTTGGCAGATTTGTTCTTACTTCCTAGCTATAACGAGCTCTTTCCGATGACCATTCTAGAAGCTGCGAGTTGTGAAGCTCCCATTATGCTTCGGGACTTAGATCTTTATAAGGTGATTCTAGAAGGCAATTACAGACCAACCACCGATGTGGAAGAGATGAAACACGCTATTATGGAATATAGAGAGCATCCAGAAGATTTGAAAGAGTTAAAAGAAAAGGCCAAGGCTATTTCAAGAGAATACTCAGAGGAGCATCTCCTTGAAATATGGCTAAAATTCTATCGGGAGCAAGCGGCTTTAGGAAAAAAATGAGGTAGTATATGCGAATTGGATTATTTACAGATACTTATTTCCCACAGGTTTCGGGTGTTGCAACCAGTATTCGAACCTTAAAAACAGAGCTTGAAAAGCAAGGGCATGCAGTCTTTATCTTCACGACAACCGATAAGGATGTCAATCGTTATGAAGACTGGCAGATTATCCGTATTCCTAGTGTTCCTTTCTTTGCCTTTAAAGACCGTCGTTTCGCTTACCGTGGATTTACGAAAGCTCTTGAGATTGCTAAACAATACAAACTCGATATCATTCATACCCAAACTGAGTTTTCTCTTGGTTTATTGGGGATTTGGATTGCTCGAGAACTGAAAATTCCAGTCATTCATACATATCATACCCAGTACGAGGATTATGTTCACTATATTGCTAAGGGAATGTTGATTCGTCCAAGTATGGTCAAATATCTTGTTCGAGGTTTTTTGCATGATGTTGATGGGGTTATTTGCCCGAGTGAAATTGTACGCGACCTTTTATCTGACTATAAGGTAAAAGTTGAAAAGCGTGTCATTCCTACTGGAATTGAACTTGCCAAATTTGAACGCCCTGAGATTGGTCCTGAACACATTAGTGACTTAAGGGATAAACTAGGGATCCAACAAGACGAAAAGATGCTTCTAAGTCTTTCTCGAGTTTCTTACGAGAAGAATATTCAAGCAGTTCTTAAAGCTTTACCAGATGTCCTAAAAGAAGAACCAAATGTTAAACTGGTTGTAGCTGGAGATGGACCTTATTTAGACAACCTTAAGGAGCAAGCAGAAGATTTAAAAATTCGAGATTCTGTTATCTTTACAGGTATGATTCCGCCAAATGAGACGGCACTCTATTATAAGGCAGCTGATTTCTTCATATCGGCTTCTACAAGTGAGACTCAGGGATTGACTTATCTGGAAAGTTTAGCTAGTAAGACACCTGTTATTGCCCATGGTAATCCTTATTTGGATAATCTCATCAATGATAAAATGTTTGGAACCCTTTATTATGAGGAAAGGGACTTGGCAGGAGCGATTCTTGAGGCTTTACTTGCTACACCGTCAATGGATGAAAAACACTTGGCTGAAAAATTGTATGAAATTTCAGCTGAGAATTTTGCTAAGAGAGTGCATGAATTCTATCTAGATGTTATTATTTCAAATAATTTTGAAAAAGAATTGACTGCAGATGAACCTGTTACGAAACGTATTTTAAAGACGGTATTTTATATACCGCAACAAGCAGTGTCTATGCCGGTCAAGGGTTCAAGACGTATGTTGAAAGCTTCTAGAAAACAGTTGAGTCATTTAAGAAAATATTTGAACGACTAATCGAATCAAAGAAAGGAAATAAAAAAAATGAAAAAGAAATTTATGAGAAGTGGTAGAGATCAAAAAATCGGTGGTGTATGCGCTGGTTTAGCTAATTATTTTGATATTGACCCTACAATTGTACGTGTGATTTGGGGAGTTCTAGCTTTCTGTTATGGTGCTGGACTTATTGCTTACTTAATTTTGTGGGCAATCGCTCCTGTATCTGATGAATATTAAGATTAGAGTATTATAGTAAAGGAGAAAAAATGGCATTTGGTGATAATGGGAAACGTAAAAAAACTTTCTTTGAAAAACTAACGATGTTTGTCGTATTAATCATGTTATTTGTAACCTTAGCAGGTATCTTTGCTACAGCTATCGGTGTATTTAGCAGATTTTAAAATGCTAGATTTTCTAGCAAGTAGTAATAGTTGGTGACTGGGATTTCCCAGCCCTTTTTAAAGTGAGAAGAGAATATGAGTATGTTTTTAGACACAGCCAAGATTAAAGTAAAGGCTGGTAATGGTGGCGATGGCATGGTTGCCTTTCGTCGTGAAAAATACGTCCCTAATGGTGGACCATGGGGCGGTGATGGAGGACGTGGTGGTAACGTTGTTTTCGTTGTAGACGAAGGGTTACGTACCCTTATGGACTTCCGTTACAATCGTCATTTCAAGGCCCAATCAGGTGAAAAAGGGATGACAAAAGGAATGCATGGCCGAGGTGCAGAAGACTTGATTGTCCGTGTACCTCAAGGGACAACCGTGCGTGATGCGGAGACTGGAAAAGTTCTCACTGATTTGATAGAGAACGGACAAGAGTTCATCGTGGCTCACGGTGGTCGTGGTGGTCGAGGTAATATTCGTTTTGCAACACCTAAAAATCCTGCGCCCGAAATCTCAGAAAACGGAGAACCTGGTCAAGAACGTGAATTACAGTTAGAACTTAAAATCCTTGCGGATGTAGGTTTAGTTGGTTTCCCATCTGTAGGTAAATCAACACTCCTTAGCGTGATTACCTCTGCTAAGCCAAAAATTGGTGCCTACCACTTTACGACAATTGTGCCAAATCTTGGTATGGTCCGTACCCAGTCCGGTGAATCCTTTGCCGTTGCAGACCTTCCTGGATTGATTGAAGGTGCTAGCCAAGGTGTTGGACTAGGAACTCAGTTCCTTCGCCATATCGAGCGTACTCGCGTTATCCTGCATATCATTGACATGTCAGCTAGCGAAGGACGTGATCCTTACGAGGACTATCTAGCAATCAACAAGGAACTTGAATCTTATAACCTTCGTCTTATGGAGCGTCCACAGATTATTGTTGCTAATAAAATGGATATGCCTGAGAGTCAGGAAAACCTTGAAGAATTCAAGAAAAAATTGGCTGCTAATTATGATGAATTTGAAGAATTACCGCCAATCTTTCCAATTTCAGGTTTGACTAAGCAAGGTCTTGCACCTCTATTAGATGCAACGGCTGAGCTTCTTGATAAAACGCCAGAATTCCTTCTTTATGACGAATCAGAAATGGAAGAAGAAGCATATTACGGCTTCGATGAAGAAGAAAAACCATTTGAGATTGGTCGTGACGATGATGCAACTTGGGTTCTTTCAGGTGAAAAACTCATGAAACTCTTTAATATGACTAACTTTGACCGTGATGAGTCTGTCATGAAATTTGCGCGTCAGTTGCGTGGTATGGGAGTTGATGAAGCTCTTCGTGCTCGTGGTGCTAAGGACGGCGACCTTGTCCGTATTGGAAAATTTGAGTTTGAATTTGTAGACTAGGAGATAGCTATGGGTGATAAACCAATATCTTTCCGAGATGCTGATGGAAATTTTGTTTCTGCAGCAGACGTCTGGAATGAAAAGAAATTAGAAGAACTTTTTAATCGCCTCAATCCCAATCGTTCATTGAGACTTGCGAGAATGAAGAAACAAGCCGAAGAAAAAAAATAAGAGTAAAAGAACCCGTGATATTTTTATCACGGGTTTTCTGATTAACGAACTACTTTTGATAAGGAATTTCGAGACTAGACTGAGCAAGGTCTACAGTTAATTGATAGTCAGTATTGTCACGGACAGTAATTTCAAAGTCAGTAGTATAAAGAACAAGTCGGAGAGCATCGCCTTCTTTTAGTTTATAAATAGTTGGCTGTAATTCAAATTGGAATTCCATCCATTCATCTGGTTTAACTTCTTCAATTTTTAATAAATCATGACGATTTTGAAGATTGAGATAGCCTTTGGTGATAACACGTTGAGCATTTGGAGTAAATGGTAGCTCGCAAAGGTTTTCCAGCATATGGTAACGACCATTATCAATAGTACGAGCAGCCAAGACTCCAGGATAAGGTTGAAGGTATTTCTTTTGACCAAGTTCGAGAAGTTGAGCAGAGAGAAGACCTTTATTGGTACTTGACTTGAGACGAAGGTTTAGTTTAACACGACCATTGATATGAAGATCTTCAGTCACTGGAAGATCAATGGTAATCTGATTCACCTTACCTTGATAAAGTTCATTGTTAAAGGTTTGGTAAGTCTTTCCAAATCGTTCGAAGTCAGAATCTTGGTAATGATTTTCAATGACAGCTTCCTCAGTACCTAAAGAGAAAGTTTTATGGTCAGTTTGATTTCCAAAATCTTCAAGTGACAGCCAAGTTTGAGGAGCAGTATTGTCTTGCCAAACGACACTTGAAAGTTGGTAGTTAGTGCTTTGACCCAATAATTTCTGTGTCAAAAGGGCATTCATGGATTCACGGAAATCAATAGACTGCCAGTTGTTCATATAAACATGAGCGCCGTTATGGTAAAAGAGATGTTTCTTAATATTGCTTGGAAGAGCATTGAACATTTGATAGACATGAAGTGGTTTTACATTCCAGTCTTGCGAACCGTGAGTAAAGACAACTTCAGCCTTAACCTTTTTAGCATTAAGAAGGTAGTTTCTGTCATGCCAAAATTGGTTATAATCTCCAGTTTTACGGTCTAGATTTTTCTTGAGTTCTTCTATGGAAGCTTTATGAGCCTCGTTTCCACGAATAAAGTCACCAGCTAATAGATTACGAGAATAAGTTAATTCATCTAATGAATCGAAGTCCTCTCCAGGATAGCCGCCTGGGCTTGTCACAAGACCATTTTCACGGTAATAGTTGTACCATGATGAGATACCTGCTTCAGCAATAATGACTTCTAAACCATCAACTCCTGTAGTAGCAAGGCCGTTAGACATTGTTCCTAGGTAAGAAAGACCAGTAGTTGCCACTTTACCATTTGACCAATCAGCTTTTACTTGACGTTTACGACTATGATCCGTAAAGGCACGACAACGACCATTTAGCCAATCGATAACATTCTTATAAGCTTCAACTTGACGGTAATCTCCGTTAGTCATCTGACCTTGTGAATCTTTGGTACCAAGACCTGATACGTAGATATTGGCAAAACCTCTTGGAAGGAAGTAGTCGTTAAGTGTGTAGCTGCTATTGATATGAGTGAGTTTTTCTTCAGCTTCAGAAACAAGTTCAGCATCCCCAACTGGTTCAACCAAGTCCAGGGTTGGATTTTCTAACGTAATTTCATGTGGTTCCTTGACTTCTAGTTCGGCTTCCATCTTATAGAGAGCCTTATCGCTTGCTTTGTCATTGGTTCCTTGATGGTATGGACTTGCTGTCATGACAGCTGGAATCTTTCCATTGTATGCTGGACGAATGATATTTACCTTGATGAGGTCAGGTAGACCATCTTTATCAGAATCAACACGAGTCTCTACATAAACTACTTCACGAATGACATTGTTAGTATTGAAGGTTGCCAAACTCTTGCCATTGAAGTAGTGATAGTTATTGTCCTCAGGAATAAGACCATCACTAACTAACTGATCGATAAGGGTGTTCCCTTTTTTAGTGCGTGTATTTAAAAGCTGGTAGAAATTGTCGATTAAATCTCCGTAAACGATCGGAAACGCTGTTTCTTTGTGAAAAGCAAGACCATCTTCAAAGTCTACTAAGTAACTGAATCCAAGCAATTGAAAGGCAACAGTGTAGAAAATTTCTGCTGTCAATTCACGGTCCGAATTGAAGAAAGTGAGTAAATCTGTTTCTTTATCAACTGCTAAAGTAGTAAGGGGATAATCCGTATTTGTGTAATTAAAAAAACAAGTCCTAACAAAAGCTTCAAACTGTTCTTTATGTGAAGCTGAAAGATCAAGCTTGAATCCGAGCTCAGATAATTCTTGTAAAGCTTGTTGGGGTGTAACGGGATAATAACTAAATTGATTAAAACGCATGGATATCTCCTTTTAAAGAATCATTCAAGAGTCATTATATCAAAAAATCATAGAAAATAACAGAAAGAGTAGAGATATGACTTATAGTCAGGTATGATAAGAGAGCTGATACCAAAACAAGGACAATTTTCATTTTTTGAGTATCCTATAAGGATATGCTATACTAGATATATGTTAGATTTGGAGAAATACGGTGTGACCATATGGGAAGAGGAGAAAATTCTCTCTTTCCGTCAAAAACTTTTAGCTTGGTATGATGAAAATAAGCGGGACCTACCTTGGAGAAGGACTAAAAATCCATACCATATCTGGGTATCTGAAATCATGTTGCAGCAGACCAGAGTTGATACAGTTATTCCCTATTATGAACGTTTTTTAGAAAGCTTTCCAACTGTAGAGACTTTAGCAAATGCACCTGAAGAACGTTTATTAAAGGTTTGGGAAGGTCTTGGATATTATTCGCGTGTTCGCAATATGCAAACTGCAGCTCAGCAGATTATGAATGAATTAAATGGAGAATTTCCTTCAACTTACGAAGGTATTTCAAGCTTGAAAGGGATAGGTCCCTATACAGCCGGAGCTATTTCAAGTATTGCCTTTAATCTACCACAACCAGCAGTTGATGGGAATGTCATGCGTGTTTTGGCTCGTTTATTTGAAGTCAATCACGACATTGGTAATCCAAGTAATCGCAAGATATTTCAAGCTATGATGGAAATTTTGATTGATCCAGAACGTCCAGGTGATTTCAATCAAGCCTTGATGGATTTGGGTTCAGATATTGAGGCACCCGTTAATCCGAAGCCAGAAGATAGTCCAGTTAAAGATTTTAGTGCTGCCTATAAAAATGGAACAATGGATTGCTATCCGATTAAAGCGGCAAAGAAAAAGCCAGTTCCCGTCTATCTTAATGCTTTAGTTGTTCAAAATGCTAAAGGACAGTTTTTACTAGAAAAGAATGAAAGTGAAAAGTTACTTGCTGGATTTTGGCATTTTCCCTTGATTGAGGTAGATGAATTTTCGAAAAATGAAGAACTAAATCTCTTTAATCAGGTAGCTGAACCATCTATTCAACTTGGGCCATCACCGCAAGAAAGTTTTGAGCAGGATTATGATTTAGAAGTTGAGTGGCAGGATAGTCATTTCGAAGAAGTCAAACATATCTTTAGCCATCGAAAGTGGCATGTACGAATCCTATCCGGGCAAGTAGTTGATAGCAAAGAATATTGTGATAAAGAGGTAGTTTGGTTAACTCCTGAAGATTTTGACCTCTACCCACTAGCAAAACCTCAACAAAAAATTTGGCAAGAGTATTCAAAAAGATGCTGACCACTAGTCTTGCGTGTCTTCTTTGCAATTTTTTGGTATAATTGATACAAGGAAAAAGGTGACTATATGAAAAAAATATTGATTGTAGATGATGAAAAACCAATCTCAGATATTATTAAGTTTAATATGACCAAGGAAGGCTATGAAGTTGTTACAGCCTTTAATGGACGTGAAGCGATTGAATTGTTTGAGGCTGAGAAACCAGATATTATTATCTTGGATTTGATGCTTCCAGAAATTGATGGTCTTGAAGTGGCTAAAACAATTCGCAAGACAAGTAGTGTTCCAATTATCATGCTTTCAGCAAAAGATAGTGAGTTTGACAAGGTTATTGGTCTTGAACTTGGTGCAGATGATTATGTGACCAAGCCATTTTCAAACCGTGAGCTACAAGCGCGTGTTAAGGCTCTTCTTCGTCGTACGGAGTTAGTTGCAGTTGACAACCAAGAGGAAGATACTAAATTGCAAAGTCTTCAAATTAGAGATTTAGAGATTCTTCCAGATGCTTATGTAGCCAAAAAATATGGAGAAGAATTGGACTTAACTCACAGAGAGTTTGAGTTGTTGCATCACTTAGCTTCTCATCTTGGTCAAGTTATTACCCGTGAACACCTCCTTGAGACTGTTTGGGGTTATGATTATTTTGGTGATGTTCGTACTGTCGATGTTACCATTAGACGTCTACGTGAGAAGATTGAAGACACACCAAGTAGACCTGAATATATCTTAACTCGTCGTGGTGTGGGTTATTATATGAGAAATAATGATTGATATAATTAAACAAACAATTTTAACCAGAGATTTCGTCTTTGTACTCATATTACTTGGTTTCATCATGCTTGTTAGCTTTCTCTTGCTTGAAGGCCGTAGAGATAATATTCGACTCAAACAGTTAAATCAAAAGATTAAAGATTTAATTGCTGGTGATTATTCTCAGGTATTAGATATGCAGGGGAATACTGAAATAACCAATATTACCAATAATCTAAATGATTTGTCTGAAGTTATTCGTCTAACTCAAGAAAACCTTGAGCAGGAAAGTAAAAGATTGCATAGTATCCTATCATACATGACTGATGGGGTTCTTGCAACCAATCGTCGTGGTCAAATCACTATGATTAACGATATGGCTAAAAGACAACTTGGGGTTGAAAGTGATGACGCGCTCAATCAAAACATTTTAGAGTTGCTCAAGATTGAAGATGAGTATGAACTCAGAGACTTGATTACTCAAAGTCCTGAAATGATGATTTATTCCCAAAATGTAAATGGGGAGTATATTAGTTTGCGTGTGCGTTTTGCCTTGATTCGTAGAGAATCTGGCTTTATCTCTGGTTTGGTAGCAGTTCTACATGATACGACTGAACAAGAGAAGGAAGAGCGCGAGAGAAGGCTTTTCGTTTCCAACGTTAGTCATGAATTGCGAACTCCATTGACCAGTGTCAAATCTTACCTAGAGGCCTTGGATGAGGGTGCATTATATGAACCTGTTGCTCCTGATTTTATCAAAGTATCTTTAGATGAGACCAACCGTATGATGCGAATGGTAACGGACCTCTTGCATCTTTCGCGTATTGATAATGCAACCAGTCATCTAGATGTTGAGTTGATTAACTTTACAGCATTTATCACTTTTATTCTCAATCGTTTTGATAAGATGAGAAGCCAAGATGAGGACAAGAAGTATGAATTAGTCAGAGACTACCCTATTAATTCTGTTTGGATTGAAATTGATACAGACAAGATGACTCAGGTAATCGATAATATTCTAAATAATGCTATCAAGTATTCTCCTGATGGTGGGAAAATTACGGTTAGCATGAAAACCACTGATGACCAGATGATTTTATCAATTTCGGACCAAGGACTTGGGATTCCTAAAGAAGATTTACCGAAGATTTTTGACCGTTTCTATAGGGTTGATAAGGCTAGAAGTCGTGCCCAAGGTGGGACTGGTTTAGGTCTTGCGATAGCAAAAGAAATCATCAAGCAACACAATGGATTTATCTGGGCCAAGAGTGAATACGGGAAGGGTTCTACCTTTACCATTGTTCTTCCTTATGATAATGATGCTGTAAAAGAAGAAGTATGGGAGGATGAAGTAGAAGACTAGAATGAGTGAAACAGGCTTTAAATATAGTATTTTAGCATCGGGTTCTAGTGGAAATTCCTTTTATCTAGAAACCCCTAAGAAAAAGATTTTAGTGGATGCCGGTTTATCTGGTAAAAAAATTACAAGCTTATTAGGTGAAATCAATCGTAAACCAGAAGATTTAGATGCTATTTTGATTACGCATGAGCATGCTGACCATATACATGGTGTTGGAGTTTTAGCTCGTAAGTATGGCATGGATCTTTACGCCAATGAAAAGACCTGGCAGGCTATGGAAAATAGTAAGTATCTAGGTAAAGTAGACTCTTCTCAAAAGCATATCTTTGAAATGGGGAAAACTAAAACATTTGGAGATATCGATATTGAGAGTTTTGGAGTTAGCCATGATGCAGTTGCTCCCCAATTCTATCGTTTTATGAAGGATGACAAGAGCTTTGTTATGCTGACGGATACAGGCTATGTTAGTGACCGTATGGCTGGCATTGTCGAGAATGCAGATGGCTATCTGATAGAGTCAAATCATGATGTTGAAATCCTGAGAGCTGGATCTTATGCATGGCGACTCAAGCAGCGGATTCTGTCAGACCTTGGTCACCTCTCAAATGAAGATGGAGCAGACGCCATGATTCGCACACTAGGTAATCGTACCAAGAAGATTTACCTAGGACATCTATCTAAAGAGAATAATATCAAGGAGCTAGCCCACATGACCATGGTCAATCAGTTAGCTCAAGCAGATCTAGGAGTAGGAGTGGATTTTCAAGTTTACGATACATCTCCAGACACTGCAACTCCTTTAACGGATATATAAAAAGGAACACCTATTGGTGTTCTTTTTACTGAATCTTAGTTTTTAATTTATGCTATAATAAATTCATAAGCAATCATAATGGAGAAATATAAATTGAAAAAGACTTGGACGTTTGTAGATTACTATGACACAACCATAATATTATTGGCATTGATATCTGTTGTGCTGGTTATTTTTGGATTTATGGATGTTATAGATTTGGATAATCCGCCTTACAATATTATTGATTTAATGATTTGGATAGTGTTTATAGTAGACTATCTATGGCGTTTCTTTACTAGTAAAGAAAAATTTCGTTTCATTATTGATAATATTTTTGATTTATTAGCAATTCTTCCATTAAATGCTATTTTTACAGTTTTCCGTTTGGGACGCATTTTTCGTTTAGCAAAATTAACAAAATTAGTTAAACTTACAAGATTATTAAGAATAATTGGTTTAAGTGGAAAATTAGAAAGAAAAGCTAGTAGATTACTACGAACGAATGGCTTGCTTTATATCTTATATGTCAATGTATTTATTGTATTTGTTGGAAGCTCAATCTTATCAGTTGTAGAGGAGAAAGCTTTTTCAGACAGTCTTTGGTGGGCTATTGTTACAGTAACAACTGTTGGTTATGGTGATATAGTCCCAAGTTCAATATTTGGGAAATGGTTAGCAATAATCTTAATGCTAGTGGGAATTGGAACGATTGGGATGCTGACTAGCGCCTTAACTAATTTTTTTGTTAAAGAAAATTCTAATGAAGAATCCAAATTAGATGAACTACAGAATGAATTAGTTATGCAAAGGCGTTTAGTCGAGAAGCAGGCTGAAAGGATTGAAGAACTTCATAAAATGGTACAAGAATTGCTTAAAAAGTAATAATTTAGAAAACACAAAAACCACTCAAACGAGTGGTTTTTACAATCCAGCAAATTCTTTGATTTCTTGAGCTGACATAGAAGAATCACAACGGACCTTAATCTCTCCATTTTCAACATGAACAAAACCTGGTACAGTTGGGATTTCGTAACGTGATCGGAAGTCTTGCAATGCATCTAGTTGACTTGGTTCTTCACTATTGATGAAATAGATGTGTGCTTTGGTTTCAGCTACCACACCAGCCAAAGTGCCAGCAAATTTACGGCAGTAAGGGCAAGTTTTGCGGCCGATAAAGAATGTAGCAGTTTCTTTTTTATCAAGAGTTTCTTGCGCACGCGCAACAGTTGTAACTTCAAGATCTTTAATATTTTCTAAAAATTGTTCCATGAGTTTTCCTCGCTTTCTTTTAAATCTAGTATGCCATAAAGTCTTTAAAAATGCTTAGATTTGATACGAAAAAAGATGAGATTGGTTGATCTCATCTTTTAATTGTTTATTTTACAAAGGCATTGATTTCAGCTTCGATATTAGCAATCTTAGATTGTGAATCTTCGTTGCTTTCTCCAACAACGGCAATGTAGAACTTGATTTTTGGTTCAGTACCGGAAGGACGAACTGCAATCCATGAACCATCAGCAAGTGTGTATTTCAAGACATCACTTGGAGGAGTAGTCAAGGCTGTTACAGTACCGTCAGCATCAGTAGCTGTTTGAGTTTTGAAGTCTTCTACGACTGTAATAGCTGTTGCGTTCCATTCTTTAGGCCCGTTTTCACGGAATTTAGCCATAATCGCTTTGATTTGTTCAGCACCATCGACACCTGAAAGGGTAACAGAGATTGTCTTCTCAGCATAGTAGCCATACTCTTTGTAGATTTCTTCGATACCGTCAGCAAGTGTCAAACCGCGTGAACGGTAGTAGGCAGCAAGTTCAGCAACTACAAGGACTGCTTGGATGGCATCTTTATCACGCACGAATGGTTTAATCAAGTAACCGAAGCTTTCTTCAAATCCCATCATGTAAGTGTGATTGTGTTTTTCTTCGAATTCTTGAATTTTTTCAGCGATAAATTTGAAACCAGTCAAAACGTTGAACATAGTTGCGCCGTAGCTTTCAGCAATCTTCGTTACCAAGTCAGTTGAAACGATAGATTTACATAGGGCTGCATTTTCAGGAAGAGTTCCAGCATTTTTATGAGCTTCCAAGATGTATTTAGCCATGATAGCACCGATTTTATTCCCTGAAAGGTTAAGGTAGCTACCATCTTTTTGAAGGACTTCAACACCGACACGGTCAGCATCAGGGTCAGTTGCCACAAGAACATCTGCACCAACTTGACGACCAAGTTCTTCAGCAAGAGCAAAGGCTGCTTGACTTTCTGGGTTTGGTGATTTAACAGTAGAGAAGTCTGGATCTGGAGTTGCTTGAGCTTCCACGACTTGAACTGAATCAAATCCTGCTTGTGCAAGAGCACGGCGAGCCAACATTTCACCAGTACCGTGAAGAGGAGTGTAGACAATCTTCATGTCTTTACCAAATTCTTCAATCAAGGCTGTGTTGATGTTTACATCTTTAACTTCTTTGAGGTATTCTGCATCGACTGCTTCACCAATAACTTCGATTAAACCTGAAGCTTTTTCGGCTTCCACATCAGCAACTTCAACTGCAAATGGATTTTCAATAGCACGAATATAAGTTGTCAAAGCGTCCGCATCATGTGGAGGCATTTGACCACCATCTTCTCCGTAAACCTTGTAACCATTGAATGGAGCAGGGTTGTGGCTAGCCGTAATCATGATACCTGCAAAGCAGTTGAGGTGACGAACAGCAAATGAAAGTTCTGGAGTTGGACGGAGACTTTCAAAGACATATGATTTAATACCGTGTTTAGCAAGAACTGCTGCTGATTCAAAGGCAAATTCTGGAGAGAAGTGACGGCTATCATAAGCGATGGCAACACCACGTTCTTTTTCGTTTCCACCTTTTGATTCGATCAAACGAGCCAACCCCTCTGTTGCTTGACGAACAACATAGATGTTAATACGGTTTGTACCCGCACCAATTAATCCGCGCATACCTGCAGTACCAAATTCAAGATTTGTGTAGAAGGCATCTTCTTTAGTTTTTTCATCCATGTTTTCCAAATCACGACGAAGGTAATCTGGTAGGTCAGCGAAATCAACCCATTTTTGGTAGTTTTCTTGGTAAGTCATAAGATATCTCCTTTAATATATAATCTAATCGCCTTCATTATACCACGATTTAAAGTTTTAGTAAAACGTTAGCGTGGCTCAGTTCTTTGAATTTAAGTTTCATTTTAATCATAGAATGAGTAGATATTTATTATATTTAAAAATTTACAATATTTTTAAAAGCGATTTCCTGTTTCTGGTTTGAAAATTTTTGACTGTATGGTACAATATAATAAATAAAAAAAGGAGATTTTCTATTATGAAAAAAGTTCTTAAGCATTCTGCTTTAGTTTTGACTGCTTTAGCATTGGTAGCTTGTGGAAATAGTAAGAAAGCAAGTGATAATGGTACTGCATCTAACTCAAACTTTGAAGTTTCTGTTAAAGACGGTATGTATGTCCTTCCTAAAGATGAAGATTCAAATTCACACTATCTTGCTCTTCAAGTTGAGATTAAAAACAATCGTGATAAACAGTTTAGCTTTACTAGCCAAGATATTGCACTTTATAACGAAAAAGACGAAAAAGTTGAACCGATTCAAATTTATGAGTCAGACAGTAAAACAAAATTTATGTCATACGGAGATAGTCTCTCTAAAGGCAAGAGTGTTGCTGGTTATGTAGTTTATGAAGTTAATAAAGATTCTAAATATGAACTTCACTTTGCACCGAGCTTTTACGATGATGTAAAAGAAAATAAAAAAGGTAAAAATGACGTAGCTATCAAGGTTGATCCAAGTCAATACGAAGATACTATTGATGAAGCTAAAGAAGCTATGAAAAATTATGTTGATGCTGTTTACCTAGATGGTGAAAACACTGGTGGTGCATCAAACGTAAGCTTTACTAATGATAAAACTCAAATCGTTGCACTTGAAGATAAAAAGTCAGATGATAAGAAATCAGACGATAAGAAATCTGACGACAAGAAGTCAGATGATAAAAAATCTTCAAGCTCTTCTGACCTTATTACAAACGATGTGAAGGCTGACAGAGAAGAATTTATCAAGAAATTTATTGAGTCATTCGGTAAAGGATTCTACAACTACAAACCATCTGATTCTGAACTTCGTACATTTGCAGAAGCATATATCAAAGCAAATGCAAAACGAGCAAAAGTTGATTACAAAGTTAAAACTTACTTGCCAGACTATGCAGTTATCTATGTAAGACCTGAAACAATCGACTTGGATAACTTGAATGTCCATGAATTGAGCCGTAAATTCTACGACGAAAACAAAGGTAAATACAGCAGCTACTCAGAAGCTATGAAAGCTGGTGAGAAGTACATTTTAGAAAATGCACCAAGTCAATTTGATTCAACTCCTCTTGATACTAGCGATAATATGCAAAAAGAAGGTTACGAAATCAAGATGACTAAGAAAGACGGTAAATGGACAATCGACACATCTTCTAAGAACTATAACTTAAAAGATATGGCACGTACATTCCGTGGTGGTATTGGTTATTAATATCTAAAAGTTCGAGTTTAAAGCTCGAACTTTTTTTATTTGAATTGTTAAAAACAGAAAAAGATAGTAAAATAGTTACATGATTATTTTACAAGCTAATAAAATCGAACGTTCTTTTGCGGGCGATGTTCTATTTGAAAATATTAATCTACAAGTAGATGAAAGAGATCGTATTGCTCTCGTTGGTAAAAATGGAGCAGGTAAGTCGACACTATTAAAGATATTGGTCGGGGAAGAAGAGCCAACTTCTGGTGAGATTAATAAGAAAAAAGATATTTCCCTTTCTTACTTAGCACAGGATAGTCGATTTGAATCCGAAAATACTATCTATGACGAGATGCTTCACGTCTTTGATGACTTACGTACTACTGAAAGACAACTTCGCCAAATGGAGCTAGAGATGGGGGAAAAGACAGGTGCAGAACTCGATAAGCTCATGTCAGACTACGATCGTCTATCTGAAGAATTCCGTCAGGCTGGAGGATTTACCTATGAAGCTGATATTCGCGCCATTTTAAATGGTTTTAAGTTTGATGAGTTTATGTGGCAGATGAAAATTGCTGAGCTTTCTGGAGGTCAAAATACAAGATTAGCCCTAGCCAAAATGCTCCTTGAAAAGCCAAATCTCTTGGTTTTGGATGAGCCGACCAACCACCTGGATATTGAAACCATTGCCTGGTTAGAAAACTATCTGGTTAATTACAGTGGTGCCTTGATAATTGTTAGTCACGACCGTTATTTCCTCGATAAGGTAGCAACCATAACGCTCGACTTAACCAAACATTCTTTAGATAGATATGTAGGAAACTACTCAAGCTTTGTGGAGCAGAAAGAGCAGAAGTTACTGACTGAAGCTAAGAACTACGAAAAGCAACAGAAGGAAATTGCTGCTTTAGAAGACTTTGTTAGCCGAAATCTTGTTCGAGCTTCAACTACCAAACGTGCTCAATCTAGACGTAAACAACTGGAAAAGATGGAGCGTTTAGATAAGCCTGAAGCTGGGAATAAATCAGCCAATATGACCTTTCACTCTGATAAAACATCTGGTAATATTGTGCTGACAGTTGAGAATGCTGCTATTGGATATGATGGAGAAATATTATCAGAGCCTATAAACCTCGACCTTCGTAAGATGAATGCCGTAGCAGTTGTAGGTCCGAATGGGATTGGAAAGACAACCTTTATCAAGTCTATTGTTGATCAGATCCCTTTTATAAAGGGTGAGAAGCGTTTCGGTGCGAATGTTGAAGTTGGCTACTATGACCAAACTCAAAGTAAGTTGACACCAAGTAATACAGTTTTAGATGAACTTTGGAATGATTTTAGATTGACGCCAGAAGTGGAAATCCGAAATCGTTTAGGCGCCTTCCTTTTTTCAGGTGATGATGTAAAGAAATCAGTTGGCATGCTTTCAGGTGGAGAGAAAGCTCGCTTGTTACTGGCTAAACTATCAATGGAAAATAATAACTTCCTGATTCTTGACGAGCCGACCAACCATTTGGATATTGATAGTAAGGAAGTTCTGGAAAATGCACTAATTGACTTTGATGGAACTCTTCTATTTGTCAGCCATGACCGTTATTTTATCAATCGTGTCGCTACACATGTTCTGGAATTGTCCGAAAATGGTTCGACCGTCTATTTGGGTGATTATGACTATTATGTTGAAAAAAAAGCAGAGTTGGCAGCTAGTCAAGAGGAAGAAGCGTCAACTTATAGCCAAGAAAAAGTGGCTTCTCCAGTTAATGACTACCAAGCTCAAAAGGAAAGTCAAAAAGAACTTCGTAAATTGATGAGACAAATCGAAAGTCTTGAGACAGAAATCGAAGAGCTGGAAACTCAAGCCCAAGTTATCTCTGAACAAATGCATACCACCAATGATGCAGATGAACTCATGCAATTACAAGCAGAACTTGATAAGATTAGTCAGCGTCATGAAGAAGCTATGCTGGAGTGGGAAGAACTATCGGAGCAGGTATAGATATAAATAAAAAAGCAGTGATAATACACTGCTTTTTCAATTATTAATAATATTTTATCTATAATCCACCCTGAGGGAATCGAACCCCCATTTCAAGAACCGGAATCTTACGTGATATCCATTACACTAAGGGTGGAAACTTCCCTCATTATATCAAAAAATATGGTGTAACTCAAGAGTCATCTAAAAGATGAAATATAACAATAAAAAAGGATTTAGACAATACCTAAATCCTTTTAAATGTTTATTTTTTTTCAAGAAGTGCTTTGATTTCTTGAAGAACTTCCAATTCAGTTGGAGCTGCTGGAGCTTCTTCAGCAACTTCTTCTTTCTTACGAAGGTTTTGAGCTTTTTCAATAGCTTTAATCATGAAGAAGAGAACAGTACCAATTACAACGAAGTTGATAACAGCGCTCAAGAACTTACCATATGTAACACCATTCCAAGCAAGCTCAGCGATGTTTTGTACATTCGCAGCTTCCAAGGCTGGGTTCAATAGAAGTGGAGTGATGATATCATTAACAAATGAATTGATGATAGCACCAAAAGCAGTGGCGATGATCACACCGACAGCAAGGTCAACGACGTTGCCACGGAGCAAGAAATCTTTAAGATCCTTTAACATAATCTTTTTCCTTTCGAAATTTTTCAGTCTAGATTATATCGTAAATTTATATTAAATGCAAGAAAGGTGCTTATTTTTTTTTAAATACGAAAAGCTTACTAAAAACGTAGTTGAGAACCACCATCGTAACTTGTGCAATGAAGATTTCAACTGTATTAATTTTATTAATATCATTTCCAACAAAGTAACCAATAATTTGTGGGAAGCATGTCACAAAAATAAAAGTTAGTAGAAGATCCAATAAAAAGGTGATAAGTCTTGCAGAGGTAAATTTAATTAATCGATTAAACCAGTTTTTTCTTTCTTGCTTAAATACAAATGTGTCATTTGTAAAGAAAGCAAATAGGATTCCAGCAATATTTCCCAAGGCAGTCGCAACTAACTCTTGATGAGTAAGATAGAAGATGACGATGCGGACAAATATTGATACTACGGTAGTAGCAACGCCGAAAAATAAATAAGATAAAATTTCGTTATCGAAGAATTTTTTAATGTATCTTTTCATAAGATTAGTATAGCATAAAGCATTTAAATGTGCTATACTAATAAAGTTGACTTGCTCAACCCTTGGTGCTTAGCTTCTTTCACCAAGCATATTAGACGCGGGATAGCCGCTAAAGGAGAAAACATGAAAAAACTTACTGTCCGCGATTTGGCTGACATTGCCATTGTCGCAGCAATTTATGTGGTTTTGACTATTACACCACCACTCAATGCCATTAGTTATGGAGCTTACCAATTCCGTATTTCTGAAATGATGAATTTCCTAGCTTTTTATAATCCTAAGTACATTATCGGTGTTACTCTTGGATGTATGATAGCTAATTTCTTCAGTTTTGGACTCATTGATGTCGCTGTAGGTGGAGGATCAACTCTTGTCTTCCTAAGCTTAGGAGTTTGGTTGTTCAGTAAATATAGTAAAGACTATCTTTTTAATGGATTGATTCGAAAAGATCATTTCTTCTTTTCAATTCTATTTTCAATTTCAATGATCACTATTGCTGCTGAATTAAACATCGTAGCAGAAGCACCATTCTTCTTTACATGGTTCACTACTGGTATCGGAGAATTCGCTTCACTAATTGTTGGTGCAATTATCATTGGTAAAATTGGTCAACGTATTGATTTGACTAGATAAAGACATCTTATCAACCATTCGTAAAAAGGGCTGAACTTTGTTCAGTCTTTTTCTTTGACAATAAAATAGATGCTCATTAAAAGTGGTATAATAGGTTAAAAAAGGCGGTTTAATCATGATAGATTATTTTTTGATTGGGATAAAATCGATGATGAAAAGCTCGGTTTTGACTTTTGCTATTTACTTTATTTCCTTCCTTCTTTTACTGATTCTATGGCGTCGTTATGTCATTGTGCGTCAAAGTGGTGGAAACTATTTTGCCCCGTTTCATATTGCTAAGGGAAGATTATACATTCACACGATTATTCTTTTTAGAAAAAGGATTGTTCCTCTGGCTGAAGTTAGACAGATTGATATTGATTACGTTCGAGGGAGAAGAATGAATGGGGACAGGTATCATCTGTACTTTACAAGGAAAGATGGAAAATCTTTTACTTTTCATTTTGGAAAAAGCAAAAGAAACGAGGAGTTATTGAAAAATCTTGCCAATGTGGCCAAGAAGTGCCATATTAAAATCTATTATTATTATTAAGAGTCGATTGCTAAAATTGAATTGTTGTCATTTGTGACAATTGTCAAATCCAGGAGAGTAGCTAATATGCTTCAACTACAAGTAATAAGAGAAGATAATCAACTGAGAAACTTATTGATGAAAGAATGCGATATTCTCTTTTATGACCAGTTGAAAGAGGTTGAATTTTCTCAGAACAATGAAGTTTATTCTCTTTCGCCCATAGCCTTTGCTAAAGACGGTAGTGGGGGAGAATATGTGATTCTTGAGGATGAGAGTATCGGCTTTATAGGGAGTGAAGGCCAAGTTGGTCGGGTAGCAGAAAGTCTTGACGACTTGCTTACTTTCTTACTCCATGCTGGTTCTATCACTGATTTTTCTTGTCGTTTACTCTATCAAAACAAGGATTTGTTGGTAAAATTCTGTCAAGGATTTCTCAATAAAGCACGAGAAAACTACCAGTCAAAAGGCGAAGAGTGGGATAAAGTGAGAGCTGGACTTGTACAATAGTTGGGACTCGAATTTCAGCCAGAGAAACTGCAAGAGTTAGCGTTCAATTTTTATCATTCAGCGATAAGAACCCCTCTATTCACTTGTAAATATGGTCATGGTGAGAATGAATATGTCAGCGATTCTGTTTTATCAGATATTGTCGGCTTGTGGGTTTCAGAGCTTGTAGGATTGACTGCAGAAGAAATTGAAGCTTTTGCTAACATTCAAATGTAAAGAACAAGAATTTATTCCACTTCTTCAGCATTTTCACATCTGACCCAGGATAGTTTTTTACCAAAACTTGTAGCTAAGAAGTTAGCTCGTCCAAGTGAATTGGTTTTACTTGAAGGTATTCTTGCCAACGTGTTTGTTAATATCGCTATTTTGTCTTCAATCTTAGTCAAAGATGCGTCTGCAAAACTTTGGATTATATTGTCAGCAATTTCTATGTTTGTATTTTTATCAAACGAGCACATTGCTGCAAATTTTGCGTCATTTAGTATTGTTAAATTTAGCATTGTTTCTAATGAAGTTCAGCATTTCGAAATCGCAAATATTCTCCGTCATTGGGGTGTCACCTTTGTTGCTAACTTAATAGGTGGTGGTTTCTTGATTGGATTACCATATGCCTTTTTAAATAAAAATGAAGAGACTTATGTAGACTAAAAATTATCAATTGAAGTGGGGAGAAATGCTAGGTTTCTCTCTTTTATTTTAGTTAAAAATATATTAATTATAATAAATAGTTCTAGAAGTTCAGGAATTGTTTTCAGTGATATTAGAAGTCTAAAACCTTAAAACTACAAGAGTGTAAACGATTCCGATAATTTTAAAAAATATTAGTGATTGATTTAGGAAAGCCTTCCCATAATTTCGATCTTATGTTATAATATTCACAAATAAAAGTTTTAGGAGTTTATATGGTCTCATCAGAATTTATTTCAAAAATAGAATTTGCTTGTAAGAAAAAGGAAAGTCTTTACAGTCAAAGTAAATTCAAATATGCAATTCGTTCAATGTTTGCAGGTGCTTTC
Organism: Streptococcus sp. HMSC062D07; assembly: GCF_001814215.1. Taxonomy (NCBI): domain Bacteria; kingdom Bacillati; phylum Bacillota; class Bacilli; order Lactobacillales; family Streptococcaceae; genus Streptococcus; species Streptococcus sp. HMSC062D07. The sequence goes on from NZ_KV815331.1 coordinate 121,112, forward strand.
CTTACCTTCAGTACAGCTGCTGGAGCTGTTGGTGCTGACTTGATCAATAAAATCGCTCCTGGTAGCGGACGCTTCCTTTTCCCATTTGTTTTCGCTTGGGGATTGGCCTACATTGTCTTCTTAAATGCTGAATTGGTAACATCTAACATGATGTTCTTGACAGCTGGTAGCTTTTTGAAAAAAATTAGCTGGAGAAAAACAGCTGAAATTCTTCTATATTGTACTTTCTTTAACATAATCGGTGCCCTTATCGCTGGTTGGGGATTTGCTCATTCAGCAGCTTACGCTAATCTAACACATGATAGCTTTATTTCTGGAGTTGTAGAAATGAAGTTGGGACGCTCTAATGAACTAGTTTTACTTGAAGGTATTCTAGCGAATATCTTTGTAAACATCGCCATTCTTTCATTTGTTTTAGTTAAGGATGGTGGCGCAAAACTTTGGTTGGTTCTATCAGCCATTTACATGTTTGTATTCTTAACAAATGAGCACATCGCCGCAAACTTTGCATCCTTTGCTATTGTGAAGTTCAGTGTTGCTGCTGATTCAATCGCGAACTTCGGTATTGGAAATATTCTTCGTCACTGGGGTGTAACCTTTATTGGTAACTTTATCGGCGGTGGTCTACTGATTGGATTGCCTTATGCCTTCTTAAACAAGAACGAAGATACATACGTAGACTAAAAGTTGGATTGATTCCAACTTTTTCTTTTTGTTTTTCCATGCTATAATGAATGTAGTAATGTTAAATACAGAGGAAAATCATGAACGAAATTAAATGTCCAAATTGTGGGGAAGTTTTTACAGTTAATGAAAGCCAATATGCAGAGCTGATTTCTCAAGTTCGAACTGTAGAGTTTGATAAGGAATTGCATGAACGCATGAAGCAAGAGCTGGCCTTGGCTGAGCAAAAAGCCATGAATGAACAGCAGACAAAACTAGCGCAAAAAGACCAAAAAATTGCCCAGCTTCAAAGTCAAATTCAGAACTTTGATATCGAAAAAGAATTAGCCAAAAAGGAAGTAGAGCAAAGTGCTAGTCAAAGTCTGCTAGAGAAAGAAAAAGAAGTTCAAGCACTGGAGAATCAGCTGGCTACCTTACGCTTGGAGCATGAGAATCAACTGCAAAAGACACTGTCTGATCTAGAGAAAGAAAGAGACCAGGTCAAAAATCAGCTCCTTTTACAAGAAAAAGAAAACGAGCTTTCTCTGACTTCAGTTAAGCAAAACTATGAAGCCCAACTTAAGGCAGCAAATGAGCAGGTTGAGTTTTACAAGAATTTCAAGGCTCAACAATCAACCAAGGCCATTGGGGAAAGTCTGGAGCAGTATGCGGAAAGTGAGTTTAACAAGGTCCGTAGCTTTGCCTTTCCAAACGCTTATTTCGAAAAGGACAACAAGGTTTCTGCTCGTGGGTCTAAAGGAGACTTTATCTTCCGTGATTTTGATGAAAATGGGCTAGAATTCATTTCCATCATGTTTGAGATGAAAAATGAAGCTGACGGAACTGAGAAAAAGCATAAGAATGCCGATTTCTACAAGGAGTTGGACAAGGATCGTCGAGAAAAGAACTGTGAGTATGCCGTATTAGTGACTATGCTTGAAGCTGATAATGACTACTTCAACACAGGGATTGTGGATGTTAGCCACGAGTATGAGAAGATGTACGTCGTTCGTCCTCAGTTCTTTATCCAGTTGATTGGTCTCTTACGTAATGCGGCTCTTAACTCTCTTAAATACAAGCAAGAACTAGCACTTATCCGTGAGCAAAATATTGACATCACCCACTTTGAAGAAGACCTAGACGCCTTCAAGGTTGCCTTTGCTAAAAACTACAATTCAGCATCTGTCAACTTCGGTAAGGCTATTGACGAAATCGACAAGGCCATCAAACGCATGGAAGAGATCAAGAAATTCTTGACCACTTCAGAAAATCAACTCCGCCTCGCAAACAATAAGTTGGATGATGTTTCTGTAAAAAAATTGACTCGGAAGAATCCAACTATGAAAGCGAAATTTGAAGCACTAAGGGGAGAATAGGAGGATCCTATGCAGATACGAAAAGCAACCATGAAAGATGCTGAGGCCCTACTGTCTTTATACGAAGACTTGGGCTATCCAACGACCGCTTCTAAGCTGTCTCGACGTTTAGAAATGATTCTTTCTCAACCACATTATGGCTGTCTTCTAGCTGAAAAAAACGGAGAAATTTTAGGTTTTTTAGGTTATGCAAAGCTCTTCTTTTTTGAAGCAGATGGATCTTACTATCGTATTTTAGCTTTGTCAGTTGCAAAAGAAACAAGACGGCAAGGAATTGCTAGTAGGCTAATCGATGAATTGAAAAAACAAGCGATAAAAGAAGGAGTTGAGGCACTGGCTTTAAATAGTGGATTAACCGCTGAACGAAATGCTGCACATCATTTTTATCAGGCAGTTGGATTTGAAAAAGTGACTGCCGGCTTTGCCTTGCATTTAAAAACTCCACATAAATAGATTATGATAAAATAGTAGAGGGAACGAAGTCATGTCTTCAACAAAAGGGAAAACCTTATATTTTAACGATAAGAGCATGGATTATGTGACCTTTGGTAAAGGAAAGAAGCATCTCGTTATCATACCAGGATTGGGTGATGGACTACAGACGGTTAAAGGTATGGCTATGCCTTTTTCAATCACATACCGTGTACTTGCCGAACGTTACAAAATTTATGTTTTTTCTAGAATCAATGAGTTGAGGCAGGGATATACGACACGGGATATGGCAGCAGATGTAGCAGAAGCAATGGAGACACTAAACCTAGATACCGCCTATGTCATGGGGATTTCACAAGGTGGAATGATTGCTCAATGGTTAGCTGTGGATTTTCCAGAAAGGGTTAAAAGACTCATCCTAACAGTGACAACAGCAAAGCCTACTCAACTTGCTAGAGAACGAATTGAGCATTGGCAAAACCTCAGTCAATCTGGAAATTTTAAGCATCTCATGCTGGATATTGCAAAGCACTCCTACATGCAAAAGAGCTATCAAAAGTGGCGGTTGCTTTATAATGTCATGGGAATCTTTGGTCATATTAAAGATAAACAACGAATTGATATTCAGTCTGTATCTTGTCTGAAACATGATAGTCTAGATTTTTTGGAAAAAATCAACTGTCCTACGTTAATCATTGGAGCAGAAAAAGATGATGTTCTTGGCGTAGATGATTCGCTTGAATTGCATCAGCATATCAAAGATAATCAGCTCACCATTTTGCCAGAGTGTGGGCATGCACTCTATGAACAGAATAAGGATTTCCAAAAGAGAGTTTTAGTATTTTTAGAAAGTTAATAAATGAACGGTATTATCAACTTAAAGAAAGAAGCAGGCATGACCTCGCATGATGCGGTTTTTAAATTACGTAAGATTTTAGGAACCAAGAAGATTGGCCATGGTGGTACCTTGGATCCGGATGTTGCGGGCGTTTTACCCATTGCTGTAGGGAAAGCGACTCGCATGGTAGAGTTCATGCAGGATGAGGGGAAGGTCTACGAGGGGGAAATCACTCTGGGATATTCTACAACGACCGAGGATGCTAGTGGAGAAATAGTTTCTGAAACTCCTGTTTTGTCTCCACTGGATGAAAAGCTTGTTGATGAAGCGATTGCGAGTTTGACTGGTCCTATCACTCAAATCCCACCAATGTACTCAGCTGTCAAGGTAAATGGTCGCAAGCTCTATGAGTATGCGCGTGCTGGTCAGGAAGTCGAGCGTCCAGAACGTCAGGTGACCATTTATAGTTTTGAAAGAACCAGTCCCATTTCCTACGAGGATAAACTTGCGCGTTTTACCTTCCGAGTAAAATGTAGCAAGGGAACTTATATCCGTACCTTATCGGTTGACTTGGGAGAGAAGCTTGGTTATGCAGCTAACATGTCTCATCTTACACGAACTAGTGCAGCTGGTTTACAGTTAGAAGATTCCTTGACCTTAGAAGAAATTGCCCAAAAAGTAGAGGCTGGAAAACTAGATTTTCTTCATCCTCTAGAGATTGGGACAGGGGATTTAGTAAAAGTAAACTTGACTCCTGAGCAGGCAGATGAAGTCCGTTATGGTCGTTTTATTGAGTTAGAGTGTAGCGAGAAGGAAGTTGCCGCTTTCGAAGGTGAGAAGTTACTTGCTATTATGGAGAAACGTGATCATCTCTACAAACCAAGAAAGGTTTTCTCTTAAAATTATACTGAATAAACGATTTTTATCTACTAGTCTAAAGATGAGATGCTCTCATCTTTTTAAAATATTAGCCAATAAATAGTTTTTACATTTTATGTCTTAAAAAACCATTGAAAATACAGTGTTATTTGACAGTTTTGCTTACTTATGATAAGATTTAATTTAAGAAAAGCTAGAGAAAAATAGAGGATATTATGAGTATTGAAATGACTGTCAGTGAGATTGCTGAGGTCTTGGGACTATCCCGACAAGCAATCAATAATCGTGTCAAAGAATTACCAGAAGAAGATATTACAAAAAACGACAAGGGTGTTACTGTTGTTACTCGCAGTGGATTGATCAAACTTGAAGAAATCTACAAAAAGACTATCTTTGAAGATGAACCTGTTAGTGATGAAGTTAAGCAACGAGAACTCATGGAAATTCTTGTTGATGAAAAGAATGCTGAAATCATTCGTCTTTATGAGCAATTGAAAGCTAAAGATAAGCAACTGGCTGAAAAAGATGAACAGATGCGTGTAAAAGACCGCCAAATCGCTGAAAAAGATAAGCAATTGGACCAACAACAACAGTTAACTCTTCAAGCTATGAAGGATCAAGAAACACTTCAGTTGGAGTTGGATCAAGCTAAGCAAGAAGTACAAGCATCGAAGAAAGGCTTCTTTGCTCGCTTATTTGGCAAATAAGAAAAAACTGCTTGGTTTCTAGGACTAGACCAGGTGGTTTCTTTTTACAAATCAATAAGGATTGATAAAATGGAAACATTACGAGAATATATCTCATTTGATTTAGAATTCAATAAACACCAGGATAAGACTCATTTGATTCAAGTATCAGCGGTACATTTTAAAGACGGTGAAGAAGTAGGAGCGTTTGACTCTTATGTCTACACTGATGTTCCTTTGAAAAGTTTTATCAATGGTTTGACTGGTATTACTTCGGAGACTCTCAAAGATGCTCCAAAGGTAGAAGAAGTTCTCCAAAAGTTTCAAGATTTCGTTGGTAACTTGCCCCTTGTTGGATACAATGCTGCAAAGAGTGATTTACCGATTTTACTAGAACATGGGTTTGACTATCGTGATCAATATAAAGTCGATCTTTATGATGAGGCTTTTGAACGTCGTAGTTCTGATCTACACGGAATCGCTAATCTAAAATTGCAAACTGTGGCTAGCTTTCTAGGATTTAAAGGGCAATCTCATAATAGTTTAGAAGACGCTCGCATGACTGCGCAAGTTTATGAAGCTTTTCTGGAGTCGGATGAGAGTAGACTGTTACTCGATTCTCAGAGTAGTCTCAATTCGAATCCATTTGGTGCCTTAGATCTATCACAGCTTTTTGATTAGGAGTTTTTATGAAACCTGAAAAACCGAAAAAATTGGGTTTTAAAAAGATTTACCTAAATCTAGATAAAATCCTCTTTCTATTCTTTCTGATCTTTATGTTGGTTGACTATATATGGTTGCCATTAAACTCAGTGATAGCTGGATTTTTACTAAGTCAGACTGGATATTTGTTTATTTCCTACAACAATATTTTTGAGATTATAAAAAACGCACCTATAGTCAGTCTTGGATTTGTAATCTTAATAGCCATCAATCTGCTGGTAGCCTATTTTCAACTCAGTATTCTCTTTATTGGAGCCCGTCATCTCCTTTATCATGAAAAAAGAACTCTCATAGAATATAGTCGAAAAGTATTCCGTGAAAGCCTTGCTTTTATGAAGAAGTTGACTATTTCTAAAGCATTATTTATCTTTCTTTTTGTAGCAATGCTATTTCCGTTTATCAGAAAGATATTTAAGATTTATTATTTCAATAAAATCGTAATTCCGGAGTTTATCCAAACTTACATGGAAGATAAATATTGGATGTGGTGGGTAGCTATTATTAGCTTATCACTTTTATTCTTCTATGTTTCGGTTCGGTTGATGTTCGCATTACCAAAAGTCTTTTACGAAAAGATGTCAGTTAAGGACTCCGTTCTTTATAGTCTTGAAAAAACCAAGAATAACTTTTGGTTTTATGCCTGGCATTTATTCTTAATTATTGTAAAGACAAACCTATTCTTTTACCTACCTCTCATCCCTATATTATCAATTCAGTTTATAGTAGATAGCATAACACAGAAAGAATCCCTAGTTCTTGCTATTATTAACTTTGTTCTCATCAAGAATTTTCACTATATGGCATTAACCTATTTCCTTGTTAAATTCTCTTCTTTTCTAACAGGAGAAGAACTTGACATTATGCCAAGACGAGAGAAAGATCATATCATGAGATGGGGTGTGATGGTCTGTGCAAGTACTTTCTTTGCAATTGAAGGTTATGCTTATTTGGAAGCACCTGTAGTCAATCCGCCACTTGTAATTTCCCATCGTGGTGTATCAAATGGCAATGGAGTACAGAATACAATCCAATCCTTGGAAAAAACTGCTCAATTAAAACCGGATTTAATTGAGATGGATGTCCAGGAAACCAAGGATGGTCAGTTTGTCATGATGCATGATGCCAATCTTAGAAGTTTAGCAGGAATCAATAAAACGCCACAGGATTTAACCTTAGAAGAGTTACAAGAGATTGATATACACGAGAATGGTTATGAGACAAAGATTTCGAGTTTTGATGATTACCTGAATCGCGCAAATGAATTGCATCAGAAACTACTTATTGAAATCAAGACTAGCCACAAAGATAGTCCGCAAATGATGGATCATTTTCTCGAAAAGTATGCTGCAAAAATTAAGGTTTATGGTCATCAAATGCAATCCTTGGATTACCATGTTGTTGAGAAAGTAACTCAGTATGACAAGGATATTCCTGTTTACTTTATTCTTCCCTATAATTCTGTTTTTCCTAGAACGGTTGCGACAGGCTACACAATGGAGTACTCTACTTTGGATGAATATTTTGTCACGAAACTATGGAATACTGAGCAAAAACTCTATGTATGGACAATCAATAGTTCCGAATCTTTTAATAAGTCTTTTCACCTAGGTGTTGACGGAATGATTACGGATGACTTGGAAAAAATAAAAGAAGAACTAGAAACTGCTCAGGAAGATCCTGAATATAGTGACTTATTGCTAAATAAAGCAACTGAATTATTTGCTTTTTAACATAAATTAAAAGAGGCTGTGTACCAGCCTCTTTTTGATAATCTAATTAAAATGGTAATTTACCTGCGAATGCACCAAGTTTCTTCTTAGTAGTTTCGTCAATTTGCTCGAGAGCAGCATTGAGTGCTTGGACAGTCATATCAGATAGTGTCTCAATATCTTCTGGATCTACGACTGCTGGATCAAAATCAATTTTAACGACTTTTTTATCACCAGTTAATGTTGCAGTTACCAGATTTTGAGCAGAAGTTCCAACAAATTCAGTAGCAGCAAGCTCAGCTTGACTTTGTTCCATTTGTTTTTGAAGTTTTTGAGCTTGGCGCATCATGTTTTGCATATTCATCATGGTGGTTTGTAGCTTCCTTTTCTTTTATTTTCCATTTTATTTTAACAATTTTAATTGGAAAAGTCTAATTAAAATTTCAGGATAGCTATATATATCAACCAATGGTTTAAGGTTTCTTTAAGCTTTCTATATTATTCTGAAGAACTCTATATTAATCGAGAGCTAGAAATGACAGATTAGAACTCAATTTTGCCAAAAACGTGATTTTGATACTAGTTTCTAGCTAGAGGGACCTAGTATTTATTTTAAGATAGTGCTAGATTATGATATAATAGGAAAGAATGAGTTTTTAGTACAAACCAAAGGAGAATCAATATGATTTATGCTGGAATTTTAGCAGGTGGAACCGGCACGCGCATGGGAATTAGTAACTTACCCAAACAATTTCTTGAGTTGGGAGATCGCCCAATTCTAATTCATACAATTGAAAAATTCGTCTTAGAACCAAGTATTGAAAAAATCGTTGTTGGGGTTCATGGCGACTGGGTGACACATGCAGAAGATTTAGTTGAAAAATTCCTTCCACTCCACAAGGAACGTATCATCATTACAAAAGGTGGGGCTGATCGTAATTCTAGTATTGAAAAGATTATTGAAGCCATCGATGCTTACCGTCCACTAACAGAAGATGATATCGTAGTAACACATGATTCGGTTCGTCCCTTTATCACTCTTCGTATGATTCAAGACAATATCGCTCTTGCTCAAAAACATGATGCGGTTGACACTGTGGTTGAAGCGGTGGATACAATTGTTGAAAGCACAAATGGTCAGTTTATTACAGATATTCCAAATCGTGCTCATCTTTACCAAGGACAGACTCCACAAACATTCCGTTGTAAAGACTTTATTGATTTGTATGGTTCATTATCAGCAGAAGAAAAAGAAATTTTAACAGATGCATGTAAAATCTTTGTCATTAAGGGTAAAGATGTGGCCTTGGCTAAAGGTGAATACTCAAACCTTAAAATTACAACAGTTACAGACTTGAAGATTGCTAAAAGCATGATTGAGAAAGACTAGAGACATGATTAATCAAATTTATCAACTGACAAAACCAAAATTTATCAATATTAAATATCAGGAAGAAGAGATTGACCAAGAGAATCATATCCTCATTCGACCAAATTATATGGCGGTTTGTCATGCGGATCAACGCTATTACCAAGGAAAGCGTGATCCCAAAATATTATCTAAAAAGCTTCCAATGGCTATGATTCATGAGTCTTGTGGAACTGTTATTTCTGATCCAACAGGTACCTATAAGGTTGGTCAGAAGGTTGTTATGATTCCAAATCAACCACCTATGCAAAGTGACGAGGAGTTCTATGAAAACTACATGACAGGTACCTACTTCTTGTCAAGTGGTTATGATGGATTCATGCGTGAGTTTGTTTCTCTTCCAAAAGATCGTGTAGTAGCTTATGCTGACATCGAAGATACGGTAGCTGCTATCACTGAATTTGTCAGTGTTGGTATGCATGCCATGAATCGTTTTTTGACAGTTTCTCATAGCAGAAGACAGAGAATAGCTGTCATTGGTGATGGTAGTCTAGCCTTTGTCATGGCAAATATTATCAACTATACCTTGCCTGAAGCTGAAATTATCGTAATTGGTCGTCACTGGGAAAAGTTGGAACTCTTCTCTTTTGCTAAAGAGCTTTACATCACTGATAGTATCCCAGAGGATCTTAGTTTTGACCATGGTTTTGAATGCTGTGGTGGTGATGGATGCGGACCTGCTATTAATGACTTGATCCGTTACATCAAACCACAAGGGACCATTTTGATGATGGGTGTTAGTGAGTATAAGGTCAACATCAACACTCGGGATTCATTGGAAAAAGGCTTGTTACTAGTCGGCTCTTCACGTTCAGGAAGAATTGACTTTGAAAATGCTATCCAAATGATGGAAATTAAAAAATTTGCCAATCGTTTGAAGAATATCATTTATCTAGAAGAACCAGTCAGAGAAATTAAAGATATTCACCGAGTTTTTGCAACTGACTTAAATACCGCATTTAAGACAGTCTTTAAGTGGGAAGTATAATGGAGGATTATTGTGAAGGAAATCGTTAAAGCAAAGATTGCTTCCTTATTGTCAGCTGACGAAGAAATTCAGAGCGTTGAACAATTGGGGGGGATGACCAATCAAAACTATTTGGTTAAAACAACCTCAAACCAGTACATCGTTAAGTTTTTTGGTAAAGGTACTGATAAATTAATCGACCGCCAGAATGAAAAGTACAATCTTGAGTTGTTGAAAGATTTAAAATTAGATGTAGAAAATTATCTTTTTGATATCGAAGCAGGTATCAAGGTTAATCAGTACATCGAAAATGCTGAGACACTTAATTTTAATACCATTAAAACTAAATTTGAAAAGATAGCTCCAATTTTACAAACGATTCATGCTTCTGGTAAAGAATTGAAAGGAGAGTTTGCTCCTTTTGAGGAAATTAAAAAATATGAATCATTGATTCAAGGGGAGATTTCTTATCCTAATTATGAAGCTGTCAGAAAGGCTGTATTTTCTCTGAAAGAAGAGCTTGAACAAATTGGAATTGACAAGAAATCATGTCATATTGATTTGGTTCCAGAAAACTTTATTGAAGGTCCAGACGGACATCTTTATCTAATTGATTGGGAATATTCTTCTATGAATGATCCTATGTGGGATTTGGCAGCCCTCTTCCTAGAATCTGAATTTACAAGTGCAGAAGAAGAAGACTTTTTAAGTCATTACGAGAGTGACAAGACTCCAGTTTCAAGGGAGAAAATTCGTATTTACAAAATCTTGCAAGATATCATTTGGAGTCTTTGGACTATTTACAAAGAAGAAAATGGTGCAGATTTCGGAGATTACGGAATCTCTCGTTACAATAGAGCAGTAAAAGAATTAGAGTCTGAAGGAGATTTAAATGAAAACTAAAAATGGAGTTTCTTTTGGGCTACTATCAGGTGTGTTCTGGGGATTAGGATTAACTATTAGTGCTTATATCTTTTCAATATTCACGGATTTATCGCCCTTCGTAGTAGCAGCAGCACACGATTTCCTAAGTATTTTTATCTTGCTAGGATATCTTCTAGTTAAGGAAGGCAGAGTTCGTTTTTCAATCTTCTTGAACATTCGAAATGTCAGTGTTATCATCGGAGCTTTACTAGCCGGTCCGATTGGTATGCAGGCCAATCTCTATGCGGTTAAGTATATTGGAAGTTCATTAGCTTCGTCAGTCTCAGCTATTTATCCGGCAGTCTCAGTCTTGCTTGCCTTCTTCTTTTTGAAGCACAAGATTTCCAAAAATACAATTTTTGGTATCTTTCTAATCATTGCTGGGATTATTGCTCAGACCTATAAAGCAGAGCAGGTTAATTCTTTCTATATAGGTATTCTATGTGCTTTGATTTGTGCTTTTGCTTGGGGAAGTGAAAGTGTTCTGAGCTCCTTTGCTATGGAAAGTGACCTCAGCGAAATTGAAGCTCTCTTGATTCGTCAAGTTACATCCTTCTTGTCTTATCTTGTTATTGTGCTTTTCTCGCATCACTCATTTGCAGAAGTGGCAAATGGGCAATTGTTTGGTTTATTGATAGTCTTTGCAGCATTTAATATGATCTCTTATCTCGCCTACTATATGGCTATCAATCGATTGCAGCCAGCAAAAGCTACTGGATTAAATGTGAGTTATGTAGTATGGACTGTTTTATTTGCAGCAATTTTCTTGGGTTCACCCCTTAATTTGCTAACCATCATTACTTCACTTATCGTAATGGCTGGTGTTTACATTATTATTAAAGAATAAAGGAGAAAGCGCGTGAAAGCGATCATCTTAGCAGCGGGCTTGGGAACTCGTTTGAGACCCATGACAGAAAATACTCCCAAAGCCTTGGTTAAAGTCAATCAAAAACCTTTGGTTGAATATCAAATTGAATTTTTAAAAGAACGTGGAATTGATGACATTATTATTGTCGTAGGTTATTTGAAAGAACAATTCGACTACCTTAAAGAAAAATATGGTGTTCGTTTAGTCTTTAATGATAAGTTTGCTGATTACAATAACTTTTACTCTCTTTACTTGGTAAAAGAAGAGTTGGCTAACAGCTACGTTATCGATGCGGATAACTATCTTTTCAAGAATATGTTCCGTAATGATATCGAACGTTCTACTTATTTCAGTGTTTATCGCGAGGACTGTGATAATGAGTGGTTCCTAGTTTACGGAGATGATTACAAAGTTCAAGATATTATTGTTGATAGCAAAAATGGACGCATCTTGAGTGGTGTATCATTCTGGGATGCTCCAACAGCTGAAAAGATTGTTGGTTTTATTGATGAAGCCTATGCAAGCGGCGAATTTGTTGATCTCTATTGGGACAACATGGTTAAAGATAATATCAAAGAATTAGATGTTTACGTAGAAGAGTTGGAAGAAAATTCTATCTACGAAATTGATAGTGTCAAAGATTATCAAAAATTGGAGAAGATTCTCTCTTCACAAAAATAAGCAGTTTTTATGAACTGATACCTGACCTATTTTTACTTGACTTTTTAGGCTTGATGCAGTATACTAGTGAAAATTTAACCTTTAAGGGAAGTCCAGAGAGACTCACAAGGTGTCAGAGAAAAGAAACTACGATAGAAGCAGGTAAGCAAGTGCTTATTTGGTACTTTTGTGTGAATATCTTAACTGAAACCTTGCAATTGCAAGGTTTTTTCTTTATCTGATCCCCTTAAAATTTAAGGAGGAAAAGTTATGAATCCAAATTGTAAAAAACGAATGGGTGCCATTCGCTTAGATGTTATGAGAGTAGTATCTCAGGAGGAAATCGCGCCAGCAATCTTTGAGCTTGTACTTGAAGGAGAAATGGTGGAAGCTATGAAAGCGGGCCAATTTCTTCATTTGCGTGTACCTGATGATGCCCATCTCTTACGTCGTCCAATTTCGATTTCATCAATAGATAAGGCGTCTAAGCAATGCAGACTTATCTATCGAGTTGAAGGAGCAGGAACAGCAATCTTTTCAAGATTAAAAACAGGTGATAGCATAGATGTTATGGGACCTCAAGGAAATGGCTTTGATTTATCTGATTTAGACAAGAAGAATCGTGTTCTTATAGTTGGTGGTGGAATCGGAGTGCCGCCCTTACTTGAAGTAGCTAAACAACTGCATGATCGTGGTGTTGAAATAACAACTGTTTTAGGATTCGCTACTAAAGATGCTGTTATTTTGGAAGATGAATTATCCAGATTTAGTCAGGTCTTTGTAACGACTGATGATGGATCTTATGGTATTAAAGGAAACGTATCGGTAGTGATTAATGAATTTGACACAGAATTTGATGCCATCTACTCTTGCGGTGCACCTGGTATGATGAAATATATCAATCAAACCTTCTATGACCATCCAAGAGCTTATCTATCTCTAGAATCTCGTATGGCCTGTGGCATGGGGGCTTGCTACGCTTGTGTCCTGAAAGTGCCAGATAGTGAAACAGTTAGTCAACGTGTGTGTGAAGATGGGCCTGTATTTAAAACAGGAACTGTTGTTTTATAAGGAGAGTGTCATGACTACAAATCGATTACAAGTTTCTCTACCAGGCTTAGAATTAAAGAATCCTATCATTCCTGCTTCAGGCTGTTTTGGTTTCGGACAAGAGTATGCCAAATACTATGATTTGAATCTCTTGGGCTCTATCATGATTAAAGCTACAACCCTTGAACCACGTTTTGGTAATCCAACTCCTCGAGTGGCTGAAACACCTGCTGGTATGCTGAATGCCATTGGTCTACAAAATCCAGGACTAGATGCCGTTCTCTCTGAAAAGTTACCTTGGTTGCAAAGAGAGTATCCCAATCTTCCAATCATTGCCAATGTTGCTGGATTCTCAAAGCAAGAATACGCAGCCGTTTCTAGTGGTATTTCCAAGGCACCTAACGTGAAAGCCATTGAGCTCAATATTTCTTGTCCAAACGTCGATCATGGGAATCACGGACTTTTGATTGGGCAAGACCCAGATTTAGCTTATGATGTGGTAAAAGCAGCCGTAGGGGCATCAGATGTGCCAGTTTACGTTAAATTGACACCAAGTGTAACTGATATCGTGACCATCGCAAAAGCAGTAGAGGATGCAGGTGCTAGTGGTCTCACTATGATCAATACCCTTGTTGGTATGCGCTTTGATCTCAAAACTAGAAAACCAATTATTGCCAATGGTACTGGTGGAATGTCTGGGCCTGCAGTTTTTCCGGTAGCTCTTAAACTAATCCGTCAAGTAGCTCAAACAACTAATCTTCCAATCATTGGTATGGGAGGAGTTGATTCAGCTAAAGCCGCTATAGAAATGTATTTGGCGGGTGCGTCAGCAATAGGAGTCGGTACAGCAAACTTTACCAATCCTTATGCCTGTCCTGATATCATTGATAACCTACCAAAAGTCATGGACAAATATAATATCGAAACTCTGGAGCAATTGAGAAAAGAAGTAAAAAGTAACTTATAGTTTTTTAAATTCGTAATATTTTGAATGCTTTCTTCTTTCTGGTATAATATGACTATGATTGTAACAATACCTATAAAAACTGAAAAAGACATTGCAACACCAGGACCAACAGTCCTTGTTTTAGGATATTTTGATGGTATCCACCTTGGACATCAAAAATTATTTAGTATTGCTGGTGAAATTGCTGCTAAGAAGAGATTAAGCGTTGCTTTAATTACCTTTCATGAATCACCAAAATTAACCTTAAAACCCTATTCACCAGAAAATTTACTTCATATCCTGAATGCAGAAGAACGTGAACGTAAGTTTAAACGAGCTGGTGTCGAAAATCTTTATTTAATGGACTTCTCAAGTCGTATCGCTAATATGACAGCTCAAGAGTTTGTAGATACTTTTGTCAAAGAAGTTAAAGCGGATACTATTGTAGTTGGATTTGACTATAGTTTAGGTTCTGATAGAAAATCAGCTGAAGATTTAAAAGAAATCTTTGATGGAGAAGTAGTTGTAGTACCTCCTGTAGATGATGAAAAAGGAAAGATTAGCTCTACTCGTATTCGTCAAGCTATCCTTGAAGGGAATGTGAAAGAAGCAGGTCAGCTGCTTGGGAATCCACTTCCTACAAGAGGAATAGTCGTACATGGTAATGCTCGTGGTCGAACAATTGGTTATCCAACTGCCAATCTCGTGCTCTTGGATCGTACTTATATGCCGGCAGATGGTGTCTATACCGTTGATATCGAAATCAAGAGAAAACTCTATCGAGGAATGGCCAGTGTCGGTAAGAACGTAACCTTTGATGGAGAAGAAGAGCGTTTTGAAGTGAATATCTTTGATTTTGATGAAGATATTTATGGCGAAACAGTGACCGTCTATTGGTTAGATCGTATCCGAGATATGGTGAAATTTGACGGCATTGAACAACTGGTCAAACAACTCGAAGAAGATGAAAAAGCTGCAAGAAAATAAAAGTATTAAAAAGTTCGAATAATAGTTCGAGCTTTTTGTTTTTCAAAAGTAGTCGATTAAGACTCTTAGATTTATTTTTTTTATTGGTAAAATTTTGGGAAAAATTAAATTTCTAGCTTGACATCTTAAATTATAAGGAGTAGAATATTTACTAGTTAATTAAATGGTTAAATACTAGTTAAGGAGTTCTAGTGAAAAAGAAAATACTAATAGGTATGCTATCTTCGGTACTTGCCTTATTTTTAGGAGCTTGTAGTCAAGATAAGCAAAATGATGTCAAAGAATCTCATGGAATGAAAATAGTTACCAGTTTTTATCCTGTATATTCTATGGTAAAAGCAGTTTCTGGTGATCTTAATGATGTAAGAATGATTCAGTCTAGTTCAGGCATTCATTCTTATGAACCGTCAGCAAATGATATTGCAGCTATTTACGATGCGGATGTGTTTGTTTATCATTCTCATACCTTAGAGTCTTGGGCGGGTAGTTTAGACCCAAGTCTACAAAAGTCCAAGGTTAAGGTCCTAGAAGCATCTGAGGGTATGACCTTGGATAGAGTATCTGGCTTAGAAGATATAGAAGTAGGAAAAGGTGTGGATGAGAAAAGTCTTTATGATCCCCATACTTGGTTAGACCCTGAAAAGGTAGCTGAGGAAGCACAAATTATTGCTGATAAATTATCAGAATTAGATAGTGAGAATAAAGAAATATATCAGTCGAATGCGAAGAAGTTTATTGATCAAGCTCATGAGTTAACAAATAAATATAAACCTATCTTCGATAAAGTGGAGCAAAGAACGTTTGTGACACAACACACTGCTTTTTCTTATTTAGCAAAGAGATTTGACTTGAATCAACTTGGTATTGCTGGTATTTCTCCTGATCAAGAACCAAGCCCAAGACAACTGACTGAAATCCAAGAATTTGTTAAGACCTATAAAGTTAAAACTATTTTTACAGAGAGCAATGCTTCGTCTAAAGTAGCTGAAACGCTTATCAAGTCAACAGGTGTTAGTCTTAAAACTCTCAATCCTTTAGAGGCAGACCCACAAAATGATAAGTCTTATTTAGATAATTTAGAAGAGGATATTGCAATACTAGCAGAAGAATTGAAATGAGGAAATTATGAATAAAACAAAGAAATACTTAGCTGGATCAGCAGTAGTTATTGCGCTTAGTGTTTGTGCTTATGTTTTAAATCAGCACCAAGAAGCAGAGAAGAAGGAAGATAATCGTGTATCGTATGTTGATGGGAAAAAGAATGAGTCTAAAAAGAACGAAAATTTGACTCCTGATCAAGTTAGCAAAAAGGAAGGCATTGAGGCCGAACAAATTGTTGTGAAAATTACTGATCAGGGATATGTAACTTCTCACGGAGATCATTTCCATTACTATAATGGTAAAGTTCCTTTCGATGCGATTTTTAGTGAAGAACTAGTCATGAAAGATCCAAGTTATCAATTGCGTGATGAACACATCATTAACGAAATTAAAGGTGGTTACATCATCAAAGTTGATGGAAAATATTATGTCTACCTAAAAAATGCTAGCCAAGCTGAAAATATTCGTACCAAAGAACAAATTGAAAAACAAAAACAAGAGCATACATCTGACCAAAAAAATGATTCTAAGGAAGTTGTGGCAGCTAGAGCTCAAGGACGTTATACAACTGATGACGGTTATGTTTTTAACGCTTCTGATATCATTGAAGATACAGGAGATGCTTATATCGTTCCCCACGGAGGACACTTCCATTATATTCCTAAGAGTGATCTGTCAGCGGGTGAATTAGCTGCCGCAAAGGCTTATTTATCTGGCAATAGTTCAGCTCTCAGTCAACCCTTGTCACTGACACCGAATAATGGTGTTTCTGCAGCAGATGATGGTTATGTCTTTAACCCTAATGATATTGTCAGAGATACTGGCGATGCTTATATCGTACGACATGGGGACCACTATCACTATATCCCTAAATCATCTCTTAACAATCATCAAGCACAATCTAACACTCCAAGCTTAGAAAGTCCTTCTAATTCCACACCAAATAATCCGTTACCACATGTTCACCATGAAGAAGAGGAACACGATCATGGTTTTGATTCAAATAGAATTATAAGTGAAGATTCAGAAGGTTTTGTTATGAGCCATGGCGATCACAATCATTACTTCTTTAAAAAAGATTTATCACCTGATCAAATTAAGGCCGCACAAGATCACTTGTACGGCAATAAACATTCAGAAACTATCCCAGATAATCATAGCAGTCATAAACCAGAAGAACACCATCATGATAACCATGGAAACCATCATGAGGAAGAACACGATCATGGCTTTGCAGCAGATCGAGTGATAAGTGAAGATGATAAAGGATTTGTCGTTTCTCATGGAGATCACAATCATTACTTCTTTAAAAAAGATTTATCCCCTGATCAAATCAAGGCCGCGCAGGATCACTTGTACGGAAATAAACAATCAGAAACTAGCCCAGATAACCACAGTAGTAAACCAGAAGAACACCATCATGAGGAAGAGCACGATCATGGATTTGCAGCAGATCGAGTGATTAGTGAGGACGACCAAGGTTTTGTCGTTTCACATGGAGACCATGCCCATTATTTCTTTAAGAAAGATTTATCAGCGGAGCAGATTAAAGCTGCACAAGACCATCTTCATAGCCATCAGCAGACAGAACCTGTTAAACCACTTGCAAAAGATGTAGATGCTTTTTCAAGAGACGCCAGTGATGAAGAAAAGATAGCTTACATCTCAAAAACTTATGGTGTTCCACTTGAGGCTATCAGAATTTCAAATGGATTCTTTGTATTTGGTAATCCAGACCAGGCTTATGACCCAACTCACATTCACCCTTACGCTGTTCGTAAGGAACACGTTCGTATTCCACTTCAGACTGGTGATACGGAGCTTGATTTCCTAAATGAACTCTACACAACCGCTCTTCGCGATGGAGTCTCTCCTTATAGTTTGCAAGTTGAAAATGGTAGTTTCGTCATTCCTCATGGAGACCATAACCACTACATCAAAGTTCAAACTAAAGGTTATGAAGTCGCTTTGAAAAACAAAATTCCTGCATTACAGTCAGCTTACCAACCTGGTGCTTTTGATGAAAAAGCAGTACAGTATAAGGTTGATCAACTTCTCGCAGAAAGTCGTGAACTTTATAAAGATAAGCCAAGTCTGCAAAGACAGATTGAACTCGCTTTGGGGCAATTCTCTGAAAATATGAAGAAGCTATCAACCAATTCAACTGCAGGATATTTGGCTGCTTTGGATTTGTTTGACAAACAGTATATCCATATTGACTCTAGTGTCAAACCAACAGAAATCAGTCCTTTAGACAAGAAATATCAAGCTTTAGTAGATAAGATTAGTACCTTGGATACAGATGCTTATGGACTTCCTAAAAAGGATCTCTTGACTCAGCTCCAAGAAAATAAACTGGCGCAAGATGAAGCTGGTTTAGATGCAGTTGAAGCTAAGTTACAAGCTCTGCAAGACTTTAATGACCGTACGGGTGTTACAACAGTCGAATACATCAAGTATTTCTACCAACATCTATCTGATGGACGCTTAAATGACAATCTCCGCAGTAAAGTTGCCAACTTAACTTGGACACTTTATCAGTCCCAATCCTTCCTTAAGGCAACCGACTTGAACAAACTCTTCCCAGAAATCTACCAAACAAAACTGGAAGTTGAAGAAGCACTGAAAAATGAGCCGGTTGCAAGCAAGACTTCTGAAACAATCTTAGATACAGAAAAAGTTGATGGTCATAGTGCTAAAACTGCTGTTTATGAGTTCTTGAAAGGTTTGTATGACGATATCAAACCTGAGGAACAAAGTAATCATGTCTTAAAAGGGCAAGTAGAAGAGTTACTAACAAAAGCTGAAGAATTAGTGAATCAAGTCAATGAGGAGGGGGTTAAAGCTTCACTCTCTGACGAAGTGAAAAATCTGAAGGTTGCTTTGGAGAAAGAAGACGCAGACCTTGATGAATTAAATACACAAGTCCAAGATCTTCTGAAACGCATTTCACAGACTATTCAGAATGAACGTGAAAATGCCAAACAAGATCCAGAGGTCGTGGCTCTCTATCAACAACTATACAACGGAGTCATTGCCCTTCATACTTATTTGGAATTGAATAATGGTTCAGATGCTGACTTTGAAAAAGTCGATGCCTTGTTTGATAAACTAGCAGCGGCAAGTAAAGACAAGCAAGCTTTGCTGACGGTCGCTCAAGAAATCGTTTTGTTAAATCAAGAGTTCCAATCAAAAGGGAAGCCAGCTGAAGCTAGTACTGAAACAGCCAATAAAGAATCAAATGATAAACAAACTGAGTCAAACTTAACTCCTGAAGCTACATCTCCAAAAACAAGTGAGAAAGTAGTAAACTAAAAAAGAAGTAGCCTAGCTACTTCTTTTTTAGTCTTTGTAGGATACGATACCAATGATAGTATCAACTGCACGTTCCATGGTTTGAAGGCTAACGTATTCAAAACGGCCGTGCATATTTTCGCCACCAGCGAAAATATTTGGCGTCGGAATTCCCATAAAGGAAATCTTAGAACCATCTGTTCCACCACGGATTGGTTCGATGATAGGTGTGATACCAAGGCCCTCCATAACCGCTTTCGCAATGGTTACTGGTGTCATATCCTTTTCGATAACTTCCTTCATGTTGTAGTACTGGTCAGTTAATGTTAAAGTAACACGATTGCTACCCAGTTCTTGGTTCATCTTATCAGCAATAGCTCGCATAGCTTCCTTACGCGCTTCGAAAGTTTCTTTTTCAAAGTCACGAATGATGTAGCTAGCACGCGCTTCCTCGACCGTACCTGTCACATCCATGAGATGGTAGAAGCCTTGGTAACCCTCAGTCAGTTCAGGTCGGTCACCAGCAGGAAGTTGATTGTGGAAATCAATGGCTAACTGAAGGGCGTTAACCATTTGTCCCTTAGCTGTACCTGGGTGAACATTGCGACCTTGGAAATGGAGTTCAGCACCTGCAGCAGAGAAGGTTTCGTACTGAAGTTCACCAAGAGGACCGCCGTCAACTGTATAAGCAAAGTCGACATCGAAATCTTCTGCATCAAATTTGTTGGCGCCGACCCCAATTTCTTCATCAGGTCCAAAGCCGACACGGATTTCACAGTGTTTAATCTCAGGATGAGCAGTTAAGTATTCGATAGCTGTCATGATTTCTGCGATACCTGATTTATCGTCAGCACCGAGAAGGGTAGTCCCATCAGTCGTAATCAAAGTTTGTCCAGAGTACTTTTCAAGACTCTTGAAATCTGCCGGATCAAGCTTGAAACCAGAATTACCAAGCTCGATAACTCCGCCATTGTAGTTTTCAATAACTTGCGGGTTCACACCTTCCGCATTAAAATCTGCAGTATCCATGTGGGAGATAAAACCAATCTTACGAGAAAAACTAGGATCGTTAGCTGGAAGAGTACCGATAGCAAAACCATTTGGCAAATAATAGACATTTTGCAAACCGACACGTTTCATTTCTGGGATGAGAACATTGGTCGCAAAGTCTACTTGGCTTTGAGTGCTTGGTGTTGTAGTTGACTGCTCATCAGAACGTGTGTTAACTTTGACATACGTTAAAAAACGCTCTAGTAGTGTAGGGTATTTCATAAAAACTCCTTATTCATTTCTTTTTAAACCATTGTATCATAGAAAGATGATAAAAACAAAATTCGGAAAGTTGATAATAGCCTTATGTTAGCGTTTACTTATGAGTTGTTTAGTGATACAATAAAAAAGATAAAAACATCACAAGGATACAGAGATGAAAAAAGCAATTTTAATGATGACATTTGGTTCACCAGAAGAGATTACCTTTGAGGGAGTAGCCGACTTTTTTACCAACATTCGTCGAGGAGTTCGACCACAAGACCACGAGATTCAAACCCTTTATGATAATTATGTTCGAATTGGAGGAACTCCACTTCAAAAAATTACCCGTGAAGAAGTTGCCTTGGTAGAAGCTAGGTTAGGAAATGAATATAGTGTCTATTTTGCCAATAAATTTTCAACCCCTTTTATTCCAGATGTAATTCGTCAAATGGAAGCAGATGGAATTGAAAAGTGTATTTGCTTGATTTTGGAGCCACACTATTCCTTTTACTCTGTCATGGGGTACGAAAAGTTTCTGGAAAGCAAACAAATTCAGTTTTTAGTTATTAAGGACTGGTATCAAGAAGAAGCACTATTAAACTATTGGACAGCTGAAATTGCTAAAATTTTAAAAGAAAAGGTGAAACAGGATAGCTTTAAAGTCATCTTTTCTGCCCACAGTGTGCCCATTTTTGCCTTGGATTTTGGCGATCCCTATATCGAACAGATTTTCGAAAATAGCAAGTTAATTGCAGAGAAATTAGGCTTAAATCCAGAGCAATATACCAACACCTGGCAGAGCGAAAGTGATATTGGTATTCCTTGGATTAAACCAGATGTCTTAGAGTATCTTAGAGAACAGGAAGAACATCCAGAGCATTATATTTTTGTGCCTATTAGTTTTATCAGTGAGCATATTGAAGTCTTGTTTGACAACGATGTGGAATGTCTTGACTTGTGTCAGGAATTAGAGGTGAACTACCATCGTCCACCAATGCCAAATACAGATTCTCGATTTATTGATGCCTTGGTCAATATTATCCGAGCTAATGAACATAAAGAATTTAGAGAATTCCTCCCAGAAGAAGAAACCTTTGATGAATTAGTCCCTTCGGATGAAACTAAGAATATTTTAGATGAATCACAAGACTTACAAATGCCAGAATTTGTTAAAAAATTAATTGAGAAAAAAGGTCGTGAAAATGTCAAGATGCCTTATTTAATCAAAAAAATGCTTGAAAAAGCTGGCAAATTACCTAAAGACTAAGTGAAAATAGAAAAGAACTGGTAAATTTTGTTTCAAATATTTGCTAAGGCAGGATATAACTTAGAACGTGAAAGAAAAGGCGGTGGGACAGAAATTAATAGACAAAGTCTTGATTTCGTAGTCTCAGCCCCGCGAGGATGTTTAGGAGCTTTTTGGAGTCTAAAAGACGAACAAAAAGTTCAATCAGCTACCGCGTCAAATTATGATTGATAATAAAAAATGAGGTCGGGATCTTTTTGTCCCAACCTCTTTTTAGGTGACTAGTATTTTTTTGACCTAGTTTTTATGTTATTTACCCAGACAAAATTGGCTAAACAACTGGGTAATCAGCTCATCTGGCGCAGCATCACCAGTTATCTCGCCAAGAATTTCCCAGGTACGTGTTAAATCAACTTGAAGCAAATCAACAGGCATTCCTAGTTCGAGGCCTTCGTTAACAGCTTGTAGGCTTTCAACTGCCTTTTCAATTAATGAAATATGACGGGCGTTGGATAGATAGGTAGCATCTTGTTCGACCAAGCCAGCATTTTCAAAGAAGAGGTTATTGATGCGTTCTTCAATCTTATCAATGTTTTGATTTTTGAGGACTGAAATACGAATGATATCATCTGGAAGTTCAGAAGTTTCAATCGCTTCTGGCAGGTCAGTCTTGTTGAGAAGAATGATTCGATTAGTATCTTGACTAATTTCAAGAAGTTGTCGGTCTTGGGCAGTTAGAGGTTCGCTAGCGTTTAGGACTAGTAGTACCAAGTCAGCTTCCTTGAGGGCTTTTTTGGAGCGTTCAACCCCGATCTGTTCCACGACATCATCCGTTTCACGAATACCTGCAGTATCAATCAACTTCAGTGGAACACCGTTGATATTGACGTATTCTTCGATGACGTCTCGAGTAGTCCCTGCAATATCCGTTACAATGGCTTTATCTTCGCGCAGGAGGTTATTAAGTAGACTTGACTTCCCAACGTTGGGACGACCAATGATGGCTGTTGCAATTCCTTCGCGGAGGATTTTACCTCGGCGTGCAGTTTTTAGGAGATTGGTCAAGAGTTGTTCAAACTCCATAGTTTTTTCGCGGACAACAGCAGTAGTGGCTTCTTCCACATCGTCATACTCAGGGTAATCGATATTCACCTCAACCTGAGCCAAGGTATTGAGAATTTCCTGACGAGTATTGTTAATGAGGTCAGATAGGGATCCATCAAGTTGTTTGACTGCTATATTCATAGCCTTGTCAGTCTTAGCACGGATGATATCCATCACTGCCTCAGCCTGAGTCAAGTCTACACGACCATTGAGGAAGGCACGCTTGGTAAATTCTCCAGGTTCTGCCATGCGAGCCCCTTCACGGATAGCCAATTGCAGGATTTCATTGGTCACGGCAATCCCTCCGTGGGTGTTGATCTCGATAATATCCTCGCGAGTAAAGGTCTTCGGAGACTTCATAGCCCCAACCATGACCTCGTCCATAACCTTACCAGTCAAAGGGTCAATAATGTGGCCGTAGTTCAGTGTGTGGCTAGCAACTTTGCTCAAGTCTTTGCCTTTAAAAATTTTTTGTGCAATGGCAAAGCTATCCGTTCCGCTTAGGCGAACAATCCCAATCGCCCCTTCACCAAGCGGTGTCGAGATTGCTGCAATGGTATCAAATTCACGTGTAATCATTTCATTTCCTTTTAACAATTTATATACAAATATCTCTTAAAATTGTAACAAAATAAAGTTTTTTATTCAACGAATGCCACTTATAAAGAAAAGCCTAAGCAGATTGCTTAAGCTTTACTTAGTGCGCATTTCCCCTTGCGGGAAGTAAGTTCCTTCAGGCATATCGTTGATGATGACATGAACAGCAGATTGAGGTGCACCAGTGTTACGAACCACAGCTTCAGTTACTTCCTTAGCTAAGGCTTTCTTTTGCTCGAGCGTGCGTCCTTCAAATAAATCGATGCGTACAAATGGCATAATAGCTTCCTCCACTAGT
This sequence comes from Streptococcus sp. HMSC062D07, assembly GCF_001814215.1. Lineage (NCBI taxonomy): Bacteria > Bacillati > Bacillota > Bacilli > Lactobacillales > Streptococcaceae > Streptococcus > Streptococcus sp. HMSC062D07. The sequence continues at coordinate 145,143 of NZ_KV815331.1, forward strand.
TTTTGATTTCTTCTATTTTACCACATTTTGCCGTTTAAAGCTTTTGGAAAATATGATATACTAGAATGTAGCAGAAAATTAGAAATGGACGTGAAATAGAAACATGGCACAGTTGTATTATCGTTATGGGACCATGAATTCAGGAAAGACCATCGAGATTCTCAAGGTAGCCTATAACTATGAGGAGCAAGGAAAGGGAGTTGTTATCATGACTTCGGCTCTGGATACAAGAGACGGTATAGGCTATGTGTCGAGTCGGATTGGCATGAAGCGACCAGCAGTTGCTATCGATGATACTACGGATATTTTTGGGTTTATTCGAGATTTACCTGAAAAGCCCTACTGTGTTTTGGTCGATGAAGCCCAGTTTTTGAAACGTCATCATGTTTACGACCTAGCGCGTGTTGTCGATGAGTTAGACATACCTGTTATGGCCTTTGGTTTGAAGAATGACTTTCGCAATGAGCTGTTCGAAGGATCTAAACATCTATTATTATTAGCAGATAAAATTGATGAGATCAAAACCATTTGTCAGTATTGTAAGAAAAAAGCGACCATGGTGTTGCGTACGCAGGACGGACTGCCTGTTTATGATGGTGAACAAATCCAGATAGGTGGGAATGAAACCTATATCTCGGTTTGCCGTAAACATTATTTTGCCCCTGAAATCAATAAGGAGAATCAATAAGAATGAATATCTATGATCAACTACAAGCTGTAGAAGACCGTTATGAAGAATTAGGAGAATTGTTGAGCGACCCTGATGTGGTCTCTGATACCAAGCGTTTCATGGAGCTTTCAAAAGAGGAAGCTTCAACTCGTGATACCGTAACCGCCTACCGTGAATACAAACAAGTCCTCCAAAACATCGTTGATGCTGAAGAGATGATTAAGGAATCAGGCGGAGATGCTGACTTGGAAGAAATGGCCAAACAAGAACTCAAGGATGCTAAGGCAGAAAAAGAAGAGTACGAAGAAAAATTGAAAATCTTGCTTCTTCCAAAAGATCCAAACGATGATAAGAACATCATCCTTGAAATCCGTGGAGCTGCTGGTGGAGATGAGGCAGCACTTTTTGCTGGTGACCTTCTAACAATGTACCAGAAGTATGCTGAAGCCCAAGGCTGGCGCTTTGAAGTCATGGAAGCATCTATGAACGGTGTCGGTGGTTTCAAAGAAGTGGTTGCCATGGTTTCTGGTCAGTCAGTTTACTCTAAACTTAAGTATGAATCAGGTGCCCATCGTGTGCAACGTGTCCCTGTGACAGAAAGCCAAGGTCGTGTTCATACCTCGACAGCAACTGTCCTGGTCATGCCTGAGGTAGAAGAAGTAGAGTACGATATTGATCCAAAAGACCTTCGTGTTGACATCTACCACGCATCTGGTGCTGGTGGACAGAACGTCAATAAGGTTGCGACTGCTGTTCGTATTGTTCACTTGCCAACCAATATCAAGGTTGAGATGCAGGAAGAACGTACCCAGCAGAAAAACCGTGAGAAGGCCATGAAGATCATTCGTGCGCGTGTGGCTGACCACTTTGCACAGATTGCTCAAGATGAGCAGGACGCTGAGCGTAAGTCTACAATCGGTACTGGTGATCGTTCAGAGCGTATCCGTACTTATAACTTCCCACAAAACCGTGTAACAGACCATCGTATCGGCTTGACTCTACAAAAACTTGATACAATTCTAGCTGGTAAATTGGATGAAGTTGTAGATGCTTTGGTTCTTTATGACCAAACACAAAAATTGGAAGAATTAAACAAATAATGAAATTAGCTCAAATTTTTAAAGATTTTGAGGAAAAGTTGATAGTACAAGGAGAGGAAGCAGAAAGCCTCTCCTTTGTCTATCGTAGCCTAAAAAATCTATCTTTTACAGACTTTGTCTTTGCTCTCCAGCAAGAAGTAACAGAGGAAGAGAAGCAATTTGTGGAGGAAATTTACAAGAAATTAGCAGAACATGTACCTGCTCAGTACATCATCGGTCATGCTGAATTCTTTGGGATGCAGTTAAAAGTAGATGAGCGAGTTTTGATTCCTCGTCCAGAGACAGAAGAGCTAGTAGACCTCATCTTGACTGAAAATCCTGAGAAAAATCTTAAAGTACTAGATATCGGAACAGGAAGCGGTGCAATAGCCCTTGCTTTAGCTAAAAATAGGCCAGTTTGGTCTGTTGCAGCTGCGGATATTTCACAGGATGCATTAGAGCTTGCAACAGAGAATGCTAACGTTCAAAATCTAAATCTCTCTTTTATCAAATCTGACTGTTTCTCTAAAATTTCTTCAAAATATGATATAATTGTATCCAATCCACCATACATTTCTCGTGAAGATCAAGAAGAAGTTGGCTTGAATGTTTTGCATTCAGAACCACATTTGGCACTTTTTGCTGACGAGGATGGCCTAGCTATCTACCGTAGAATCGCGGAAGACTCCAAGGACTATCTAAATGATGGTGGTAAGATTTATCTTGAAATTGGCTACAAACAAGGTCAAAGTGTGCCCGCTCTCTTTATGGAAAATCTTCCAGAGAAACGAGTTCGAACGCTCAAAGACCAATTTGGCCAAGATAGGATGGTAGTCATTGATGATGGAGAAAATTAAGCAAGAGTTGGAAAAAGGTGGAGCTGTTGTTTTGCCAACGGAGACAGTTTATGGCCTCTTTGCAAAAGCATTGGATGAAAAGGCTGTTGACTACGTTTATCAGCTCAAACGTCGCCCTAGAGATAAGGCTCTCAATCTCAATGTTGCTAGTTTAGATGATATCTTGAACTTTTCAAAGAATCAGCCACCTTATTTACAAAAACTTGTTGATGGTTTTCTTCCTGGTCCATTGACCATTATCTTAGAAGCTAATGACAAGGTCCCTTACTGGGTCAATTCAGACTTAACGACTGTTGGATTTCGCATGCCAAGTCATCCTGTTACACTAGAATTGATTCGTGAGTTTGGTCCCTTAATCGGCCCATCTGCAAATATCTCGGGTCAAGCTAGTGGTGCTAGCTTTAAAAAAATTTTAAAAGACTTCGGACAAGAGGTTCTTGGGATAGAAGATGATGCTTTTTTGACAGGTCAAGATTCGACTATTTTAGATTTGACTGCTTGTAAGGCAAGAATTCTACGCCAAGGTTCGATAACTCGAGAAGATATTCTTGCCAAGATACCTGAAATTCCTTTTGAGGAGGTATGACATGCTACGTGCTTTGAAAGCAACAGATGTTGCATCGATTTATGAGATTAACAAAGATGCTTTAGGTTATGATTTTAGTCCTGAGGAAACGGCTAGTCAACTAGCAAAATTATCCCAAGACTCACATCATTTCCTACTGGGGTTTGAGGAACCGACCAGCCATGACTTACTTGGGTATGTACATGCTGAGGTTTATGAATCCCTTTATTCTAATGCCGGTTTTAATATTTTGGCTTTAGCAGTGGTACCCCAGATGCAAGGTAAGGGCATCGGGAAAATTTTGCTCCATGGATTAGAACAAGAAGCAAAAAGACGGGGTTATGAGTTTATTCGATTAAACTCTGTAGACCATCGTCTTGGTGCTCATGCATTTTATGAAAGAGTGGGTTATACTTGCGATAAAGTGCAGAAACGATTTATTAAGTTAATTAAAGGAGAAAAACTATGATTTTTGACAAAGAAGATTTTAAAGCTTATGATGCTGATCTTTGGAATGCTATTGCCAAAGAAGAGGAACGCCAACAAAATAATATTGAATTAATCGCTTCAGAGAACGTTGTATCTAAGGCTGTTATGGCTGCTCAAGGGTCAATCTTAACCAATAAATATGCTGAGGGATATCCTGGACGTCGTTACTATGGTGGTACTGATGTAGTGGATGTTATCGAAAGTCTAGCTATTGAACGTGCGAAAGAAATCTTTGGTGCTAAATTTGCCAATGTCCAACCTCACTCAGGAAGTCAAGCTAACTGTGCAGCATACATGGCCTTGATCGAACCAGGTGATACGGTTATGGGGATGGATTTAGCTGCGGGTGGGCACTTGACTCACGGAGCTCCTGTCAGCTTCTCAGGCCAAACCTATAACTTTGTTTCATATAGCGTTGATCCGGAGACAGAGCTATTGGACTTTGACGCCATCTTGAAACAAGCTCAAGAAGTTCAACCAAAACTTATCGTAGCTGGTGCCTCAGCCTATTCTCACATTATTGATTTCTCAAAATTCCGTGAAATTGCGGATGCTGTGGGCGCAAAACTCATGGTCGATATGGCTCACATTGCTGGCTTGGTTGCAGCCGGTCTTCATCCAAATCCAGTTCCATACGCACATATCACAACGACAACAACTCACAAAACTCTTCGTGGACCACGTGGTGGGTTGATTTTGACTAACGACGAAGACCTTGCTAAGAAAATTAATTCCGCTATTTTCCCAGGTATCCAAGGTGGACCACTAGAGCATGTTGTTGCTGCTAAGGCTGTAGCCTTTAAAGAAGTTTTGGATCCAGCCTTCAAGGAATATGCTGCTAATGTCATCAAGAACAGCAAGGCTATGGCTGAAGTATTCCTGCAAGATCCTAATTTCCGCATTATCTCTGGTGGTACTGAAAACCACCTCTTCTTAGTGGATGTCACAAAGGTTATAGAAAGTGGAAAAGTAGCCCAAAACTTATTGGATGAGGTCAACATTACCCTTAATAAAAACTCAATCCCTTACGAAACATTGTCACCATTCAAGACAAGTGGTATTCGTATCGGAGCGGCAGCAATTACTGCTCGTGGTTTTGGTGAAAAAGAAAGCCGTCAAGTTGCTGAACTTATTATTAAAGCCCTTAAGAATGCAGAAAACGAAGCTGTCTTAGAAGAAGTGAGAAGTGCAGTCAAATCCTTGACAGATGCCTTCCCATTATATGAGGACTAATATTTTATGGATATTTATATTAAGAAAGCCATTATCCATCAGTTCAGCCCTGATGACACAGAGTTGTTCTTGGCGGATAAGTTTCTCAATATCACTCCTAAAATCGAGGAATACTTGCGTAAAAAAGTGGAGCGTGTATATTCGGATGATGCCAAAACTGGTATTTTTGAAGAGGATAATCCTTTTTTCAATCACATCACAGAAGATTTAATGGAAACATCTGTTACAATTGCTAATCTCTGGAAAGAGGAATTCTCTGTATCTGAAAACCAAAAGACTAATGACTTGGTTTTTGTCCAGTTTTCAAAAGAGGGAGTAGACCACTTTGCCTTTCTACGAATTGCATTGCGTGAAACCTTGACACACTTGGGTGGCGAGGTTGACAATCCAATCAAACTGACTCAAAATAACTTACCTGGGTTTGGAACTGGAGCAGACGAAGCACTAGTTGTTAATCTTCAAAGTCGCAAGTATCACTTGATTGAAAAACGCATCAAGTATAATGGAGCCTTTTTAAACTATTTTTCTGAGAATCTTATTCAAGCACAACCAAAGATTTCACCTAAGAAATCCATTAAGGAACTAGAAAAAACAGCTCAAAAGATTGCCGAAACCTTTAACACAGATGATTTTCAATTTCAATCCAAGGTAAAATCAGCAATTTTCAATAATCTTGAAGAGAATAATGAGCTCTCTCCAGAAAAATTAGCCAATGATCTTTTTGACAATAATCTTACTGCTCGACTTAGCTTCATTGACCAGGTCAAAGAAGCAGTACCAGAGCCAGTACAGTTTGATGAGATTGATGCCAGTCGTCAGTTAAAGAGATTTGAGAATCAGAAACTTTCCTTGTCAAACGGGATTGAACTGATCGTACCAAACAATGTCTATCAAGATGCGGAATCGGTTGAGTTCATTCAAAACGACAATGGAACATATTCTATCTTAATCAAAAACATCGAGGATATACAAAATAAATAATGTTTAAATTTATACGAAGAATGCTGGTACTAGCAGTCTTCCTTTTCGCTGGATATAAAGCTTATCTGATTCGTCAGGATGTCAAACAAGTTATGACCTACCAACCAATGGTTCGCGAAATCTTGAATGAAAGAGATACCCCAGCAAACGAAGAGCTTGTGCTCGCCATGATTTATACAGAAACTAAGGGTAAAGAGGGAGACGTGATGCAGTCAAGTGAATCTGCTAGTGGCTCTACTGATACCATAAACGATAATGCAAGTAGTATTCGGCAAGGGGTTCAAACCTTGACAGAAAATCTCTATCTAGCTCAAGAAAAAGGAGTGGATGTCTGGACAGCAATTCAAGCTTATAACTTTGGACCTGCTTATATCGATTTTATCGCCCAGAATGGGAAAAAGAATACTCTTGTACTAGCTAAGCAATACTCCAGAGATACAGTTGCGCCTATATTAGGAAATACAACAGGGAAAACCTATCGCTACATCAATCCCATTTCTATTTTTCAAGGTGGAGAACTTTATGTGGATGGGGGAAACTATTATTACTCTAGACAGGTTCAGCTAAATCTCTATATTATGAAAATTTTTAATCTATTTTAAGCATCTAGAATTTCTAGGTGCTTTTATAAGTTTTCTTTAAGGATACTTTAATATGCTAGAGTAGAAAAGGAGGAACGTCTCATGCGAAAGAAATTCTTTCTGACTAGCGCTGCAGTACTTTTAGCAGTTGCAACACTGCAAAGCGCCCAGGCAGCTACTGATGTTCAAAAAGTAATTGATGAAACCTATGTTCAACCTGAGTACGTCTTGGGTTCTTCATTAACGGAAGATCAAAAAAATCAAACACTTAAAAAACTTGGCTATGATGCCTCAAAAGATACTAAAGATTTGAAGACCATGACACCAGATGTCTACTCAAAAATTATGAATGTCGCAAACGATTCAAGTCTTCAACTTTATTCATCAGCAAAAATTCAAAAATTAGGAGAAAAATCTCCACTTGAGGTCAAGATTGAGACACCTGAAAATATCACTAAAGTAACGCAAGATATGTACCGTAATGCGGCTGTTACCTTGGGTGTGGAGCACGCGCGTATCACCGTTGCGGCACCAATTCCGGTTACTGGTGAAAGTGCCCTAGCAGGTATTTACTATTCCCTTGAGTCAAATGGTGTAAAATTACCTCAGGAAAATAAAGACTTGGCTCAGGAAGAGCTCAAGGCCTTGTCAGATATTAACGATGAAAACAAGGACAAATCAGGCTTTGATGCCAATAAACTGAACGTAGCCCTTGCTGATATAAAGGCTGCAGTCGCTAAGGCTAAAGAGTCTAAGGGTGAGCTTACAGAAGATGATGTTCGTAAGATTGTCGAAGATACTTTAAAGAACTATAAACTGGATCAAGTTGTTACAGGCAACCAAGTCAATGTCATCATCAACTTTGCCTTTAATCTTTCAAAGAGCGATATTCTTAACAACGAAGACTTTACAAAGACTCTTAAAGATTTGAAACAAAGCATTGTTGCTCAAGCAGGTGATAGTTTTAGTAATATCGATCTAAACTTTGATGCCAATAAAGCTATTCAAGACGGCGGGAATATCCTTAGCTCAATTTGGCAAGCTATCCTAGATTTCTTCAAGAGTTTTGGTGCTTAGGTCAATTCATGGTATAATAGATGGTAACAGGATTGTTGCCGTCTTTTTTTGTCGGCTTATAGAAAGAGAAAAATATGTTAAAGAAAAATGAAATTGTAGACGTTGAGATTGTCGATTTGACCCACGAAGGAGCAGGAGTGGCTAAGGTCGATGGCCTGGTCTTTTTTGTGGAGAATGCTCTTCCGACTGAAAAAATCCTCATGCGTGTCCTTAAAGTCAACAAGAAGATTGGCTTTGGTAAAGTTGAGGAATACCTTACGCAATCTCCACATCGTAACCAAGACTTAGACTTGGCTTACTTGCGTTCAGGTATTGCTGACTTGGGACATCTAGCTTATCCAGAGCAACTCAAGTTTAAAACCAAGCAAGTAAAAGACAGTCTTTATAAAATTGCTGGAATCACGGATATAGAGGTCGCAGATACTCTTGGTATGGAAAATCCTGTCAAGTATCGTAACAAGGCTCAGGTTCCTGTTCGTCGCGTTAATGGTGTTCTGGAGACTGGTTTCTTCCGTAAGAATTCTCATGATCTGATGCCTCTTGAAGATTTTTATATCCAAGATCCAGTGATTGACCAAGTTATTGTGGCTTTACGAGATTTGCTCCGTCGTTATGACTTAAAACCCTATGATGAGAAGGAACATTCTGGCTTGATTCGTAACCTCGTTGTTCGTCGTGGCCATCATTCCGGACAAATCATGGTTATCTTAGTGACAACTCGTCCTAAAGTTTTCCGTGTGGAACAGTTGATTGAACAATTGATTAAGCAGTTCCCAGAGATTGTGTCTGTCATGCAAAATATCAATGACCAGAATACCAATGCGATTTTTGGAAAAGAATGGCGAGTTCTCAATGGTCAAGATTACATTACAGACCAAATGATGGGGAATAGCTTCCAAATTTCTGGACCAGCCTTTTACCAGGTCAATACAGAAATGGCAGAGAAGCTTTATCAGACAGCTATTGATTTTGCGGAGTTAAAAGAATATGATGTGGTGATCGATGCCTATTCGGGAATCGGAACTATTGGCTTATCAGTCGCTAAACATGTCAAGGAAGTCTACGGAGTGGAAGTTATCCCAGAAGCAGTAGAAAATAGCCAGAAGAACGCAGAATTGAACGATATTACCAATGCCCACTATGTCTGTGACACAGCTGAAAATGCCATGAAGAATTGGCTCAAGGAAGGCATCCAACCAACTGCCATCCTGGTCGACCCACCACGTAAAGGCTTAACCGAAAGCTTTATCAAAGCAAGCGCTCAAACAGGAGCTGACCGTATCGCCTATATCTCCTGTAATGTCGCCACCATGGCGCGTGATATCAAACTCTACCAAGAATTGGGCTATGAATTGAAGAAAGTCCAGCCGGTGGACTTGTTTCCTCAAACGCACCATGTTGAGGCGGTAAGTTTGCTAGTCAAGGAG
>NZ_KV815332.1:0-240 GCF_001814215.1 Streptococcus sp. HMSC062D07
CCGTTCCCTTCAGCCGGACTTGGGTAATCCTCCATCATTCCAATGGACCTTGTAGGACTTGAACCTACGACCACTCGGTTATGAGCCGAGAGCTCTAACCAGCTGAGCTAAAGGTCCAACAAGATCATTATAGCGGCGAAGGGGATCGAACCCCCGACCTCCCGGGTATGAACCGGACGCTCTAGCCAGCTGAGCTACACCGCCATCAATCGGGAAGACAGGATTCGAACCTGCGACACC
>NZ_KV815333.1:0-12260 GCF_001814215.1 Streptococcus sp. HMSC062D07
AGCTTTTTCAACTCTTTCTATTATACCTACTTTTTCTGCCTTGTCAAGAAGTTGAGATAAATTTTTCTTATTTTTTGTTTTTTACAAAGAAAAAAGCCCACTGTTGTAGGCTTTCTGTAAGATATTTCTTAAAATTAAAGCATCTTGTTGTAGAATTCAACGATAAGTGCTTCGTTGATTTCTGGGTTGATTTCATCACGTTCTGGCAAACGAGTCAATGAACCTTCCAATTTTTCAGCATCGAATGATACAAATGCTGGACGTCCAAGAGTAGCTTTAACCGCTTCAAGGATTGCTGGAACTTTCAATGATTTTTCGCGAACTGAGATTACTTGACCTGGAGTTACGCGGTATGATGGAATATCAACACGTTTTCCGTCAACAAGGATGTGACCGTGGTTTACGAATTGACGAGCTTGACGACGAGTAGTCGCAAGACCAAGACGGTAAACTACGTTATCCAAACGACGTTCCAAAAGAAGCATGAAGTTGAAACCTAGGATTCCGCCCTTGATTTTTGTAGCTTGTACGAACAAGTTACGGAATTGTTTTTCACCCACTCCGTAAGTGAAACGAAGTTTTTGTTTTTCAGCCAATTGCAAACCGTATTCTGACAATTTAGAACGGTTGTTTGGTCCGTGTTGTCCTGGTACGTAGTTACGACGTGCCAATTCTTTACCTGTACCTGTAAGTGAAAGGCCAAGGCGACGAGCTTGTTTCCAAGATGGTCCTGTATAACGTGACATGTGTATGTCCTCCTAATATAAATATAATTTCGGCGGAAATAGTCACTTAGAAAGCCCTGATTCGTGCAGATGCCCTTCGCCTAAACAGCCAAGGTTACTTGTTATAAGACACCTGTTGACGAGCTTCATGCTTTCCTGCTGCTATTTCACACAAAGGCTATTGTACCATGAAATACTACATTTGTAAAGAGAATTTTTTTAGTTTTATTTCAAATTAAGATGAAATGTAAACGTACTTCCTAATCCATGCTGGCTTTCTGCTGTTATTTCACCACCAAGTTGATGGGCTAGTTCTCGTGCAATCGCAAGTCCTAATCCATGACCACCTGTCTTCATATTACGCGACGTCTCTACACGATAAAGTCGGTTAAAAATTTTTTCCAAATCTTCAGGAAGAATACCTTGACCCTCGTCTTTCACACTGATTATCAGCTCTTCTTCTGTTAATTGAGCAAGAACTTCAATCCTAGTTCCAGGTTCTGAATATTTAAATGCATTGTTTAACAAATTGACTAGAATACGAGAGAGTTTGTTGTAATGACTCTTGATTTTCGCAGACTCAGGCTTTACTTGAATGTAGACATCTCGTTCCTCTTGTTCAATCTGAAGTTGAAATTCACTCATCGACTCAATCAACAGCTGATCTAAAAACACATCTTCGACTTCTTCGTCAGCTATATCTTGAGGCTGATTGTTAAGAGTCAAAACATCCAACTCCTCTACTAGCTTGTTTAGACGCTCGGTTTGGCGACCAATCGTCGCTAAGTAGTGGAGCCGTTCCTCTTCCTTGATTACTCCATCTAGAATTCCCTCCACAGTAACCTGAATGGAGGTAATGGGAGTTTTAATATCGTGAGAGAGCTGCGCAATCATCATTCTCTTTTCTTGCTCACTCTCATCAAGTGATTGAAAGGTATCTTGTAAATTGTGGGACATGTCATTAAAAGCCTGGCCTAACTCTTGAAATTCTATCGGCCCTTTGGTTTCAATTTCTGTACTAAAATTCTTGCTAGCTATATCTTGGGCTTGTTTTTTCAAATGTTTCAGAGAAGAGAACACAGGCGATAAAAGAAAGATGCTCACTGCAGCGCCAATGAAACTAGCAATCAAGGTCATTCCAACCAGAAAGTAAACTTCACTTTTCTCAATCAACATTCGTTGGACTGCCCAGAAAACGACCAAAATCGTTAGTAGAGTCGAAACTAGATACCCCACTAAAATATAGCTTTTTAATTTCATTTTTTACCTCTCGGTCTTTCCATCTTATAGCCCAATCCCCAAACAGTTTTGATAGCAGGAGTGTTTAAATTCGTATACTTACTCAACTCTTGTCTCAAAGCATGAATATGAACATTGAGTGTATTGGTATCATCCACATAGTCCTCCTGCCATACCTTCTCGTAAAGTTCAGTCTTTGAAAAGACTCTCTCAGGATTGCTAGCTAATATCCATAGAAGTTCAAAAGATTTCACTGTCAATTCCAAAGGCTGTTCCCCAATGCGAACCTCATGAGTCACATGGTTGATTACTAAGTCACCGAACTCAATCTGCTCGGTCTCTCCGCCACGACTAAGGCGGCGCAAGATATTATTCACTCTCAAAACCAATTCCCGTGGGCTAAACGGTTTAGCTATAAAATCATCCGCCCCCAAACTTAATCCATAAATCTTATCCTGTTCGCTTGTCTTAGCAGTTGTAAAGAGAAAGGGTTGATCAGGAGCAATATACTGAACTTCGCTGATGAAATCATAACCGTCCATATTAGGCATCATGATATCTGTGATAATGAGATCGATAGATTTTTTTCTAAAAAGTTCTAATCCTTCCTTACCGTCATGGGCAACTAAAACATCGTAACCTGCCTGTAAAAGATAGCGATTTTGAATATCTAGAATATCTATCTCATCATCAACCAACAAAATTGTCTTTTTCATCTGACACTCCTTTGACAAAAACAGTGTTATACTTGCTTTAGTATAACACTATTTTCCCTAATGTTTAAGTGATTTGAATCTTAATCTTCCCGTTTGGTTGTCAAACCCAAAAATCCAACAAGACCTGCCAAGGCTAGACCAAAGATACCAAGGCCAGCTGTAGCTGTTTTAGCTTCCCCAGTATTTGGTAACATCGCTTTATCATCTTTTTTCATCATATTAGCCATTGGGCTAGAAGCTGGTTGATCTACTTTCATATCTGACATATGGTGATTTGTACCCATCATACCCTCAGTCATACCTGTAGAGCCTGTTTCAGAAGGCTTCGTATTCATCTGACCTTGTTGAGATGGTATTGTCGCCATTTCTTTTCCACGAAGTCGAATCGTTACTTGACGAGTAGCAATCAGATTGGTCAAATCAGGTTTGCCATCTTTAGAGCCATAGACTTTAACAGTAGCTAGGTATGTATGTGTTCCGTTAGCTCGAAGTTGCTCCAGCAAGGCCTGACCATCTTTGCCAACCGTATTGCCATTCAAATCCACTTCGTAGAAATATTGACCTTTAGCCAAGCCTTCAAGTGGCAATAGAGCAGGATTTTTAGCTGTTCCATTGTCTGACCATGGAGCCTTATCTGAGGCTTTCAAGATAAGGCGGGTCAACATTCCATCTCCACCAAAAGCTTCGTATGGAATGACTTGGTTGACACCAGCCAAGAATGGTCCAGGAACATTAGCCTTGCCAAGGTAGCTAGCCGGAACATCAATCATGTCTTTGACATTGTTAAGAACAGACTCTTTAATCTGAGTTGGAGTGGTTGAAGTGTTCACATTAACAGTCAAATCTTTAGTCGCTACTAGGTTAGTCAAATCGGCCTTGCCATCTTTTGCACCGTACACCTTGATAGTAGCTTTATAGCTTTGAGTACCATTTTGTTTCAAGAGGTCTAGAAGCTCTTTGTCAGATTTACCTTGAGTACCTGCCAAATCTACTTCATAGAAGTAAAGGCCTTTGCCCAATTTCTCTACTGGTGGGAGGGCAGGATTTTTTGCTGAACCATTGTCTGACCATGGAGCTTTGTCAGAAGCTTTCAAGATAAGGCGAGTCAACATACCGTCACCAGCGAAGAATTCGTAAGGAATGACTTGGTTGACACCAGCTGTGAATGGCCCTGGGAAGTTGGCTTTGTCCAAGTATGTAGCTGGGACATCTACTGTGTCTTTGGTGTTGTCAGCCACACCTTTTTGGACTTCAGCTGGAGTGGTCGCTGGTTGCGCTTCACTGGCTTCGCGATCTTGTCCAGAAAGTGTAGACGCAGGACTTTCCACAGGTTTAACTGCATCTTCTGTTGGTTTCTTAGAGTCAGGTTGTGCTTGCACTTCTTCTTTTGGTGCTACCACCGGCTCTTTAGCAGTTGCGTCCGCTTTTTCTGAAGAGCTTGTCGTATCCAAACTTGCTTTAGGTGTTGGAACAGACTGTTCTGAAGAAAGATCTACATCTACTGCTTTATTTAGAACCTCTGATGATCGATCGCCCTTTTCACTCACTGAGGCGTCGTTTGACACGACTTGGGCAGGAGTCGGATTGACGACATCAGCACGTGCAGAACTTGGTTGACCGACTAGGACAAAGAAGCCACTAGCCACAACAACTGAAGCAACACCTACACTGAGGCGGCGAATAGACCAACGAGTATATCTCTGATTTGGATTGAATTTCATAGGATTCTCCTTAGAGTTTTCTTTTTTTGATAGCTCTAGTATAATCTCCTAAAATTAAAAAGGATTAAGAAAAAGTTAAAATTTTTCTTAAATCCCTCTTATAAAATACTTATATTGACTCAATAGTCACTAGAAAAAAGAATAGTCATTTCTCTTTTAATCATTGAGGCGTGCTAGATAATCCAAATATTGGTTGTTAATCACCGCCATGATATAGGTATCAGGTTTTAATAAGTCATTTGGACCAAACTGAACGTCTAGAGGAGCATTTTCGTAGTCACGAAAACCAAGAATATTGAGATTATAGCGTCCTCTAAGATTTAATTGGCTAAGACTCTGACCTACCCACGATGCAGGAACCTTCATTTCTACTATTGAGACATTCTTATCTAGCTGAAAGACGTCTACGCTATTATGAAAGAGAATCGTTTGTGCTAATGAACGACCCATTTCATACTCTGGTGAAATAACAGAGTCTGCACCAATTTTTTCAAGGACTTTTTTTGCTGTATGGCTTTTAACCTTAGCAATAACAGTTGGAACACCTAGACTCTTGCAATGCATGACTGCAAGGACGCTAGATTCCAAATTCTCGCCCGTTGCTACCACAACCGTATCACAGGTATCAATCCCAGCTGATAACAAGAGTTCTTCATCCGTAATGTCTCCAACAACACCGCGAACTAAAACAGGTTCAAATTGATTAATAAGTTCCTCATGGTCGTCAATGGCGATAATATTTATATCATGCTGAGCGAGAGCGGTAAGTACACTACTCCCAAAAATACCCAAACCTAAAATTCCAATTGTCCGATCTGACATAGTTTATCCTTTCTTATCCTATGGTAATATCTGCTTTCATATAGTGGATCATATCTTTCTTATCTGGTTGATACTCAGCCAAACTAACTAATAGCGTCAGTGGCCCAATTCGTCCTATAAACATCAGTAGCATGATAATGCTAAGAGCTAATCTGCCTAACTCTGGTGTCAAATTTGCAGTCACTCCGACCGTGGCAAGCGCTGAAATTGTCTCAAACATGATGTAGATAAAGCGCGGATTCCCTTCTGCGGTTACCCCTAACAGGATCAAGCCCAGCAAGAAAGTTAGCAAGAAGATAATAAAGACACTGAATGATTTTTGGACTGTCCGAGGTAAAATTGTTCTCCGAGCTACATTGGCATGGGGTAATCCTAAAAGTTCACTGCGTGCAAATACTAATAATACAAAGAAGGTTGTGATTTTAAGCCCCCCAGCTGTTCCACCAGGCGCCCCACCGAGAAACATTTGTAAGATATAAATCATCAAAGTAACAGGCCGAGCCTGGGTGTAATCAATTGAAGCAAAACCTGCCGTTCTCATGCTAACTGTTTGGAAAAAACTGACTAGCAATTTATCAGGGATGCTGAGATTGCCAATCGTTCCCGGATTGTTCCACTCTATCAAGAGAGTTGAAACTGTTCCAGTAAATAAAATTCCAGCCGTCAAGAAGAGAACCAACTTGGTATGGAAGCGAAGCCGACGTTTTTTCTTGCTCAACTGTGTAGCCAGGTCAAACCAAACCATAAATCCTAAACCACCTGTGATGATCAAAGCAGCAAGCACTAGATTAATCAAAGGATCAGTTTGAAAAGCTACTAAACTTGTACTTCCAAAATTATCAAAACCAGCATTACAGAAAGCTGAAATAGCTACGAAGATAGAGGTAAAAATCCCTCGCCCCCAACCAAATTCCGGAACAAAACGAAAACTTAACAGGAAGGCTCCTAGTCCTTCAACGATAAAAGTCGTCAAGAAAATCGAACGTATGAAAACCATTAAAGACTGAGTTTCTCCATAACTAAAGCTCTCCAGAATTGTTTCACGACTACGAAGACTTAGCTTTTGCTTACTTTGAATATAAAAGACCCCTATAAAGGTCATGAGACCCAAACCACCAATCTGGATCAAAAACATACAGATTAACTGACCCCAGATGTTATATGTTGCAGCTACTGGTTGAGTAAAGAGTCCTGTCACACAGACCATGGATACTGCTGTAAAGAGATGGTCGAAATAGGTAGCTTGGGAGCTTGTTGCTTGCACAAATGGCAGACTCAAAAGGAGAGAGCCTGCGAAAATAACCAAAGCAAAACTTAAAAAAATTCGACGAGCCGGTGATAAACGCCCCAAGGTCGTGTTTGTTTTTTCCGAAAATGATTTGAATAACATAGCTACATTGTACCATAAAACAGTTAAAGCAGTCACATATGACTAACAATTTCAAGACAGAGTTCTAAGGCCTTGTCAAAAGCTTCTGCGCCCCAATCGCGGCTATCATAATTTTCTAAATCAGCTAAAGAATCTGCGGTAAAGAGCAACTCTCCCCAGACAACCCCACGTAGCTGGGCAACTGCAGCTAAAGCTGCACATTCCATCTCCACAACTGCACAGCCTTCCTCTTTGCGATAGGCAACTTTTTCAGCTGTTTCTCGGTAAAAACCATCTGTCGACCAGGTCATGACTTCTTCATAAGGAATACCTCTTTGTTCCAAGACTTGCTCAATAGCAGAGATAGCCTCAGTCTGCATCTCCATATAACGAGAAGGCGCTGCATAGTGGTAGCTCGTCCCCTCATCTCGCAGAGCGCAAACAGGGACGAGAAAGGCATTTTCCTCAATATCGGCTAGGACTCCACAAGTACCGGTAGAGATGATTTTCTCTACACCGTAGCCAATCAACCAATCCATAAACTGAGCTGCAGGAGCAGAACCAACAGGAGCCTGGGCTAGACAAACTTTTTCGCCTTTGTAGTTCATGACATAAACTGGATAGGTTTTAGTGGCAGAAACAAACTCCCCTACGCACTTTGCTCCTACTTCCTGAGCATAACGGTCAATCTCTTCTTCTAAAAATGCATAGATGCACTTCTTTGGCAACTGTAAATCTAAGCCTTCATGATTCGGCATAATGACTGCTTGAGGATTATCATCAAACTCTAAAATAGGAATAGAATGTTTTTGAATCATAGAGTACCTCCTCTAAATTTGTACCATTATAACAAAAGCTAAACGAAAGTCAAGATGAGAGAAAAACTTATCTCAAATAGGAAACAACAATTAAATGCTTTTTTCGTCATAATAAAATTGCTATAGCTTAGGAATTAGTTTATAATAGATTGAATTTAAAAAAGGGAGACATCTTATGAAATTCTATTCATATGACTATGTTCTCAGTCAGATTAGTCAACAGAATTGGACCATGATTATTGTGTCGACATTCTTAGTGATTGTGACTGGATTCTTTGCATTTAAGGCTTTCAAAGATAAAAGAGGGAGTAAGTTCCGTGAATTATCGCTCATTTCTATTTTGACGTTAATTGCTTTTGTATTGATTAGCATTACGAATTTTCAAAACAGCCAATCCAATGATAATCAATTTCGTAGTTCCTTACACTTCATCGAGATTGTATCAAAAGAGTTAGGTGTTGATAAAAAAGATATTTATGTCAATACTTCAGCTACTACTGATGGAGCTATTATTAAGGTTGGCGACAATTTTTATCGTGCCATTAGCGGGACTGACCAAGATAGCTATTTGTTAGAAAAGATGGAACTCTATAAATCAGACGTTGAACTCGTGGAGGTTGAAAAATGATAAGCTTTTTTGCTACGATTGCAATTAAATTGGCCTTGGGGCTACTTTCTCTTGTTTTTGTTATTAACGTAACAGGTAAAGGAAATTTAGCACCAAGTTCTGCAGTAGATCAAATCCAGAACTTTGTTCTCGGGGGTATTATCGGTGGGGTTATCTACAATAGCTCGATTACCATCATCCAATACGTAACAATCTTAATCATCTGGACTATTCTCATCCTGCTCCTTAAATGGTTGAATACCAATATTTCCTTTTTCAAACACTTAATTGACGGGAAACCAACTATTATCATCAAAAATGGTAAGTTAGATCCTGAAGCCTGTCGCTCAAAAGGTCTTGCGGCTGCAGATGTAGCTCTTAAATTGCGCTCTCAAGGAATCTTCCAACTGAAAGATGTCAAGAGAGCTGTGATCGAGCAAAACGGACAACTAATTGTCGTAAGAATGGGTGACGAAAATCCTAAGTACCCAGTCATCACAGACGGTGTTGTCCAAGTTGAAATCCTAGAAACCATTGGCAAAACTGAAGAGTGGTTAATGGATGAGTTAAAACAAGAAGGTTTTGAAGAAGTCTCTAATATCTTTATTGCTGAATATGATAAAGGTCAATTGAATGTTGTAACCTATTAAAAAAATAAACTGATGCTTTTCGTATCAGTTTTTTGCTTTTTAGCATAAAAGGGTATATACTTAAATTAGTATCTGATGTAATTTAGATAATACAAAAATTAACGGAGGTATCCCCCATGTCAATCGAAGAAAAATTCAACCAAGCTAAAGGTTCTGTTAAAGAAGGTTTTGGTAAACTAACTGGCGATACAAAAACTCAAGCAGAAGGAGCTGCAGAAAAGGTAGCTTCAAAAGCTAAAGAAGTTGCTGAAGATGCAAAAGAAGCTGTCGAAGGTGCAGTATCTGGCGTAAAAAACATCTTTAAAAAAGACGGAGAATAATTCTTTTTCGTCCTAATAACATAAGAAAATCTCCCTTCTCTTTCGAGAAAGGAGATTTTTTTATGGTCGTCCACCAGGACCTCCATTTCCTTGAGGGCCACCTCCACCAGGCATCGAATTGACAATCTCAGTTTGTTTTTCACCATTGAGATAGATGTCTCCACCTGTGTAGGTCGCTGTTCCATCAAAGTCAAAACCAGTTTGACCAGTCATTTTGATGGTTCCGCCATTGACTGTGATATTACCGTTTGAGTCAATTGGATCTGTATCCCCTTGACCAACTTCAACCGTCAAGTTCCCACCATTCATAGTAAAGAAGATTTCACTTTGTTGGGCATTTTTGTTGGCCGCATTGACACCATCATCTGTTGAATAGATGGTGATGTCTCCACCGTTGATAGTGATTGACTTACCTTCAAGCCCTTCTGTAGAATTCTTAACGGTATAGGTACCACTATCAATAACCAAATCACCTGATGCGTGGATACCATCGTCCCCTGCAGTAACAGTGATGGTATTATCAGAGAGATACATGGTTCCTACAGATGTGTCCTCATCATTGTCGACCTTAACTCCGTCTTCCTTGGCATCGATAGTCATGGTTGTGCCAGTAATATTGAGTTCATCATTGACATTAAAAGCGTCTCCGACTGCTGTTATATTGTAGGTTCCACCTGTGATGTGAAGTGTATCGTTGGCCTTAATACCATTGTTTTTCTTACCATCTACATTGAGAGTTCCTTTACCGTTGATGGTCAAGTCCACTTTAGAGAAGAGGGCCGCGTCAGCTTTTTCATCACTATTAGAAGCAGAATCTGACAGGCTATTGGTTGTACCATCTGCTAGAGTTAGGTAAACATGACCAGCCGATGTTGCAGAAATAGGTGCATTGGCATTGGTCATGGTAGCGCCGTTTAGTACGATATGTACATCATCAGAATTTCCAGCTTCGATCTTAATTTGAACTCCATCAGATTGACCAGAGATCACATAGATACCTGACTTAGAGATTGTAACGGTAGATCCTGATACGGCAACTCCGTCACCTGATACCTTCGCCGTTGATCCTGACAAAGTTACAGTTGCTGCTGTCTTTTCATCATAGGAAGTATTATAGTCCTTGTCTGTGAAATAGTTAGTTTTCTTAGCATCTGTAGTTGATGTCGTTTTCGTTGTCGCAGTATTGCTAGCTGTTGTATTTGAAGTTGACTGGGTACAAGCTGTCACTAGTGCTAGAGTTGCTATACTCGTTAATAAGAATGTCCATTTTTTTGCTTTCATGCTCGTTTCCTCGACTTTCATTTTACATGCTCTTAGTCTACGTGACTTTCCTAAAATAAGCCTAAACTTTTTCTGAAAGTTTTCTTAACCCCATCCGAACTTCATTAACAATCATTGCTTATGGTACAAAAAAGAACAGCATTTCGCTGTTCTTTTAATTTTCTTTGACTGGAATTTCTTTGATAACTCGTGCTGGGTTGCCTGCCAGAACTACATTATCCCCAAAAGATTTAGTAATGACAGCTCCTGCTCCTGCAACAACGTTATCACCTAGTGTAACACCTGGAAGGACTATAACTCCACCACCTGCCCAGAAGTTCTTGCCAATTGTAATTGGTTTCCCAAATTCTAAACCTGAATTCCGTTCATCTGGATTCAGTGGATGAAGGGGTGTTAAAAATTGGCAGTTAGGACCAATCATAGCATTGTCGCCAATGGTAATAGGACAAACATCCAACATGGTCAAATTCCAATTGGAATAAAAATTTTCTCCCAAGTGGATATTAACTCCATAATCCACCATCAAACGAGTATTGATATAGAGATTTTCACCAGTAGAACCAAACCATCCTTTGATGATTCCCATCCCTTTCACTGGGTCCACTTCCTCATTAAAAGTTGCCTGTTTTTGACGTGCTGTTTGTGCCAGAGCACGAAGTTCTGGATCAAAGGGATGGTAGGGTTCCCCTGCAATCATTTTTTGGTATTCTGTTTTCATGTGATTACTTTCTTGTCTATTTTAGATGATTGTAGCATAGTTCCAACCTTAAAACAAGTTAGAATCAAACTTTACGTTTATAAAGATAAAAAAACTAGTACATCATTAAATGTACTAGTTTTTAAGTAGAAAGTTAACTATTTCCCTTCTTTAAAAGTCAGATTAGTCTTCTTTCTTTTTACGCGCGATAAGTCCAAATCCACTCAAGACACCTACTAAACCAAGAGCAGCAAGGCTAGCATGATCTTCAGTACCAGTATTTGGCAATTGAGGAGCATCTTCCTTAGTTTCTACTGTATGAGCTACTGGAGCTGGTGTAGTTGGTTTAACTGGCACTGATGCTGGTTTTGGAGTTGGTGCTGGAGTTGGCGCTGGCGCTGGAGTTGGCGCTGGTGCTGGCGTTGGCGCTGGCGCTGGTGATGGCGTTGGCGCTGGTGCTGGCGCTGGCGCTGGAGTTGGTGATGGCGTTGGCGTTGGTGTCACTTTCTTCTTGTAAATGTGTTGGACATTACCATCTTTATCGACAACTGTCTTCACAAACTCGTAACCTGGAATATCTTTCTTAGGTTGTTCTCCATCCTCGGTTGGATATCCTGGAATTGGGTTTCCGTTTTCGTCAACATGAGTTGTTGTGATCTTTTCGTAGACATGTTCTGTATCGCCGTTTGGCAATTTCTTAGTCTCTACGAAGCGGTATCCTGGAATATCTTTCTTAGGTTGTTCTCCATCCTCGGTTGGATATCCTGGAATTTCATTTCCGTCTTTATCCTTGTGACTAGTCTTCACTTTTTCGTAGACATGTTCTGTGTCACCGTTTGGAAGTTTCTTAGTCTCTACGAAGCGGTAACCTGGGATATCTTTCTTAGGTTGTTCACCGTCTTCTGTTGGGTTACCTGGAATTGGTTTACCATCTTTGTCTACAAACGTAGTAACTGGGGTTACAGTTGGGGTGTATGTTGCAGAAGCTTTTGTTCCGTTCATATCTTCACGCACAACTGTCACTGATGGAGCAGTTCCAGTAAATTCTGGTTCTGGTTTAAAGGTTACTGTTCCATCTGGAGCTACTGTGTATGTACCGACTCCTTCAACAGTCTTAGTTGTTGAACCATCTTCAAATGTAGCTGGAACATCATCATTCATAGGCACACGGCTATCGCCTTCCTTGAATGTTGGTTTGCCAGATTGTTCTTTACCTTTTGGTCCAATAGATGTAACAGGTTCTGCTGTTGGTGTTACTGGAGTTACAGTTGGTGTGTACTTAGCTGTAACTGGTG
>NZ_KV815333.1:12360-14583 GCF_001814215.1 Streptococcus sp. HMSC062D07
TTACCTTAGTTGTTGAACCATCTTCGAAGGTTGCTGGCGTATCATCATCCATTGGTACACTTGGGTTACCTTCTGTAAAGTTAGGTTTACCTGTTTGTGTTTGACCTTGAATATCTGTTGATGTTGCTGGTTCCGCTGTTGGTGTTACTGGGGTTACAGTTGGTGTGTACTTAGCTGTAACTGGTGTACCATTCTTGTCTACACGTTTAACAGTCACGCCTGTTCCTGTTCCTGTGAATGATTTTTCTGGTACAAATGTAACTGTTCCGTCTGGGGCTACTGTGTAAGTTCCCTCACCTGGAATTACCTTAGTTGTTGAACCATCTTCGAAGGTTGCAGGTGTATCATCATCCATCGGTACATCTGGGTTACCTGGTGTGAATGTTGGTTTACCTGTTTGTGTTTGACCTTGAATATCAGTAGATGTTGTAGGATCAGCTGTTGGAACAACTGGAGTAATCTTAGGTGTGTATGTTGTTTCAGCTGGAGTGCCGTTGGCATCCTTAGCTTGAACTTTAACTGGAACTACTTCACCTGAGTATGACTTATCAGTTGGTGTAAAGGTTACAACACCTGTTTCTTTATCAACTGTGAAAGTACCAATAACTTCACCACTTGGAGATTTAGCATCTACAGAAGCAGCAGGTTGACCATTTTCGTCAAGAAGAGTAATGGTATCTTTGTCGATTGGTGCAACTGGATCACCTTCTGTGAAGGTTACAGTACCAGTTTGAACCACACCTTGAGGTGCTTCTGATTCAGCCGGAGTTGCTGTTGGTGTTACTGGAGTTACAGTTGGGGTGTACTTAGCCGTTACTGGCGTACCGTTCTTGTCAACACGTTTAACAGTCACACCTGTTCCTTTACCTGTGAATGATTTTTCTGGAACAAATGTTACTGTTCCATCTGGTGCTACTGTGTATGTACCTTCACCTGGAATTGTCTTAGTTGTTGATCCATCTTCAAATGTTGCTGGAACATCATCATCCATTGGTACGCTTGGGTTACCTTCTGTAAAGTTAGGTTTACCTGTTTGTTCTTGACCTTGTTTGTCAGTTGATGTTGCATCTTCAGCAGTTGGTTTAACAGGAGTTACTGTTGGGGTGTATGTCGCTGATGCTTTTGTTCCGTTCTTATCTTCGCGGACAACTGTCACAGCTGGTGCTGTTCCAACGAATGATTTTTCTGGGACAAATGTTACTGTTCCATCTGGTGCTACTGTGTATGTACCAACTCCTTCTACTGTCTTAGTTGTTGATCCATCATCAAATGTTGCTGGAACATCTTCGTTGATTGGTACACGGCTATCACCCTCAGTAAATTCAGGTTTACCTGTTTGTGTTTTACCTTGAATATCTGTTGTTTCTGCTGGTGTTGCAGTTGGTTTAACAGGAGTTACTGTTGGGGTGTATGTCGCTGATGCTTTTGTTCCGTTCTTATCTTCGCGGACAACTGTCACAGCTGGTGCTGTTCCAACGAATGATTTTTCTGGGACAAATGTTACTGTTCCATCTGGTGCTACTGTGTATGTACCAACTCCTTCTACTGTCTTAGTTGTTGATCCATCATCAAATGTTGCTGGAACATCTTCGTTGATTGGAACAGTCTTTTCAACACCGTTAACTTCAACTGTACCACCCTTGAATTCAGGCTTACCTGTTTGAGTTGCACCTTGAATATCTTTTGTTTCTGCTGGTGTTGCAGTTGGTGTTACTCCTACAACTGTTGGTGTGTATGTCGCTGATGCTTTTGTTCCGTTCTTATCTTCGCGGACAACTGTCACAGCTGGTGCTGTTCCAACGAATGATTTTTCTGGGACAAATGTTACTGTTCCATCTGGTGCTACTGTGTATGTACCAACTCCTTCTACTGTCTTAGTTGTTGATCCATCATCAAATGTTGCTGGAACATCTTCGTTGATTGGTACACGGCTATCACCTTCAGTAAATACAGGTTTACCAGTTTGTGTAGCACCTTGGATATCTGTAGTTTCAACTGGTGTTGCTGTTGGTGTTACTGGAGTCACAGTTGGTGTGTAGGTTGCTGAAGCTTTTGTTCCGTTCTTATCTTCACGGACAACTGTCACAGCTGGTGCAGTTCCTACAAAGTTTGGTTCTGGAACGAATGTTACTGTTCCATCTGCTGCAACCGTAAATTCACCAACACCTTCTACTGTCTTAGTTGTTGAACCATCATCAAATGTTGCTGGAACATCTTCGTTGA
>NZ_KV815333.1:14683-56884 GCF_001814215.1 Streptococcus sp. HMSC062D07
CTGGAACGAATGTTACTGTTCCATCTGCTGCAACTGTAAATTTACCAACACCTTCAACAGTCTTAGTTGTTGAACCATCGTCAAATGTTGCTGGAACATCTTCGTTGATTGGAACAGTCTTTTCAACACCGTTAACTTCAACTGTACCACCCTTGAATTCAGGCTTACCTGTTTGAGTTGCACCTTGGATGTCTTTTGTTTCTGCTGGTGTTGCGGTTGGTGTTACTCCTACTACAGTTGGTGTGTACTTAGCTGTAGCAGTCTTAATGTACTCTTTTTGAATCTGACCGTCTTTATTTCGTCCAACTGGCGCTGACAATGTAACTTCCACACCTTTGGCTGTACCAGTAAAGCTTGGTTCTGGAGTGAAGGTTACTTCACCAGTTGTAGGATTAATAGTGTAAGTCCCTTCTCCTGCTACTGTTACAGATGTCGCATCAGTAGTAAGACCTGTTGCTGGATCTACCAACTTAGCAGGATAGTCCGTGCTTGGAGCAATAACAATCTTATCACCAGCTGAGTTAGAAGCTGTTGTATTAAAGGTAGGTGTTTCTTTTTGAGTTGCACCTTGAATATCTTTAGATGTTTTGTCAACCCCTTCGATTTCAATCGGAGTAACTGTTGGGATGTAAAGACCATCCATGGTATTCAACTGACCATTAACGTTTGCTTCTTGGTCTGGGAATTTTGTTGACCAACCAGTATCATAACCATTATTATCTGAACGACGGATAGAGATACCATCAGCTGTTCCTAGGAAGTTGTCCTCAGGAATAAACTCAACATCTACATCTTTACCTTTAGCAGTAATCTTGTACTTACCTTGTCCTTGAACGACATAGTAACCGTCTGCGTCAAGGGTTGCTCGGTTGCCATCTTTGTCAACAATGTATGGTTCTACAGTTTCATCAATAATAGCAGTAGAATCACGTTCAAACTTATGTTCTCCACGTGCTGTAAAGGTTACAGTTGCTGATTGTTTCGTACCTTGAGGGCCACTTGTTTCCTTAAATTCTCCTTTTGGTGGGTGGGTGATTTGAGTCTTGAAGTCTTCTACTTCACCTGAGAAGGCCATGCCAGTTGGGCTTTCGATCTCGTTCGCTTTCTTAGCGATACGAACACGAGCACCTAACTCTTTAACGCTTGGGTCGACGTAAGTCTTGCTGTTTGCAAAGGTCAACTCAACAGTGCCATCTTGTGTGATTGTAGCGAGATTTGAGCGTTCATCCTCATCGAATTTACCATTTTGGTTAAAGTCTACCCAACCATAGATATGTGCTTCTGAAGCTCCATCCGTATGAGCTTGAATTGACATCTTATAGTTGCCTGGTTTGGTACGATCCATCTTAATCATCTCATTGGTTGTACCTTTGAGTTCATCTGGAAGCAATTGGTTAATTCCTTCATCGGCCGTAGTTGCCTTATCATCACCGAACCAGTCTTGAGTAGTGTTTTCATCCATATCTGGGCTCACATTACCAAGATACGGTTGATTTACTTTAGCTCCAGTAACACCGTCAACAGTTGCAATGGTATGAACTGCCTTACCGTATGACTCAGGAGCATCCCCTTCATCAAGTGGGAAGAACCCTAGCATAGCAGACTGTTTACCACCCGAAGCGATGTAAAGTCCCACTTCAGATGCTCCACGCGTCATAACAAGGGGAACAGAGGAATCGCCTGCAGAAATATTTGGCCCAAAGACACCAGTCCCAAGACCACCAGTTACTTGGTCAGGGTTCCCAAAATACTTCCAAGCGACTGGTTTCTTATCTGGGCCAACTTGATTAGACCCGCGAAGTTGGTTAAGGTTAATTCCGTAGAATGATTTACCATTAATAGTAGTCGTAGGGTTAGGGCCAAAAAGATTATCCGTATCTTGTATCATGTACGGTACACTATATCTTCTATAATCTTTTTTCCATTCTCCAAGATGTTGCCAACCTTGTCCGTTGGTAGTGAACATAACAAATTCACCAGGGTTGGCAGACTCACCATCAGCCATTACAATAGCCGGTTTAACAACTTTACCACGGAAGGTGGCAGAAATTTCAAATTGCACACCAATATTTCCACCATTTATCGCTGAAGCAATGGTTGTCTTCTTGGCTTTGGTATCAATTCCTTCATGTTTAACTTCGGTATAACCATTTTGAGGCTCTGCGGTAATCATGGCCTCATCACCGTTATTGAAATGTAACTTAGAAGTAGGTGAACTTGAATTATTGACAAAACCGTTTCGAGCATTTGGATCATAGGTTGCTTTTTCTGCGTCAGTAGCTCCTTGGCTTTCTAGTCGCTTCTTATAGATTTCAGTTGCTTGGAAGGGTTTCAAAGACTTAACTTTGATGGTCACCACATATCCAGGCATGATTTCCTTAGTATAGGTAGCTCCAACTTGAAGAGCCATTTTCTCTTGTAAGTTTTCAGTTGGTTTAGTTTCGGCGGCAGGTACTAATGTCGTAGTGGTTCCTGTCCAGTTGGCTACATCTCCAAAGTCCAACCATGTAATCTGGCTAGTCAAAGATTTTGCGTCAAGGTCTGTTGTATATCCTGGTTTTTCAACCTTTGGAGTTGAAGTTGCATCGACAACGTCTGCTCCTACACCAGTAGCTGTCGCTGTATCTGCACGGAAGGCTGTGTTTTTGTCAATCTCTTTACCATTACGAGGGTCGTTTTTCCCTGTATTTGCGATTGCGTTAGTACCTTCAGCTGGCTTAGTGTTTTCTGCAGGCTTACCTGTAGTGGCTTCTGTCTTTTCAGTAGCTGCTACTTTTTCTTCGGCTACAGCTTTTTCTTTGTTTTTAAGCTTAGAATTGACAATAGTTACAAGTGATTGGTAAGCTGCGTCAAGTTCAGCTTGGCTTGTAGCAGAAGTAAGTGCATTTTTAGCATTAGCAAGACCTACCTTAAGAATTTCAACGCTCTCGTCTGTCTTGTTGCTGTATTTACCATTTGCCACGTTTGCTTCAATTTCAGCAACGTAAGCTGCCAATTTGTCGCTATTTAGCTCCGGTTTTACTTCAGTAGAAACTGCAGGTGCTGCTTCTGCTTTATAAGTTACTTCTTTAGCAGGTGCTGCTTCTGTAGTTACAGGAGCTTCAGTTTTCTCTACTTCTGTTGTAGCTGCAACTCCGTCAGCTTGTTTTTCTTCAGTTACTTCATCAGCTCCGACACCTGTAGCAGTTCCGAGCATTACCAACGTTCCGAGTAAGACCGAGCAAACTCCTACATGAAGCTTACGGATCGAGAATCGACTAATTCGGTCGTTAAACAGATCATTTTTCATGATTTACCTCCATTACCCTTTCGGGAGTGTATATATTGTTATAATTTATGCATTGTTTTTTACAAAATCCCAAACATGCAACGCTCCTATTTTAGCACTATTGTACTTAAAAACCAAGCATTATGCTCATTGTTTTGAAAGTTGAAATCAATATACATTTATTCCATTTTTTTACTATTATTTCAAGAAAATATACATTACGATTTCATTTCCTATACACACCAAAAGAGGGAATTGCCCCTCTTTTGGATAAATAGGTTTATTCACTTGTTTCAACAGTCTCGACTTGGGCATCTACTTGCTCTTCTTGTGAATCTGCAAGGAGGGATTCTTCGTTGACTGCTTGTGGTTCAAGGTTACGGTAGCGAGCCATACCAGTACCAGCTGGGATGATCTTACCGATGATAACATTTTCCTTGAGACCAAGGAGATGGTCTTTCTTACCACGGATAGCTGCGTCTGTAAGGACACGAGTTGTTTCCTGGAAGGAAGCTGCTGACAAGAAACTATTTGTTTCAAGTGAGGCTTTGGTAATTCCCATAAGGACTGGGCGACCAGTTGCTGGAACACCACCTGCGATAAGAACATCTTTGTTGGCATCTGTAAAGTCGTTGATATCCATGAGAGTACCCATAAGAAGGTCTGTATCCCCTGGATCCATGACACGAACTTTGCGGATCATTTGACGAACCATTACCTCGATGTGTTTGTCACCGATTTCTACCCCTTGGCTACGGTAAACTTTTTGTACTTCACCGAGGAGGTAAGTTTCAACTGACAAGACATCACGTACAGCAAGGAGACGTTTTGGTTGGATAGAACCTTCTGTCAATGCTGCACCACGAGAGATTTGATCGCCAACCTCTACACGCATACGTGCTGTGAATGGTACCACGTATTCGCCTTCGCCAGTTTCACCTTTAACGAAGACTTTCTTAGTACGAGTTGAAGCATCTTCTTCGATTGCTGTAACTTCCCCTTTGACTTCTGTGATGACCGCTTCCCCTTTAGGATTGCGGGCTTCAAAGATTTCTTGGACACGAGGAAGACCCTGAGTGATATCGGTATTTGAGGCAACACCACCCGTGTGGAAGGTACGCATTGTAAGCTGTGTACCAGGTTCCCCGATAGATTGGGCAGCGATTGTACCAACTGCTTCACCAACTTCAACCGCATCACCAGTCGCTAAGTTGATACCGTAACAGTGACGGCAAACACCATGACGAGTGTTACATGTAAATACTGAGCGGATAGTCACTTCTTCAACACCAGCATTGACGATTTCACGCGCCTTGTCTTCTGTAATCAATTCATTTGGACCGATAATAACTGCACCAGTTTCTGGATGTTTAACAGTTTTCTTAGTGTAACGACCATTGAGACGTTCTTCTAGAGACTCAATCATCTCTTTACCTTCAGTAATAGAACGGATCAAGAGACCACGGTCAGTTCCACAGTCATCCTCACGAATGATAACGTCTTGGGCAACGTCAACCAAACGACGAGTCAAGTAACCTGAGTCGGCTGTCTTAAGGGCCGTATCGGTCATACCTTTACGGGCACCGTGAGTTGAGAAGAACATCTCAAGTACTGACAAACCTTCGCGGAAGTTTGAAAGGATTGGCAATTCCATGATACGTCCGTTCGGAGCAGCCATCAGACCACGCATACCGGCAAGCTGTGAGAAGTTTGAGATGTTACCACGGGCTCCAGAGTCCATCATCATAACGATAGGGTTCTTAGGATCTTGGTTGGCAACCAAACGTTTCTCGAGTTTTTCACGGGCAGCACGCCATTCAGCTGTAACAGCATTGTAGCGCTCATCGTCTGTGATCATACCACGACGGAATTGTTTTGTGATTTGTTCTACACGTTTGTGTGATTCTTCGATGATTTCAGCCTTGTCTTCAACGACTGGAATATCAGCAATACCCACTGTCAAACCTGCAAGAGTTGAATGGTGGTAACCGAGGTTCTTCATACGGTCAAGTAGGGCAGATGTTTCTGTCGTACGGAAACGTTTGAAGATTTCAGCGATGATATTTCCAAGGTTTTTCTTCTTGAATGGTGGGTTGAGTTCAAGCCCTTCAATAGCTTCCTTGATATTTCCACCTAATGGCAAGAAGTACTTAGCCGGGACACCTTCTGTCAAGTTAGCGTTTGTTGGCTCTTGCAAGTAAGGTAGTCCTTCTGGCATGATATCGTTGAAGAGGATTTTACCTACAGTTGTAAGCAAGATTTTGTGTTTTTGCTCTTCTGTCCATGGTTTGTTAAGGCTATCTGTTGCGATACCAACACGTGAGTGGAGGTGAACATAACCATTACGGTAAGCCATGACAGCTTCGTCACGATCCTTGAAGACCATACCTTCGCCTTCACGACCAGCTTCTTCCATAGTCAAGTAGTAGTTACCCAAAACCATGTCCTGAGATGGAGTAACAACTGGTTTACCATCTTTAGGGTTCAAGATATGCTCAGCAGCAAGCATCAAGATACGAGCTTCTGCTTGGGCTTCTTCTGAAAGAGGTACGTGGATGGCCATTTGGTCCCCGTCAAAGTCGGCATTGTAGGCTTCACAGACAAGTGGGTGCAAACGAAGGGCTTTACCGTCAATCAAGACTGGCTCAAAGGCTTGGATACCCAAACGGTGAAGGGTAGGTGCGCGGTTCAAAAGCACTGGGTGTTCTTTGATAACTTCTTCGAGGATATCCCAGATACGTTCATCTCCACGTTCTACCAAGCGTTTAGCCGCTTTAACGTTTTGAACGATATCGCGCGCAACGATTTCACGCATGACAAATGGTTTAAAGAGCTCGATTGCCATTTCACGTGGCACACCACATTGGTACATCTTAAGAGTTGGACCAACGGCAATAACGGAACGTCCTGAGAAGTCAACACGTTTACCGAGCAAGTTTTGACGGAAGCGTCCTTGTTTCCCCTTGAGCATATGGCTCAATGATTTAAGCGGACGGCTACCTGGCCCTGTGATCGGACGACCACGACGGCCATTGTCAATCAAAGCGTCAACCGCTTCTTGAAGCATACGCTTCTCATTTTGAACGATGATACCTGGCGCGTTCAACTCAAGCAAACGAGCCAAACGATTGTTACGGTTAATAACACGACGGTAAAGGTCGTTCAAGTCAGATGAGGCAAAACGGCCACCATCCAACTGCAACATTGGACGAAGATCTGGTGGAATAACTGGAAGGATGTTAAGAACCATCCATTCAGGCTTGTTTCCAGACTTGTGGAAAGCATCCAAAACATCCAAACGACGGATAGCTTTCACACGTTTTTGTCCAGTAGCTGTTTTCAACTCTTCTTTGAGTTCAGCAATTTCTTTTTCAAGATCTACTTGTTTCAAGAGGTCTTGGATCGCTTCGGCACCCATTTTGGCAACGAATGAACCATGACCAAATTCACGCAAGCGTTCACGGTATTCACGCTCTGTCATAATAGATTTGTGCTCAAGTGGTGTATCTTTTGGATCAATCACCACGTAAGCAGCAAAGTAGATAACTTCCTCGAGGGCACGAGGACTCATGTCAAGGGTCAAGCCCATACGGCTTGGAATCCCCTTGAAATACCAGATATGAGATACAGGAGCTTTTAACTCGATGTGCCCCATACGTTCACGACGAACTTTTGTACGCGTTACTTCAACACCACAACGGTCACAAACAATCCCTCTGTAACGAATGCGTTTGTATTTACCACAAGCACATTCCCAGTCTTTTGTAGGACCAAAGATCACTTCGTCAAAGAGTCCTTCACGTTCTGGTTTCAACGTACGGTAATTGATTGTTTCAGGTTTTTTGACTTCTCCATAAGACCATGAACGGACTTTACTTGGAGAAGCTAGTGTGATTTGCATACTTTTAAAACGATTTACATCAACCACTATTTCTTCCCTTTCTATTATAAGTGAACTGCTTATTCTTATTCAGCAGCTTCTTCTGTTGCTTCCGCTTTTGCATTTTCTTCTGCTTCAAAGGCTGCTTTAGCCTCTTGAGCTGCTCTTTCGCGGGCTTTTTCAAGGTCATCTACGTGGATGACATCTTCGTCCATTCCTTCATCAAGGTCACGAAGTTCCACTTCTTGATTGTCTTCGTCAAGGACACGCATGTCAAGACCAAGAGATTGCAATTCTTTTACAAGAACTCGGAACGATTCTGGAACACCTGGTTTTGGAATTGGTTTTCCTTTTGTAATAGCTTCATAAGCTTTCAAACGTCCGTTGATATCGTCAGACTTGTAAGTCAAGATTTCTTGAAGAACATTTGATGCACCATAGGCTTCAAGCGCCCAAACCTCCATCTCACCGAAACGTTGTCCACCAAACTGAGCTTTACCTCCGAGTGGTTGTTGTGTAACGGTTGAGTATGGTCCGACTGAACGAGCGTGCAATTTATCATCAACCATGTGGTGAAGTTTGATCATGTACATGACACCAACTGACACACGGTTATCAAATGGTTCACCAGTACGACCATCGTATAGGATAGTCTTAGCGTCGCTATCCATACCTGCTTCTTTGACAGTGTCCCAAAGATCTTCAGAACTTGCTCCGTCAAAGACTGGCGTTGCGATGTGGATACCAAGAGTACGAGCCGCCATACCAAGGTGAAGTTCCATAACCTGACCGATATTCATACGTGATGGCACCCCAAGTGGGTTCAACATGATATCGACTGGAGTTCCGTCTGGAAGGTAAGGCATGTCTTCTACAGGAACGATACGAGAGACAACCCCTTTGTTTCCGTGACGTCCGGCCATCTTATCTCCGACCTTAATCTTACGTTTTTGTGCGATGTATACGCGAACTAGCATGTTAACACCAGATTGCAATTCATCACCGTTTGCACGTGTAAAGATTTTAACATCACGAACGACACCATCGGCACCGTGTGGTACACGAAGGGAAGTATCACGAACTTCGCGAGATTTGTCACCGAAGATAGCGTGCAAGAGACGCTCTTCAGCAGAAAGGTCTTTTTCACCCTTAGGTGTGACTTTACCTACAAGGATATCCCCTTCTTTAACCTCAGCACCGATACGGATGATACCCATTTCGTCGAGGTCTTTAAGGGCATCTTCACCAACGTTTGGAATTTCACGAGTGATTTCTTCAGGCCCAAGCTTTGTATCGCGTGTTTCTGATTCATATTCTTCGAGGTGAACTGATGTGTAAACATCGTCTTTCACCAAGCGTTCGCTCATGATAACGGCATCCTCGAAGTTGTACCCTTCCCATGTCATGTAGGCAACGATTGGGTTTTGTCCAAGCGCCATTTCACCTTTTTCCATAGAAGGTCCATCAGCGATAAAGTCACCTTTTTCGATGACATCGCCAACTCGAACAAGGGTACGTTGGTTATAAGCAGTACCTGAGTTTGAACGACGGAATTTTTGGATGTGGTAAACATCAAGGGAACCATCTTCACGGCGAACTTCTACTTTGTCCGCATCCGCATAGGTAACCTTACCACCATGTTGTGCAATAACTGCAGCTCCTGAGTCATGGGCTGCTTGGTATTCCATACCAGTACCAACGAAAGGCGCTTTAGGATCGATCAACGGAACAGCCTGACGTTGCATGTTGGCACCCATGAGGGCACGGTTGGAGTCATCGTTTTCCAAGAAAGGAATACATGCTGTCGCAACGGCAACTACCTGTTTAGGAGAAACGTCCATGTAGTCAACGCTTGATGCTGGATATTCTTGGTTAACCCCTTGGTGACGTCCCATGACAACTTTTTCAGCAAAAGTTCCATCTGCGTTCAATTTAGAGTTAGCCTGAGCTACTGTGTATTCATCTTCTTCATCGGCAGTCAACCAAACAATTTCGTTGGTAACTTTACCAGTTGCACGGTCAACCTTACGGTATGGTGTTTGAATGAAACCATACTTGTTGAGGTGTCCATATGAAGACAAGTTGTTGATCAAACCGATGTTTGGTCCTTCAGGTGTTTCGATTGGACACATACGACCATAGTGAGTGTAGTGCACGTCACGCACTTCATATCCAGCGCGGTCACGTGTCAAACCACCAGGCCCTAAGGCAGACAAACGACGTTTGTGAGACAGCTCAGAAAGTGGGTTGTGTTGGTCCATGAACTGTGACAATTGTGAAGAACCAAAGAATTCTTTGATCGCCGCAGTCACTGGACGGATGTTAATGATTTGTTGAGGTGTCAATACTTCGTTATCTTGAACAGACATACGTTCACGAACATTACGTTCCATACGTGAAAGTCCAAGACGTACTTGGTTAGCAAGCAATTCACCAACGGCACGAATACGACGGTTTCCGAGGTGGTCGATATCATCGATACGACCGATACCTTCAGCCAAGTTAAGGAAGTAGCTCATCTCAGCAAGGATATCTGCCGGAGTGATAGTGCGAACCTTATCATCTGGATTTGCATTTCCGATGATTGTTACAACACGGTCTGGATCAGTTGGTGCCACAACCTTGAATTTTTGAAGAACAACTGGTTCTGTCAAAACAGCTGAGTCATTTGGAGTGTAGACAATCTTGTTCAAATCGCCATCTAAATGGCTTTCGATGCTCTCGATGACATCGCGAGTCATAACAGTACCCTTTTCAACTAAGATTTCACCAGTTTCAGGGTCCACCAATGGTTCAGCGATTGTTTGGTTGAGCAAACGAGTTTTAATATTTAATTTCTTGTTAATCTTGTAGCGTCCAACAGCTGCCAAGTCATAACGACGTGGGTCGAAGAAACGAGCCACAAGCAAGGTACGTGAACTCTCAGCAGTTTTTGGTTCACCTGGACGAAGACGCTCATAAATTTCTTTCAAAGCTTCGTCTGTACGAGAGTCCATTGGGTTTTTATGGATATCTTTTTCAACAGTGTTGCGAACCAACTCGCTGTCCCCAAAGATATCAAAGATTTCGTCATCGCCTGAGAAACCAAGAGCACGAACCAAAGTCGTAAATGGAATTTTACGTGTACGGTCGATACGAGTGTAGGCGATGTCTTTTGAGTCACTTTCCAGTTCCAACCAAGCTCCACGGTTAGGGATTACAGTTGAACCGTAGCCCACTTTACCGTTTTTGTCTACTTTATCATTAAAGTAAACACCTGGAGAACGCACCAACTGTGATACGATAATACGTTCACCACCGTTAATGATGAAAGTACCCATCTCAGTCATGATTGGGAAATCACCAAAGAAGACTTCTTGAGTTTTGATTTCGCCAGTTTCTTTGTTAATCAAGCGGAAAGTTACAAAGATTGGTGCTGAATAGCTAGCATCATGGATGCGAGCTTCTTCAAGCGTATATTTAGGTTCTTTGATTTCGTAGCCAACAAATTCCAACTCCATTGTTTCTGTGAAGTTTGAAATTGGCAATACATCTTCAAACACTTCCTTCAGACCATAGTCTAGGAAATCTTTAAATGAATCAGTTTGAATTTCAATCAAATTTGGTAAGTCAAGAACTTCTTTGATTCTTGAAAAACTACGACGGGTACGATGTTTCCCGTATTGAACGTCATGTCCTGCCAAGATGATTCTCCTTTGTAAATAAAGTTCCAAGCTTAGTCACCTAAGCTAATAATTATCGTTTAATGGTTCTAAAACCCCTATCAACTTATCCCCCTTGACTAATTTTTCAGAATCTTTAAATCTCTGTTACAGATGCAAAAAATACCGAAAAAAAGCACAAAAAGAGCAGTTAAATCCGACTTTTTTGAGGAGATTTAACTGCTGTGAGCCTTGTCCGGACAATATTTCAGACAAAACCTACGACAAATGATTACTCATATTATACCCGATTTTCTCTAATTTTTCAAGTCCTTTGAAGGATTTTTCTTGCTTTAGTATAGCTGTGGATTGTTTTCAGAAAAGGTAATTTTCATAATTTTGTAATTTTTCTTATAGTTTCTTCATCTCATAGTTACATAAATCCCTTAATTGCTAGCTATGAAAAATTAGGATATACGGACAGTAAGTACATAACAAAAGAGCTTTTCATCCTCGAAAAACCTGAATAAAAAAGAGAGCAGTTCAAACTACTTCTAAAGTAGACTGAACCGCTCTTTTTTAATTTCCCACTCTAACTCGCGTCACAATGCCATCGCTATCAGTTATACTAAATTCTGCAGAAGAAAGCCACTGAATTATCACCTCATTACCTTGAGATTGAGCAAAAACCTTCAACAACTCCTCTTTGTTCTCAACTTCAACCACATAGTAGGCTAGCCCCACCATTCCATGCTTACGTCGAACTAAGTTTTTGCCACCCCATTCATTTACAGCTAAATGATGGTGATAAGCCCCTGATGCGATCCAACTGGCATGTGGAATCGTGAATTTATCCTCCAGACCTAGAGACTCTTGATAGAATGTACTCGCTTCTCGGCTATTCTTAACAGATAGGTGAACATGGCCCATACGAGTGCCTTCTGCAATCACAAAAGGCTCGATTTCTTTTCCTAGTTGGTAGATATCTTGAGCAGAGAGTTCTTCTGTCACACCAATAATACGGCCATCCTCACGAATATCCCATACTGTTACAGGTTTATCTCTGTAGAGTTCAATGCCATTGCCCTCTATATCTTCCAAATAGATAGCCTCGCTATAACCATGGTCCGCTCCACCCACTAGAGGTATCTTTAAACCGAGCAAGTGTTTAAAAACATTAGCCAAGTCTTCTCGGCTCGGTAAGAGCAAGGCCATATGATAAAGTCCGTAGCTCTGCTTAGGATTGCTAGTATCATCTGTCTTAATTAGCCGAACTAGTGGTTTCCCACCGGCACCTAAAAGAACTTTATTTTCCGATTGATTCAAAATCTCCAACCCAAGCAACTGATGATAAAATGCTGTCTGACTTTCTAAGTCCTTGACATTTAAAGCTACTTCAGCCAAATAAATCTGACTATTATATTCGTAAACCATAGAAAACCTCTCTTTGTTGTAACTGTTTTAATTACATCTATTGTACTCCCTTCTCAGCCAATGTCAATCCAGATGCTCAACGCTGATAACACAAGAAAAACCCTCCCCGTGTAGGAAGGATTGTTTGGATTTAATGAGCCAACATTTCTTGAGCAATCTCTTGACCTGATAAGCCATCTGGATAGTAGGTTGGCCAGTTGTCCATCTCTTCAAAGAGGGCTTCTTGGCTAGTGCCTCCAAAGAAGATATGGAAATGTTCTGCCTTGACCGGAGCAATATTGTGGTCGCTAAACTGAACATACTTGAATTGTCCGGCGTCTGCATCAGTCGCTTCAAAGAGGAAGCGTACTCCACGATTCCCTTTCTTATAAGTCAAGATTTTCTTGCCGACATACTTATAAGTATATTGCTTACTTTGGCCTCCTTGGATAAATTCCATAGTATTATCTGCAATATTAATCTTGTTTACATCTGTTTGGTAACCTTTTTGATAGTAGGCTTTGTATTCATCCTTGGTCATCTTACCAGTCAATTTAGCCTTGTAGTCAAATACTTGATCAAGAGTCCCATCCTCAAGGAAAGGATAGACTGACTGCCAGTTGCCAGCATAATCACTCAGGGTACGGTCCTTAACATCTGCATCCTCAAAGTAGCCATTTTGAACGGTTTTAGTTTCCTCTGCCTTTTCTGGTTCAATCTCTGCTCCTGCCTGATCAGTTGTTTGCTTGAGTGCCTTGAGGTTTTTCTCCATGATAGAGATATAGGTTTCTCCAACCTTCATGTCCTCTTCGGTCAAGCTTTCAAGAGGATTCAGAACATCTAACTTCACTCCTGTTTCTTTTGAGAGGGTATTCGCTAGGGCTTGAGAAGCATTTTCTTCAAAGTAGATATAAGAGATTTTGTTTTTCTTGATGTACTCGGTCAATTCTGCCAAGCGGCTTGCTGAGGGTTCCGCATCTGGCGAAAGCCCAGAGATAGAGACTTGAGTGAGTCCGTAGTCCAAGGCAAGATAACGAAAGGCAGCGTGCTGAGTCACAAAACTCTTTTGTTTTGCACTAGAAAGTCCTTCAGTATAGGCCTTGTCCAGAGCTTGCAATTTCTCGATATAGGCAGCTGCATTTTGCTCAAAGGTTGCTTTTTTATCAGGATAGTCAGCTGATAAACTGTCACGGATGTGCTCTACAAGCTTAATGGCACGCGCAGGAGACAACCATACATGAGGGTCATACTCGTGATGATGACCTTCTTCACCATGGTCATGGTCTTCCTCTTCTTCACTTCCTGGAAGAAGCAACATATCTCCAGTAGCTTTAATGGTTTTTACTTTTTTTGCATCTAGAGATTCTAAAAGTTTAGGAACCCAAGTTTCCATATTTTCATTCTCATAAACAAAGGCATCAGCATCTTGGATTTTAGCGACTGCCTTAGGTGATGGTTCATATTCATGTGGCTCTGTTCCAGCCCCGATTAAAAGTTCGACATTGGCTGTATCCCCTGCTACTTGCTTGGTAAATTCGTAGACAGGGTAGAAAGTTGTCACGATATTTAATTTCCCGTCTGCTTGTTTTTGATTAGAGCAAGCGACTAAGAATAAGGTCACAAGACTTGCCAAAAGTAGGCTTAGTTTTTTCATTTTCTTCTCCTATTTGATAAAACGTTTGAGTAAGCTGACTACTAAAAAGACAACTACAAAGATAATGGTGATACTTGCACTTGGTGGTGTCTCTGCATAATAGGAAATATAAAGCCCCGCAACCATGCCTAGAAAACCAATGACGCTAGCAAGTATCATCACAGAACTAAAGTTTTTACCTAGACGCAAAGCAATACTTGCTGGTAAGACCATGATAGTCGATACCAAAAGCGCTCCCGCTGCTGGGATCATGAGTGCAATAGCCACACCCGTTACCATGTTAAAGAGAATAGACATGGTACGCACTGGAAGACCATCGACAAAAGCTGTATCCTCATCAAAAGTTAGAATATACATAGGTCTTAAAAAGAGGAAGGTCAGGATTAAAACAACCGCTGCAATAACAAAGAGACCAATGACCTGCTCTTGACTAATAGTCACAATAGAACCAAAAAGGTATTGGTCCAGACTCATAGAGCTAGAGCTCTTACCCTTACTCATAACAATAAGTGAAACTGCAAGGCCTGTAGACATGAGAATGGCTGTCCCAATCTCCATAAAGCTTTTATAAACCGTACGTAGGTATTCAAGGAAGACCGCTGCAATCAAGACAATCACAATGGTTGAAATGGTCGGAGAAATTCCTAAAACCAAGCCAAAGGCAACCCCTGAAAGCGAGACGTGACTCAAAGTATCACTCATAAGACTTTGACGACGCAAGATTAGGAAGGTCCCAAGAACTGGTGAAAAGAGACTCATGGCAATAACAGCCAAAAAGGCTCGCTGCATAAAATCATAAGACAATAGATTAAACATGCTCCACCTCCTGGTCACTTTCATGGACATTGAAGCAACGCCATGGGGAATCTTGGTCTCGGACCAGGTGAATATTACGATCTGCGTAGTCCTTAACTTCTTCAGGATCGTGAGTAATCATCAAAACAGCCTTGCCATGATGGTGGGCACTGTGGTGCATGAGTTCATAAAACTCATCCTTGGTTCCCGCATCCATCCCTGTCGTCGGCTCATCCAAGATAAAGATATCAGGATCTGAAGCAAACATACGTGCGATAACAGCCCTTTGCTTTTGCCCGCCAGAAAGGGAGCCAATGCGTTTATCCCGATGTTCCCACATACCAACAGAGTTTAAACTAGCCTTGATATGTTCCTCATCGTGAGCATTTAGACGACGGAACCAACCTTTTCTTGGATAGCGACCTGATTTGACAAATTCATAAACGGTACTTGGAAAGCCTGCATTAAAACTGGCAATCTGTTGAGGAAGGTAGGCGATTCTTAGTTTTGTCCCACGAGTATTGGTCTTTGAAATGGTAACTTTTCCAAATCTTGGTTGTAGAATACCAAGACTAGCCTTGATAAGAGTCGTCTTGGCGGCTCCATTTTCTCCAGTGAGGGTGACAAATTCCCCACTATCAACACTGTAATTGATATGCTCAAGCACAGGTTCCTTGTCATAATAGAAGGACAAATCCTCTACTGTGATGTATCTCATTACTTGATTTCTCCTACTAAAGCAGTTAAAAACCGCTGGATAATTTTTTGCTCCTCAGCCGAGAATTGACTAGCAACTTGTTCATAAGTCGAGAGGGTGTGCTCATGATGATGATGGTGCTCTTCAGCGATTGGTCGTGCCAAGTCTGTCAATTGATAGAAGATCACTCTTGCATCCTTAGGATCCTTGGATGTCTCCAACATCCCCTCTTTAATCAAGGACTTAATGGCCTTGGTGACAGCTGCTTGACTGACATTGAGACGGCGAGCCAACTCCGAATTCGTTAATGACTCCTCTGATAAGAGCATAAGAATATGCTCCTGGGTATTCGTCAAGGCCACTTCACTCGTGCAATGACCAATCAAAATTTCATGCTGATTTTCAGCTTTCAGGATTACTTCATTTAAAAAATGATCAATTTCTGTTGCTAATTGTCTCATGATTTGCCCCTTTCTTCAAACAATTTTTCTATTATTACAGTACTTTCAGTCTGTTTGTTTACTAGTTAAGTATATCACATCCAAGTATAGAGTCAAGAAAAAAGATGAAAACAATTTTTTATGTTTTCATTTTCTTGATCTCTTTTTACTTACCCTTATTCAAATGAAGAGGCCGCTACAACACTGTCCATTACCAAAAATCTTTCATTACAAAGAGCCCAAAACAAGGTTCGGGCTCTTTTGCTATTTATTGAAAATCTTTAATATTCCCATCGTAATTTGCCCAATCCTGGCTAAAGAATCGATCATTCATTTGGTAACTAGGTGCTGTTGTTGGATTGCTCAAAAAAGGATTTACAACCTTGTCAAACGCCAACCAACCTAACCAACCGATATGAATCGTATCCTTGACAAAGTATGGATCTCCTCCGTTTTTTGAAAAGTCAGCAATATTGGTAAAACCTTGACTTTCCAACTGGTAACGGATCTTTTCAACAGAGTGTTGATACATTTCCTCACTTAATCCGGTATAATTCATCCATTTTTTATTGACAGGTTGAAAGACAAAGAGTACATTCACCTTAGATTTGGCAAATTGATTGAGCACTAACTGCAAATCATTGTATTCCCTTGACTGGAGGAAGTTGTAATTTTTTTGATACCCTTCCCACTTTTTTAAATCTTTCTTAAGTTGAGTATTGTAAAAGTGGTTATCCATCCCCAAATCATTATTGGTCGTATTTTCCTCTGCATCCTTACGTGCAATATTTTCCAATTCTTCATACGAAAACTGATCTGGGAGACTGCTCAAATATTTTTCAATATGATCTTTATACTTTAATTGGCCTCGAATAGAGAATTGACCAAAAAGGGCAGCTTGTCTCTCATTGAACTCGGCAGAGATATTAACCATCGTTTGATCAAAGTCTGACAACTGTTCATTCTTAGCTATCTTCTCAACAATTCCTTTCATCGGAACTCTTGGATTTTGCTTTAAGAGTCTATTAGCCGCATATTGAGAAGCTACGTCTCCAGATTGATTCTCCAAGAAGGCAGTCAACTGATCATTGTTAAAATAAGTTTGAAAAATAGTCGGGTCATGATCCTCTTTTGTAAACCACTGTGGAGAGATTACAAATACCGCTTGTTTGTTTTCAAGTTCAGATGTGATTTGTTGCATCCCAAAATATTGACTAAGAGAAGCGGCTCCTGCCTGCCCCATAAAATACGGACGGTAGGAGCGATTATACTTTTCAGCCAACACTCCTGGATGCATGCTATCAAAACGAATCCATTCACTCGAACCCAAAAAGGGTATAAAACGCATATTAGGATCCGTGAGAGCTCTCACTTTTTGACTTCTCTCTTTGAAACTTTCTGCACTTACTGAGGCTGCAGAGTATTTTTCCTCCATTAGATTATGACTCTTACTACTAGGATAGAAAAAAATGAGTAGAAGAACCAATAAACCTGCAATAAGAATCGGCCCGAAGATTAACCACAGGCGTTTAAGCATTCTTTAACTCCGTAATCCCTGCCACGATTTTATTGGCTGTATTCCAATCATCACGGCCAAATTCTGTAACCGGGACACGTATATCAAAGCGATTTTCGATTTCTACAATCAATTCAACCGTTCCCATACTATCCAAGACACCTGCATCGAAAAGATCTTCATCCATCATGTCAGAAACATCTTCCATAAATAATTCATCGATAATTTCAATAACTTCTGATTTGATATCCATTTTTTAATTTCCTTCTATTTTTTAAACCATAAATCATTCAAAAATCCAGAAAAGATTAAGAATGAAACCATTACGACATGGAAGGTTATCACCATGCCAAGCAACTGAGCCCAACGATTTTCAAGCAAGGGAGGTCGTCCTGCTTTCTTACGTTCTTTATTGAGCGTTTTTTTCTTTCGAACCCAGACATCATTAATGACTAAGCCCACTCCATGAAAGAGCCCGTAAACGATATAAAACCATGTTATCCCATGCCAGAACCCCATAATCAGCATATTTACAATATAAGCGACACTTGAGGTCACATTTCGATTCTTAAAAAGCTTCTTTCTCGTCATCACCATGACCATGCGCATAAAGACAAAGTCACGAAACCAGAAGGATAAACTCATGTGCCAACGATTCCAAAACTCTTTCAAATCTCTTGACAAAAAGGGTTTGTTGAAGTTGATCGGACTACGAATCCCCATCAGATTTGAAATAGCTATAGCAAACATAGAGTAACCTGCAAAATCAAAGAAGAGTTCCAAACCAAATGTGTACATGATGGCCACTACATAATAGTTAAAGACGCCACCTGTTTGTAAAGCTAAATTCTTTAGCGGTGGTAATAAAATCTCGCCTAAAATATGGGCTAGGATAAATTTATACAGAAATCCCCACATGATATACCGAACGGACTCGGCTAGCATATCTAGCAACTCATCGCGCTCTGGTATCGTCTTATAATTTTCATTAAAACGTTTGAAACGATCAATAGGACCACTTGAAAATGTCGGCATAAAGAGAAGAAAACGCAAATACTCCCACATTTTCAAATCCTTAATGACTCCATCTCTAAGTTCGATGATGATTCCCACTGAACGAAAGGTCAAATAAGAGATTCCTACGAATCCCAGCAGAGACTGTGTACCGTTAATAGCTGGTTGCACCTTGACAAAGATGATGGGAAGGAGGGACAGAAAACTAACGAGGTAGAATACCCACTTGCCATCCTTGCTTTTTCGATAGTGCTTGTAGAAAAGCAGGAGCAATATTTCCCAGCACAGATAAATACCCAAGGCAGCCAATTGATTGGTCTTGCCTCCCGTCAACATAGTGACTATAAAGAAGAGACTAACCAATATTTCATACCAGCCAAAACGTTTTTTGAAAAAAAGACCGATAAAGATTGGCAAAATAGCAGTAATCACATACAAAAAGTACTGCGGATTCCCATAAGGCTCAATATGAGGAAGCTGTTTAAGAAGCTCCATCATCTATTGTTAACCTCACTAATCAACCCTTTGATGTCGATTTTCCCATTTGGAGTTAACGGCAAGCTGTCACGGTAGAGGAATTTCGAAGGCATCATATAAGACATCATAATATCTTCCAAGTCTTCCTTGATCGCTTTGGTAATATCAATCTCGCGCTCAAATTGTTCTTTGACCCCATCTTTTAAGATAACATAGGCCAAGAGATTTTGAACCTTGTGATCTTTATTATAGCGCGGTACCGCAACAGCCGAGTCAATGTACTGAGATTTGTTCAAGTTTTGAGAAACATCTTCTAGCTCAATACGGTAGCCGTTAAACTTGATTTGGAAATCCATCCGTCCACCGTAGAGAAGAAGGCCTTCATCCGTCATGGTTCCAACATCTCCTGTATGGTAGGCTGGCAGACCTTCAAATTCGAAGAAAGCTTCTGCTGTTTTCTCAGGATTATTCATATAACCTTTTGAAACAGCCGGTCCAGACACGATGATTTCTCCTTGCTCTCCATTTGGCAATTTGTTTCCTTCCTCATCAATGATGAAGGTTGGAGAATCTTCTTTGGTATAACCAATTGGCAAGCGTTTAAGTGTCGCTAACATCTCATCTGTGATAGCAACCGCCGACAAAGCAACGGTTGCTTCTGTTGGTCCATAGGCATTGATGATGCGCGCATTCGGGAAACGTTCACGCAGTTTTTGAGCCGTTTTAACAGTTAACTCTTCCCCATCAAAGTAGAAATGGGTAATGCCTGGCATCTTTTCAGCATTGAAATCTTCAGACAGCATGGCCATATCTGCAAAAGATGGTGTCGAAGTCCAGATAGCAATCGGAAGAGAAAAGATAGTTGCAAAGAGTTGTTTGAAGTCTTGAGTAATGGCTGATGGGAGGGCAAAAAGCGTTCCTCCAAGAGCCAAGGTTGGTGCCCAATACATGACAGACAAGTCAAAGGAATAGGGCGGTTGCGC
The DNA here is from genome assembly GCF_001814215.1 of Streptococcus sp. HMSC062D07. NCBI lineage: Bacteria > Bacillati > Bacillota > Bacilli > Lactobacillales > Streptococcaceae > Streptococcus > Streptococcus sp. HMSC062D07. Next base: position 34,462 of record NZ_KV815333.1, read on the forward strand.
CAACATTTGCGGACGTTCTGGCGTTGCAAACTCCTTGTCTGTAATCATCCAGTTGGTGAAGCTGAGCAAGTTATCATGTGAAATCTGCACCCCTTTTGGCTTCCCGGTCGTCCCCGAAGTAAAGATGATGTAGTAGTTATCATCCCCTTTGACCGGATGTTGCAAATCATAGGCATGCTGAACCGCACAAGCTTCACGCACTTGCTCCAAGGGCATGATTGGAGCAGCTGGGTTTCCCAATGGAAATTCATTGATAGCGATGATTAAGCTTGGTTCTGCTACTTCAAGAATGGCAGACACGCGCTCCAAAGCAGAATGGCTATCAATTGGGATATAGGCATGGCCAGATTTGGTCAAGGCCACAAAGGTTGCTAACATTTCATATTCTTGGCCACCAAAGACCACAACAGGTGACTTTTCAGGAAGTCCCATTTGGTCAATATGGGCTGCTAAGCTATCTGAATCAGCCTTCAATTGGCCATAGGTATGCTCTTCTCCAAGGACATTGTAGACCGGAAAATTAGGCTGCTTTTGAGCATAATGCTCAATGGTTTCAATCATATCTACTATTGGTTTATTTGACACAATAGGGTTTCTCCTTTAAGTTAAAATTCATTATAGATAAAGCTACCTTGAACCTGACCGAGATAACTAAAAAAGTAAAGCAGGCCCAAGAAAATGATAAAATACAAGGCTGTTCGACCAAGAAAGAGATAGAGTTCATTTCTCTGTTTCATCAAGAAAAACCTTTCATTCCTGTAATTTTCAACTAAAATAAAATCAATTTCTTACTAACTTATTTTCTGCTATTATACCACTTTATAAACTATTTTTTCAATTGTTTTCCGTCCATTTCCACTACATTTCAACATCATTAAATCGTTCCATATGATACCTTCTACTGATAGCTTTAATGTTTCCCAGTATAGATTATATTGGGAGCTACAACAAAGTAGGCTCTATACTACCTATAGAGGACTTCCCCACTATAAATATTATAGAGCCTTATCTTATGTCTCACTTTATCGGTAGAATTCCCTTTATCTAGAGATTTTTATAATATGTAATCTTAAAATTCACTATAGATGAAATCTTGAATGTTCGAAAAATCAGTCACAAAACAGTAGATTACGATGCTTAAAATAACTGTGTAGAAAAACAAGGTCCACAATAGTAAACGATGTGTGTCAGTTAGTTTCATTTGCAAATTTGTAAAGTTCTTTTTCAACTTCCATCCATCCTTTCACCCCAACGTGCATCACGTCGAATAAAAAGTAATCTTCATACTCTTTATTTCCATAGTTTAACACCGTAGCACCGTGGTTTTTGGCAATATTTTCTATTTTTTTGTAAGTTTCTTCACGCATTTCTCGTGAAACACCTGTGTAATCATTCCATTTACCATTTACAGGAAAGATAATGACTTCAACTTCAATTCCCAATTCCTTAGCAACTGTCAAGAAGAGTTCCATATCTGAATACTCTGGTGACTCTATGTAACTCAAGTCTTTGTTAGAATCTTTCAACGAAGCATAGCGGTCTCTCAAGTAGGTATTGTAGTAGTTATTATCCACAGCATAATCATTGTTATCTGTTTTCTTTTTAACTTCTTCTACAAACTGATCTGTCATCTGCTCCCAATTATAATCCGGAGTTTCATCCCCTAGTGCAGGATAGTCTGATTTGGCATGATTTTCATAGAATTTTCGTTTAAGCTTAAAGGAATAAACGGCATTGTCAAACTCCAACAGTTTTTTATCAATGATTGTTCCTTTTCCTTCTATGAAATAGCTTTTATACTTTTTATAGATATCATTTTGTTGTTTGTTTCCTTTGGTAATCTCAATAATGCGATTAATCAGTTTTTCTTTCGTTTCCTTACTGATTTTCTCGTTATCTAGCATGTGAAAAATATGTTCCTGAGAGGCCTTGTTTAAGAAGGCGTCTTGATGAGTCCCATCCTTTTCGAACCATTGAACAGACTCTACGATGGCTACTTTTCGCTTGCTCATAGCCCCCTCAATCGAGCTCAAGGTCGTAGCTTGAATGATATTTTGAGAGTAACTGGTTCCTATCTGCATAATGTTAAAATCATTGTAGTTAAAAATTTTATTGGGATGGTAATCTTCATTTATCGTCGCAACTAACTCTGAGGAACCCATTAGAACTAGTGTATTGGGAGTGATATTATTTGTTAGAATATCTCTACTTTTATACTTTTCATAAGAAGTGCTGTAGCGAATACTATTGTCCTTGACTTTATAATAGTCGTCAATCTTCTTGACATATGTCACATTTAAAAGAGCAAGAGTCGCAATTACGAGCACAAGCGATAGTAAAAATGCTTTTAACTTAATCATCTTGTTTTTCCAATCTCCTTGTTTTAGCAAATCTCTTTATCTACTTAGAATTGCCATAATTATCTTATAAGGTTCACCTGAAAAGATAAAGAAGCCAACCATAACTAAATTCATGGTCACAAACCAACTTATTAGCTTGTACCAAGTTTTATTTTTATGTTTCTTATAAAAATTGCTTTTCTTTTGATAAATTTCAAATCCAGACATCAAGATTCCATGGTAAAATCCATAAGCGATGTAGCTGACACTAATTCCATGCCAAAATCCCATAACCAACATGTTGACCATATAGGCATAGGCTGCATTGTGTAATCTATTCTTAAACCACTTCTTTCTGATAACCTGCATCAAAACTCTTGAAAATACGAAATCTCTCAACCATGTTGACAAGGTGATGTGCCATCTAGTCCAGAAATCCTTGATATCAATACTCAAGAAAGGTTTATTGAAATTCATCGGTGTCTGAATACCCAAAACATTGCTGCTTCCAACAGCCATCAAACTATACCCCGCAAAGTCAAAGAACAGATAGAGAGTATACAGGTACATATATTTGATTGAGTAGACAACTGTACCAGTATTGCTTAGAGCAAGTAGTATCTGGTAAACATAGGTTGATAAAACAACCTTGTAGAGAAGACCTAAAACGATGCGATAAATACCATCACCTGCTAACTCTAGGTAGTCTTTTCTAGGCATGACTTCATTGATCTCTTTTAGAAATCTTCTGCTACGATCGATTGGCCCAGAACTAACTGTAGGGAAAAAGAGTAGAAACTGCAGATAATCTTTTACAGTGATTTTTTCTTTGATTAAACCATCCGATATTTCTAGCATGATCTGAATGGTCTTAAAGGACATGTAGGAAATCCCAATAAAAGCCAACAAATGTAGCTGGGTTATGGCAAAGACTTTATTGACCACTAAAGGTAAAATGGATAACATAACTAGAGGTTTTAACTGTTTTGAATCCATTCTTTGTGCTATGAAAACTAGGACATATTGGTAGATGATGAAAGCCAATAGATAAACAACCATGGATTTACTCTTACCATAGATGGCTCCTGCAAATAAAATTGACAGACTTAAAATATAATAATCCTTACGCTTGCCAAAATAGTTTAAAACAAAGCCAATCAGTAAAACCACAAGTAATAGAAGGAAAAACTCATTCCCCTCAAAATAATTCATACCAAATGGACTCCTTTTCTCTTTTTCTCATCTCCTGATTTGTCATTTTAGGATTAGTCCCTATCATATTATCAAGGATAATTAACTTTATTCATTATATCATAATTTAAAAACTATATACTTCTATTATCCAATTTCCTAAAATAAAAAAACAAATGACTCTTACCACTAAAATCCCAATAACGAGACAAAATTATTTACAAAATAAATAAAATCTAATAGTAAATAATTAACTTGACTCAGCTTTTCCCATCAAGTCTCCTAAATATATTCGTTACCCCTTTCATTTTCTCCTTCAATCGGAACATAATATAAAAAATACCAGAATAATCCTCAGAACTAGCAAACACACCACTCCCCCTTTAAGCATTTTTATGCTAAAATAGTAGCTATGGATAAAATTATTAAAACAATATCAGAAAGTGGTTCTTTTCGTGCTTTTGTTCTAGATAGCACGGAAACGGTCCGTACTGCTCAAGAAAAACATCAAACCCAAGCTAGTTCAACTGTAGCGCTTGGTCGTACTTTAATCGCCAGTCAGATTCTCGCTGCCAATGAAAAAGGGAATACCAAGCTAACCGTCAAGGTTCTTGGGACTAGCTCCCTCGGTGCCATTATCACAGTTGCAGATACCAAGGGCAACGTCAAAGGTTATGTGCAAAATCCAGGTGTTGACATCAAAAAGACTGCAACTGGCGAAGTCCTTGTCGGACCTTTTGTCGGCAATGGTCAATTTCTAGTCATTACAGACTATGGCACTGGAAATCCCTACAACTCCATGACTCCTCTCATCTCTGGAGAAATCGGTGAAGACCTAGCTTTCTATCTTACAGAAAGTCAACAAACGCCTTCAGCAGTTGGCCTCAATGTTCTTTTAGACAAAGACGACAAGGTCGAAGTTGCAGGTGGCTTTTTGCTCCAAGTATTGCCAAATGCCAAAGAGGAAGAAATCGCTCGTTTTGAAAAACGAATCCAAGAGATGCCAGCCATTTCAACTCTTCTAGAAAGTGACGACCATATCGAAGCCCTTCTCAAGGCTATCTATGGTGACGAGCCCTACAAACGTCTGTCCGAAGAAGAAATTCGTTTCCAATGTGACTGTAGCAAAGAACGCTTTATGGATGCTCTTGCCAGCCTTCCAAGTTCAGACCTTGAGGAAATGAAAGAGGAAGACCATGGGGCAGAAATCACTTGTCAATTCTGCCAAACAACTTATAACTTTGATGAAAACGACTTGGAGGAACTCATTCGTGACAAATCTTAATACACCATTTATGATTGGGAACGTCGAGATCCCAAACCGGACGGTCCTCGCACCTATGGCTGGCGTAACCAACTCAGCCTTTCGTACTATCGCAAAAGAACTTGGCGCAGGGCTCGTTGTTATGGAAATGGTCTCTGATAAGGGTATCCAATACAACAACGAAAAAACCTTACACATGCTTCATATCGACGAGGGCGAAAACCCTGTTTCCATCCAACTTTTTGGTAGCGATGAAGATAGCCTAGCTCGCGCAGCTGAATTTATCCAAGAAAATACAAAGACAGATATCGTGGATATCAACATGGGCTGTCCAGTTAACAAAATTGTGAAAAACGAAGCTGGGGCTATGTGGCTCAAGGACCCAGATAAGATTTACTCTATCATCAACAAGGTCCAATCTGTCCTTGATATCCCTCTCACTGTCAAAATGCGGACAGGTTGGTCGGACCCTTCTCTAGCAGTGGAGAATGCCCTCGCAGCTGAAGCAGCAGGTGTCTCTGCCCTCGCCATGCATGGACGGACTCGGGAACAAATGTATACGGGGCACGCTGACCTCGAGACCCTTCACAAGGTTGCGCAAGCTCTGACCAAGATTCCATTTATTGCAAATGGAGACATCCGTACGGTTCAAGAAGCGAAACAACGTATCGAAGAAGTCGGTGCCGACGCGGTCATGATTGGCCGTGCCGCTATGGGCAACCCTTACCTCTTCAATCAAATCAATCATTACTTTGAAACAGGAGAAATCCTGCCTGATTTAACCTTCGAAGACAAGATGAAGATTGCTTATGAGCATCTGAAACGCTTGATTGATCTCAAGGGCGAGCACATTGCCGTTCGCGAATTCCGCGGCTTAGCCCCTCACTACCTCCGTGGGACATCTGGTGCTGCTAAACTCCGTGGAGCCATTTCACAAGCCAGCACTCTTGCAGAGATTGAAGCACTCTTGCAACTAAACAACGCATAACCTTCTATCTACTTCACAAAAAGGCAAAGCTCAAAAACGAGCCTTGCCTTTTTATATATTTTCATCTTGTAAATCTAATTGCTTCACCCTAGCTATATAGTAGGACATAATCAAAAACAAATTGAAGCTGACAATCCAAATAGACCATTCATGGAAAAAATGCATAGATATAGCCAAACTAATTGCCCCTACTACGAAACTCCCTACAACAATCCCATAGTTTAAGGCTTGACGGCGATATTCTTGAACGTCTCCTTCTCCTCTAACGACGCGATACAAAGCAGTCAGCATTTTTCGGTAATTTCCAGAAGTCATAAAAATGACATAGGGATGATCTTCAATCAAACTGCCCGTATATGTCAGCATCATCATTCCAGTTCCAAAAGCAATAAAAGGGACTTCTAATAGAGGAAAGCGGGAAAAGAAGGGAAGAACAAGGGTTCCGATAAATAAGGGAAGTAGCATCTTAACCCGCCAATAGGCTGTTTTACGATATTCCTTCACGTGTAAGGCAAAAACAAATCCTAGGGAAAAGAAAATAATGGAGCAGAATCGCAGCATTGTATTGATAACATGTGAATCGTGCCAATCTGATATCAGTAGAAGAATGTTCCCTGTCTGTGTTGCCACCAAACTATGGTACTGGATGTGACAGAACACATCCAAAGAACCACCTATAAAGCCAAGAAATATTCCCATTAGTCGTGTATTTTGAGGTAAAATTAATTTATCTGGCATTGATTCATCACTCGTTTCCCTTTGATTTTTTCATTATACCACTTTCTCTGAAAGAAACTAAGTGAAAAACGGTCAGTTCAAGTAGACATGATTACATATACTCCTAAGTTAGTCTCATCTCTGGAGTTCATGTATGACGTCTTATCAACTGGGAATGCTGTAAGTATTCATCAACTGAGCTATTTTTAAACAAATTATTTCAGTACTAAATTCTATGGTTGAATCAAGACAACACTAGATACCGTACCATCCGCTCCTGTTGTAATTTGAATGACTTTTCCACCACCTACTTCCGCATTGTATTTTCCATCATCAAGGGTATAAGAATAACTTTGGATAGAGTAGTTTTCTTTCTTACCATCAGCAGATTCCACTGTAAACTGGCCACCTGATGAGACCGTGATAGTTTCACCATTAGCCCCCTTCCAATTCCCAGCTGCAGCCGAAAAGTCTTTGTCCACCATAGTCAAGACGCCTTTATAACGTTTGTTGTGTTCTGCCTGCTTGTCTTGAAGTTTGCGATCAGTTGCTGGATCATAAGCTGACTGATTCGGGTTTGCTTGTGTTCCTTGTTGATTGGATGGGGCTTGAGAAGGGGTTTGCTTAGCAGAAGGTTCTTGATTTTGTTTTGTTTCTGGTGCTGGTGTTGCTTGCGATTGATTAGCAGTAGTCGTTGACTGATCAGAAGATGATGACTTAGCTTTTTCTGATGAAGTTGAATTTGATGATTTCTGAGTTTTGTTCTCTTTACTTGAAGAACTCGCCTTAGAACTAGAAGATGCTTGTGTTGTCTTACTAGAATTATCACTTGCAGTGTTCTCTTTCTTATTTCCGCATGCTCCTAAAAGCAAAGTTGAAGCCAATACTGCTACTGCTAGTAAACGAATTGAATGTTTTGTTTTCATGATGCGCCTCCCATGTAATCTTTTTGAAATGTTATGAAATACTTCTGTAATGTTATTGTAATATTTGTTTTAGGGTTTGTCAACTATTTATATATGGTTTTGGTTTTTATTTATATTTGTTTTTTTTAATCCTCCTATCTCTATTATTCGTTAAAAATTTAAAAAACAGGAAATTTTTCCTACTAAAAATACTATATTTTATAAGTGTAATCGCTTGCATTTTTTTCTTGAAGGGCTATAATAAAATTGAAATAAGATATTGGAGGTGTAGGCTTATGTTAAGAAACTATTACAAGTATCTTCCTTGGTTGATTTTAGCTGCTTTCGTTTCTTATGGGGGTGCTACTCATTACGCTCAAACAACATTTGATTTGTTCTACCTAACTGCCATTTTCATGATTGTCTACGTGGCTTTATTGTATTTACACGAACATTATTTAAAATATAAATACAAAGATTTATTCATTCGAATCATGAGCAATTCTAATAAAGATAAACATCCTTAAACAAAAAGAGGTCGAGAAAATCCCGACCTCACTTTTTTATTTTAATCGATAAATAGTGATAACTTCCTTCTGAGGAATCCGTTTAAATCCAACTTCCTCTATGCTATGACCATATTTCGATAAGAAACTATCACTCGTACATGATTTGCCTGGGCATAGAGTCTCAATGAGGGCTAACCCATCATCCACTGTGAACTCATCCTCTAGTAAATAAAGGAAACGAGCGTCATAGTCGATAGCTTCTTGAATCTTCTTGATGGATGTTTGAATAATGGATAAGTGGTCAAATGCAAAGTCCTTCTCGTCAAGTTCTTTGCCATCCAAGTAACACTTGCCTGTGTGAAAATCAACATCTACAAGAACGACTTCTTTTGCATCATCTCCTGCCTGGACTAAGTCAAGAGCTCGACTAGGTAGGTAAACCAAGTGGGCAATGGTAACTGTCCAACCTCTGGGATCACGACCAGGAGTAGATACTGTCACTAACTGTTCAATCTTTTCTAGTGGAAGTTCAAGATTAATTTCTTCTTTTACCTCACGTTGACAAGCATGGGCAGCATCTTCCCCTTTATCCATAAAACCACCAACTAGCGCTAAACAATTTTGAAAAGGGTGTGCCTTCCGACGAATCAGAAAGAGTTTCATTTTCCCTTCTGCAAAGCAATAGGCTACCATATCCACAGTCACACTTGGTTTTTCATACTGAGGGAGTGCTTGCTTGTGGTACCAGTCTAAAAATTCAGCTTGACTAGCGTGAACTTCAAAGTACTCTTTTTCTGTCATCCCGGTTGGAATTATCTGATTCATAATCTTCTACTTCCTTTCTGCTTTTGATGGCAATAAAGAGGGTGGATCTACAAATTATAGATTAATAGTTCTTGTTTTATACAATGTCGAATTTCAATTGACCAGCTTTGACACCAATTTTAAGTGTCTTACCTTCTTTCAATTCACCTGTAAGAAGGAGTTCTGCTAGTTTGTCTTCTACTTCTGTTTGCAGAGTTCTGCGCAGTGGGCGAGCTCCCATTTCTGGATCATATCCCTTCTGAGCTAGAAGCTTAAGGGCAGATGCTTGGAGTTTCAAGTCAATGCCTTTTTCTGCGAGACTTGCAATCAATGGTTTGACCATAATCTTAACCACTTCCTGCATATCTTGACTTGACAAGCTGTGGAAGACCACCTTTTCGTCAATACGGTTGATAAACTCTGGACGATAAGCTTTTTTCAACTCTTCGAACATCCGTTTTTCCATATTTTCTTGGTCAAAACGAATATCCTTAGCTCCAAAACCGACTGTCTTGTCATCACGAAGAGCTGTCGCACCAAGGTTTGACGTCATGATAATAATGGTATTTGAGAAATCAACCTTGCGACCCTTACTGTCTGTTAAGACACCATCATCCAAGACCTGCAAGAGCACATTAAAGATATCTGGGTGGGCCTTTTCTACCTCGTCAAAGAGCAAGACTGAGTACGGTTTGTTACGAACCTTCTCGGTCAACTCTCCGCCCTCTTCGTAGCCTACATAACCTGGAGGAGCTCCATTGAGACGACTAGCTGCGAATTTCTCCATATATTCACTCATGTCAAAACGAATGAGGGCTGACTCGTCATCAAAGAGAACTTCTGCCAAGGCTTTGGCCAATTCTGTCTTACCAACACCTGTTGGTCCTAGGAACATAAAGGAACCAATTGGACGTTTGTTATTACGAATACCTGATTGATTTCTGCGAATGGCACGACTGATACTTGATACCGCTTGTTCCTGCCCGATAACACGTTTATGCAGTTCAGCTTCTAGATTGAGATATTTCTTGGCGTCCGTTTGTGTCAATTTTTGAACTGGAATACCTGACAAGCGACTCAAGGTTGTCAAAATATCAGACTCTTTTACTAGATCTTTATAGACTGGAACTTCCTGTTCTTTTGCAATGAGCTGAGCTGCTTGTTTCCATTTGCCATCCATCAAGGCCTTGTCCGCTGCTGTTAAACCTGACTCATCTTTTTTAGCGTGCTTTGATTTATTTTGGACAGTTGCTGCCGCTTCATCCAAAAGATCAATCGCTGAGTCTGGCAAGTGACGACTAGTCAAATAGCGATGTGCCATTTTGACAGCTGTTTCGACAGCATCATCTGTAATTTGGACATGGTGGTGTTTCTCATAAGTTGCTTTCAAGCCACGCAAGATAGCCATACTATCAGCCACACTTGGTTCCTCAATCATCACTTTTGCAAAGCGACGAGAAAGGGCTGCGTCTTTTTCGATGTGTTTTTGGTATTCTTCCTGAGTGGTTGCCCCAACAGTTCTCAGAGTTCCACGCGCTAGGGCAGGTTTCAGGATATTGGCCGCATCCAAGGTCGAATCAATACCACTTCCTGATCCCATAATGGTATGAAGCTCATCTATAAAGAGGATAACCTTACCGTCTTCCTCGATATCTTTGATGATATTGTTCATACGTTCTTCAAAGTCTCCACGGAAACGGGTTCCCGCAACCACATTCATCAAATCAAGTTCTAAGACACGCATCTTAGCCATTTCATCAGGCACATTTCCGTTGGCAATTCGCTGTGCAAGGCCAAGTGCCAGAGCTGTTTTACCAACACCTGCATCTCCAACTAGAACTGGATTGTTTTTTGTTTTTCGACTCAAGATTTGGATTATACGAGAGATTTCTTGGTCACGTCCAATAACTGGTTCCAATTTGCCTGAACGAGCTTGCTCTGTGAGGTCATGAGTGTAATCTTCCAAACCACCACTTGGAGTTTGAGGCATACCCATCATATTGGCCATAGAATTTTGCTTATCTGCTACTGATCTGTGACGCTGACGCAGAGCCTTCAAATCTTCCTTTGTCCAACCAGCACGCGCTTCAAGACTACGACGAAGCCCAGCAATCTTGACTTGATCTTTCTGGTCTTCATAAGAAAATCCTGCTTTTTCCAAAATGCGAGTAGCTAGGGCATTGCCATCATGTAAGATAGCGTAGAGAAGATGCTCTGTTCCCAATGCTTTGGCATGTACAACCGAAGCAACATGTTCCGCCTCCAACATCAAGACGTTCAAACGATAGGAAAATGGGAGCTCCTTATAATCTTCCTTATGGTTAAAGTTTGCTTCTGTTAATTCTACAGCTACTTCCTCTAAACGATCAATCTCATACGGGAATTCATTTAAAGTTGCTCCAGCAACACTGTAGCTATGATTGGCCATGGCAATCAGCAAATGCCAAGACTCTAGGTAATCTGCATCAAAGCGACTCGCTACCAGAAAGGCACTATCGATGCATTCTCTCAATGCTTTTGAATATTTCATGTCGTCTTATTTTCCTTTTCTATCTACTTCATGCAACAACTGACGAAGCATATTGGCACGAATATAATTAGCTTCCTCACCTAGAATTCGGTCTGTCCCCATAGCTAATAATAGATTCATTTCTTGGCGGGTCATGAGTTCTTGTTCGACTAAGAGTCTTAAGACATCTTCAAAGATGACTTGGTTCACCTCATCACTCACTGAATACAACAAATCGCGGAGCATATCATGATGGTTAGAGAATTCGATTCGACCAATACGAATATAGCCTCCACCACCACGCTTACTCTCAACTAGATATCCTCTACTCTCTGTAAAACGAGTCTTAATCACATAGTTGATCTGGCTAGGTACGACTTGAAAGGTATCCGCTAGCTGACTTCGTTGCAATTCTACGATACCAGATTGTTCTAAAATCGCCTTGATATAGGCTTCGATATGGTCTGATGTATTTTTAAATTTCATAGCTTGCTACCTCCTTCTTAAACTTTGACTATCTTTGACTATACTATCATTTACAACTCTATAAGTCAAACTTTTAGGGCTCAATCCTTGAAAATACTGAGTTTTAAAAATAGCTACCGTTAGCAAACTATACTTTATTTTCTATTCTACATTTCAACATTTATGTTATAATAAAAAAATTACAACTAGCTTTCAAATCCTTTGAAAGTATGTTATTTATCATCAAATCTAAGAAATATTTCGTAAAATCTATAAAAATAAAACTTCGGTATCATTAATGATGTACCGAAGTTTTTTTGTAGTGTGAGTTTTTCACAGTTTTTTAGCTATAGTTCCAAGCCCAATTCTTCTAATATCTGGCGTTTATAGGCAATTTTTTGAACGTCCTTGTCTTCAGTTTCAGACCAATTAAGTTTGACTTCAGAAACAATCTGACCAGGGCGATTTTTCAAGATATAGATGCGATCACTGAGATTGAGGGCTTCCTCTATACTATGGGTGATGATTAAGGTCGTTAACCCTAGCTGTTTATGAATATCAAGATACCAGGCATGAAGTTCCATCTTAGTCATCTCATCCAAAGCGCTAAAGGCCTCGTCTAGAAGAAAGAGCTTGTGCCCGAAAAGGTAGGTACGGAGTAAAGCAACACGCTGGCGCATCCCACCACTGAGTTCATGAGGGTACTTATCCCTTACAGCCGTCAACTGAAAGGTAGCAAGAATTTCATCTGCTTTGGCAATGGCTTCTGCCTTGTCCACCTTTTGGATCAAGAGGGGCAAAATGATATTGCCAAGGACAGTCTTGTGTTCCAAGAGCAAATCCTTTTGGAGCATATAACTCACACGCCCCTTGGGATTTTCCTCCCCGTCAAGCACAATTCTACCTGACTGGACTTCTAAAATCCCTGCAATCAGGTTAAAGAGGGTGGTCTTTCCAACACCACTGGGTCCCAAGATGGAGACCACTTCACCTGAAACCACTTGTAGGTTAATGTCCTCTAAAATCTTTTCATTGTCGTAGGCATAGCTTACGTGTTCAAGTCTAATTTCTGTCATTATTTTACAAATTCGTTAGTGAATCCTTTATCAGTCAAGTCTTCCTTGAGGATACCATTTTCTTTATCCCATTTGTAGAAGGCATTCCAGCGGTCCGCATCAAATTGCCCCCATTTTTCCTTGTCGCTTGCATATTCTTTTGACAAGTATTTCTGAGATTCGATGACAAAGTCACGTTTATCCTTTAACTCAGGGGCATTCTTGATCAAGATATCAGCCGCTTCTTCTGGGTGATCCATCGCGTATTGGTAACCTTTTTTGATAGCTTGGATGACTTTACGAGCTTCTTCTTTGTTGTCTTTTAGATAGTCGTTGTTTGCAATGATGACTGGTGAGTAGTAGTCAAACTCTTTTACATAGTCTTTCAAATACATGAAGTTGGCATCCACACCTTGCGATTTAGCAAGGATTCCATCCCAACCATAATAAATCCAAGCAGAGTCAAAAACTCCATTGGCAATCGGTGTGATCGAGTTCGAGTCGTTGTTTGGTACTTTTTCAACCTTCTCAAAGTCTCCACCTTGAGATTCTACCAAGGTTTTCAACATCGCAAGTTCAGTTGGGTCATTCCAGGTTCCGTATTTCTTCCCTACCAAGTCTTTAGGACTAGTTACATTATCAGATTTACGAGAGATGATCCCTGATGTATTGTGCTCAACGATCGCTGCAACGGCAGTAATGCCTGCTCCTTTTTCCAATTTCTTAGCCATGTAATCTTGGAAATAGATAGCAAATGGCGCCTTGCCATTGATAACCAAGTCAGATGAACTTTCTTCTGGTGGCAATTTCAAATCAACATCCACTCCAGCTTCTTTGAAATAACCTTTTTCCTTGGCAACATAAAGCCCTGTATGATTGGTATTTGGTGTCCAGTCTAGGATAAAGTCAATTTTTTTGAGTTCTGCTTCTTTGTTATCCTTAGAAGCTGTTCCTTGGCCACAAGCCACAAGCACGACAGCTAGAAGAGCTGTTACAACCGTTAAAAACACTTTCCATGTTTTCTTCATTTTTAATTCCTCTTTTCTTTTTCTAAAACGCTTCTTTTAAGCACGTTTCCATTTAATCACATATTTTTCACTGATATCGACTAGCTTCATACCCAGAAGACTGATCAGCGATACCAGAATAATAATCGCAAACATAGTATCATACTGAAACAGTTTTTTGGACTGAATCATGTAGACACCTAGTCCTTCAAAGCCTCCCAACCACTCAGATACCACTGTTGTGATAAAGGCGTAGGAGACACTGACCCTAAGTCCTGCATAAAAGTAAGGCAGGCTGACAGGGATTTTAAAATGCCACAGGATTTGCCAAGGATTGGCTCGCATCAGACTAAACAAGGTCAGCATATCCTTGTCACAATGCCTAAAACCATCTAAAATACTGACGATAATAGGAAAAGTTGTCGTCAAGATAATCAAGACAATCTTGGGCAAGATTCCATAACCCAACCATAACACTAGGATAGGGGCCATGGCAATGGTCGGTATGGTCTGGACAACTACCATCATGGGGTAAATCAAGTCATTGAGCCAACTCAGACTATCCATAAGGACGGCCATGATACAGGCTATCAAGACACCCAAGGCCAAACCTAATAAGGCTACTCTCAAGGTTGCCCAACTATGGTACCAGAGAAATTCTCTGTCACGAACAAAAGACTGGAGAATCTCAAGTGGTGTCGGCAGGATAAACTTTGGTAAGAGTTTTAAGAGTCCCGCCACCTGCCAAGCGGAAATGACGCCCAAAAATCCTAGCAGACTAATATGCCGTCTCATTATACTTTTCAAGTTTCTCATCGATGCTTAAAATCTCTCCTATATTTATTTTCACATTGGCAAAAACATTGTCTGCTCCCTGACCTGCCACTTCTAGCGCTTCTTTGAGAATGCGCATAAGCTCATCAAACTCCCCCTCCAAAACCGTTTCAAAGGGTGTCACCACCATGGCCACTCCTTGAGTTTGCAGATAAGCAATGACCTGATCAATTACAGCTATGCGGTCAATCCCTTGTGACAGGGGCAGGACTTGTAAAGCAATGCTTGCTTTCATTAAAACCTCCTTCTAAGTTACAGTTTTTCTTTGTAAAAAAAGAAAAACCTCTTCCATATATGAAAAAGGTGCAAAATTAGGCCAAGTATCGTTCCCTACGCTGGCATTACCCAGATCAGGTGCGGTCGAAGTTTAACACTTCCTCTCAGACTGTACACAGACTCCCATATATTATATGGACATATGATAACGAAAAATAAATAAGATGTCAAGGAAACTGCTTACAGAAAAAGAGAGTGGGACAGAAATCGGTAATTCGTTAGAATTCGATTTCGTCGTCCCACCTCCGCACAGTTGAGTAGGGCTGTAAAAGCTGATGAAATCAGCGTAGTAGAGCCCACTCAACCACTGCGTCTTGCTCGACAATCCAAAGAAAATTGAGAGGCTAGGACTTTTGTCCCAACCTCTCCTCTAATCATCTATTCTCAGTTAATTCTTTCAATTAAAGCATAGGTGCAAATAACTGTGTTACTTCTTTAATCATCATTTGATACCATGTAGGATTTATGGTATCCGAGAAGATTTCTTGAGATTGTTCAAAAATTCCTTCAAAATCTTTGCGAATATCCGCTATTGACTCTGTTTTGTAGAGTAGTACTGCATTTTCATAGTGATGAACCAAGCTACGATAATCCAAGTTAATAGTGCCGACAGCCGCAAATCGATCATCAACAATCATTTGCTTACTATGGATAAAGCCAGGTGTGTATTCAAAAATGCGAACACCCGCAGATAAAAGATCTGGATAAGCTCCCCGTGTTATCAGTTGAATGAGCTTCTTGTCTGGTACAAAGGGAGTAACTATTCTCACATCTACGCCTCGCATAGCCGCATTTTTTATATCCTCTGTCAAATCATAATCGATAATGAGATAAGGCGTTGTGATATAAACAAAATCTTCTGCTTGGTTAATCAGATTTTGATAAACAATCTTCCCTACCTTAGTTTTATAGATTGGCTTAGGTCCACTGCCGTATGGGATACAAAGACCGCTACCAAATCGTGTCTGATTTTCCAAATGATACTGATCAAAGTCACTAATCTCCCCACGGTTGATGTACCAGTTCATGAGAAATAGTCTGGTAAATGCTTGAGTCGCCGGACCATCAATCCGAATCCCACTATCTTTCCAGTGTCCAAAACGTTCAATATGATTGATATATTCGTCTGCAAGATTGATTCCTCCAGTATAGGAAATTTGTCCATCAATCACTAATATTTTCCGGTGGTCACGGTTATTATAGGCCACTGTCATACGAGGAATCACCTTATTAAATTTATGAGCATCAATCCCTTTAGAACGCAAATGAACAGTATAATCCCCAGGCAAAGTCACCATACAACCGATGTCGTCATAGAGCATCTTGATTTCGACTCCCTGAGCTGCTTTTTCTTCCAGAATTTCAAGTATGCTATCCCACATCAAACCTTCGTCGACAATGTAGTATTCTAGAAAAATAAATTTTTCTGCTCTTTTAAGATCCTCCAGCATCTGCTTCCACATTTCTTCTCCATCTGCGAAAAATTGTGAATCTGTCTGGTCATAGACTTCTGCATTACTATCCATATGTAGCAAGGCATTGATAATTCCGTAAGCTGGTTTGTCTGTCTCCTGTAGTTGTAAATGGAGTTGCCGCCCATTATTCTCATGAAATGCAATAGAATTCAATTCCTGGAGTTGTTTCAGTTCTTTTTTTGATAGTCTTCTCTCACCGAACATGAGATAAAGCAGTGGACCAAACACCGGTACAAAGGTCACAATCAACCAAGTCACTTTGCTTTCAGGTGACATCGAACGATTGACAATCGCTATAACGGTTGCTACGCTAATCAAAAATACAAGAGTCACCCAAATAATCGGAGCAATCTGGCTCATGTAAAGAATAATTCCGAAAACAAGAAATAATTCTATCAGGATAATCGCAATACTAAAGCCATACTTGGACATTAATAAGCGAAATTTTCTTATTCCCATATCTCCCTCTCAATTTCTAAGTATACTCCCTAATATACTGTCTGAAAACGCTTGTTACCTTCTAGTATACTTAGTTTCGTAAAAGTTATCAAGCTTTTTCTGTATAGGCCGATAGTTCTATGTTTAAAATTAATTTAAAAAGCAGGCAACTTACATGTGCCTGCTCTCGTTTTACAATTTCAACGTCAACATATTAACCGTCATACCAGCCGCAGTTCCCATCAAAAAGATAGTATCTCCTTCCTTCACATAGCCATGATCGAGTGCATAGGCCAAGCCAAAAGGTACCGCAACGGAAACCATATTCCCATACTCACTGACAATATTGAGATACTTGTCTTTGCTAACTCCTAGTTTATCCATAACAAGTGGTAATGCTCGGCTAGCTTGATGTGGAATAATATAGTCTACAGCATCTTTAGAAATACCTGATTTCTCTTGGAATTCTTGAAACATTTCTGGAATGACACGAGCAGAAAGCAAGAGGATTTTCTTCCCTTTCATATCAAACATGAAATTGGTCTTAGTTTCTTCAGAGTACTCTTTTGGTTGATAAGAAGTCAAACCTCCACGAATTTCAGTATCGTGAGCCCCCTCCGACCAAGTACGTTGAAGGCTTGCTATCACACCTTTATCCTTGTTACTTGCTTGGAAAATAAAGGCTGCAGCCCCATCACCAAAGAGTTCATAACTTTCTTTTTGCTTTGGATTGAGACCCAAGCTACCGACTTCACTAGATACAATCAAAACACGACGGTATTCTCCTGCTTCAATCAAATGTGACATCGTTGATAGAGCAGAGATAAAACTTGTACAAGTCGTATTGATATCCATAGCTGGTATAGAGAGCCCTTTTGCCACGCGCTCATGAATCAAAGCAGCTGTACATGGAATAGGTTGAACACCAACCGCGCTAGCTGATACAAGGCAATCAATGTCTTTCATACTCAAATTTGCATTTTCAAGTGCAGCTTGGATAGCTGCTTCTGCCAAATCTAGTTGCGTTTCTTCATTTTCAACCACACGATGACGGGTCTGGTCTTTAAATTGCACCGTATTTTTTGGGAGGCAGACTCCATATCCTACAATTTCTACATGTCTTTTTACTTCTGTCATAATTTTTTGTCCTTTCATAAACGTTGGATACGTTTGAGCTTACGACTTGTATCCCAGTGATAATCTGAAAATTGTATTTCAGGTTCTTTAAACTCTTTTTGTTGCGCCAAAAGTCGAAACTGCTCTGTGATTGCTGTTTCTACTTGCTCGTCCCTTCGACTCAGACAAACTTCCACTAACTTCTCAGAATGTTGTTTGACTTGATAGTCTCCGACATTCTCCACAAAGAGAATGCAACGTCTGATAAAGTCAGGATAAATCGTGACCTGACCTCCATCCAGTCCTTCAAAGTAGAAGATGTCGTCAGAACGCCCTTCAACCTTGTCAATCCTTGTATAATGAGATCCACAAGGACATGGTTCAGGATTTTCAACCAAGATATCGTTGAGCTGATAGCGATAAACAGGCTGACTGCTCCGCTTAAAATCAGTAATGACTGGATAAAAACGACGGTCATCCAAGTAGTGTTTTTCCACAAAAATGATGTCTTCGTTGAGATGAAGATTCCCAGCCGAGCACGTACAAGCCAAGAAACCTTCCGTTGCTTGATAAACCTGATCAATAATCGGTAATGCAAAAGCGCTCGAAATTCGCTCTTTATCACTATCTTCCAAGATTTCAGCCACCGAAACGATTTTTTGTGGGTGAATGACTAACTCCCCAGCTTTTAGACGCTTGCTCAATTCAATCAACATAGAAGCAGGCGCCACCACAATGGTTGGTTGATAATTGTTGAGACGCTCGATATGCTCATCTGTATTCTTGAAAATATCAAAGTACTCTAAACGAATAAGCGCCGTATTGATGGTCTGATACAATTCATTATCCGCTCTGAGGAAAAAGGCTATGCGGTGCCCAAAAAGGTGACCTTTGGGCAACATCTTTGCCAAGATAGCCGCTGCCCACATACTGCGCTCTTTTTCGGTTGTGATAAAGAGTCCCCGGTGTCCAGATGTCCCAGAAGACAACCCAACAGCTATTTCTCCTTTGAGTTCTGTAAAATTCCTGGTCTTTTCACTTTCGATAGCCAAAGCCAAGGCCTCGTCTCGATCCACACCTTGAGTATTGAGCTCATTGAAATGCGTCATCATAAAAGCCTTGTCCATATGATCAAAGTCGTTAGGTACACCATTTTTAAAATAAGGTGACTCACGCTTGAGAAAGTCCATATAGCTAACCAGTTGCTTTTTCTGATAGTTTTCTAATGCTTCTCGAGACTTAAAATTATGAAGCCAACGAGTTTGGATAAAAGTTTTAAGAAAGGTTATTTTTTTCATACAAGATCCGCTCAATCCTTTCTACAGGGTCATGGCTAACCAGCACTTCTATCCCATCCTTTAAAACCTCTTCCAAGAGCTCTGTTCCCTTGATATAGTCATCCTTACTATCTTGCACCAAGGAAGGAATCAGATGCATCTGTTTGGTGTAGGGTAAAAGGTCAATTCCCCAACAAAGATCTGCTGCGATAAAGAGATGATAATCTGGAATAAAGAGACAAGCTTGCCCCTTAGCATGCCCATCAATAGAAGCAACTAAGATACTACCATCTCCAAACAAATCATAGGTAGGGCGATACTTAAAGTTAGCATTTTGCTGATTTGCCTTGATGACTGTCAATCTTTCCTCGAAGTCACTCGGTAAAAATTCTTTAAAAATTAAATCTTTTAATTTTGGTTTCTTGTATACATCATAGACTTCCTGGGTCAGGATAAAGTTTGCATTCGGAAAGAAGCTAGCCCCTCCTAAATGATCTGGATGTAGATGAGACAGCAAGACATAGTTGATTTCTTCTAGTTTGATCTCTTTAGCTTTCAGCAAGTGCGAAATCTGATCTTTCTCCGTCATTTGAACAGGCGTTCCTAGACGATACAAGCCATAACGAAGTTGCCTCTTAATATCATAGTGATAGCCAGTATCATAGAGCAGATAGCCCTTATCCCTGTGCTTGATAAGGAACACTCCTGCGGGGAAAGTCATCTTTCTATTCTTGACACCCTTAAAAAGCAAACCGGCATAACTCGTACAATATCCGGCTGGGAAATACTCAATGCTTTCGATAATCTTGGACATATTGTTCAATCCCTTCTGAAATCCTAATTTTCGGATGATAACCTAAGTCCTTCTCAGCCTTACTAATATCAAGAGTCTGACTATAGCGAAGCAGATAATAGGTATATCGAGTTAGAGGTGGCTCCCCTTTAAGGTTCAAGGTCTTGTATATAAATTCTAAACTACTTGCAATTCCTGATAAGAGAGATGCTGGAATTTTTCTATATTTGATTGGATAACCCAGACCTGTCAAACTTTCCTCTAGTAAATCTCTAAAAGCCCTCGGTTCACCATTAGTAATGTTATAAACCTCACCTTTAGCTTCTGGAGCTTCTATGGCCAAACGGATAGCCAGAGCAACATTTTCCACACAAGTCATGTCCATGAGCTGACGCCCATCCCCAATCAAAGGAATTCCAAGTTTTTGACTCAGATTGATAACCCGTGGCAAGATGCTAGTGTCCCCAATCCCAAACAGGCCCCGAGGTCTTAAGATGATGCTAGGAACATCTGGATAATCTTTAAAGAGTTTCTCCGAAGCTAATTTGCTACGGATATAGTTATTGAGATTATTTTCCTCTGGAGCATCACTTTCTTTAATCCCTAGTTGATCTCTAGGAGCAGCATAGATGCTTGGTGAGGATACATAGACTAAACGTTGAATACCAGCTTGTCGACAAGCTTCGAGAACATACTTTGTCCCTAATACATTAGCCAGATAAAAATCTTCCCACGGACCCCAAACGGTTGATAGAGCTCCCGCATGAACGACCAGATCCATCCCCTTGCAAGCCTCTAGCACATCATCAGCTTTGGTCAAATCACCCTGAAAAAAACTAATCGAAGAATTCTCTAAAGAGCGACCAACCTTACTGTTTCTACCAAAAGCTCGAACCTGATAGCCATGCTGGACTAATTCATCTACAACATATTTACCCAGGAAACCTGTCGCTCCAGTTACTAAAACTGTTTTCATTTTTCCTTCTCCTTATCTTCTAGCAGACGATGGATTTCGCTCTCTAAGATTTCCGTCGGATGATAATACTGTGTTGCTTGGCGTAAAGTCTCTAATTCTGGCCAATTTTCTTTAGCTAACAGCTCCTCAAAGGCTTGTCCAATGGCCTTGCTATTATCTCTTTTAGCTGAGAAAGCAACACCGGCTTCAACCCCACGAACGGCATAATCAAATTGATCATAATCATGAGGTAATATCAAAGCTGGTTTACCATAAATAATGCATTGATAAAAAATCCCAGCTCCCCCATGATGAATCACATAATCCATCTGGGGAATGTACTCCTTATAAGGTAGATAAGAAACTACGGAAAGGTTCTCCATGAGATTTTCACATTGGAAGGCTTCTCCACCCACACCACGTGTCACAAAAAAATGACAGTCTGGATGAGCTTTTGCAAGTTGCTTAGCTTGATAGATAAGGTTTTCTTTAGCCCAAGCAAGTTGTGTACCACAAGTCACTAAGACTTTCTTTTGATTAGAAAATGTTGATAAATCTAAAGGATAATCCTCTCCTGTCTCAACTGAAGCACCAGAAGGACCAATCCACTTGTAGTGTTTTGGAAATCCCTTTTTTAATTCTACTTCTTTCATACCAATACCAAGAATTGAATATGGAGAATAAATGGTCTCATGACCGAGTTGATTATACAATTTAAAATGATATCTTTTTAAGCGATCACGAAGCAGAAAAGATACAATTCGTTTCACTAAACGAGTTGCTTTTCTACCTAAAAATTGTACTGAAACTTGCCAACCATTCTTAGGACTCCCCATACCACCAATTAGACAAGGCGGGCCGTCAGTAGTCTCTAAAACAAATTGTGTAGCCATGGTAGTGATCCAAGGAATTCCAAGTTGATTAGCTACTAAACCTCCAGACAAGGTTATAAAATCAGCAATGACGATATCAGGGCGATTCTTTTGCCACTCTTCCAATAATTGATCTGAAACTACATTAATTAAATCAATACTAGAAGAAAGTTGTTGATAAGCTGATAATATCCCTAATTGCTTATCATTATTAGCTGCACGTTCAAAATCCTCAATGTGATTTTCTAATATTGGAACTACATGAAAACCTGCAGATTCAGCAACGGCCTTTTTTTGAGGACCAGTGAATAAGCGAATATCATATCGAGGGTTATTAAGTAAGGGGATGAGTAAATTCATTGTTGGGTACAAATGTCCACTTAAAGGAACAACTACAACATCAATTTTGATTCTTTTCATATGTCTAGGATATCAAATTTTAAAAAAAAGAACTATCGATAAGATAATTCTTTACACATTTATTAGTTTGGACATGAAAATGTAACGAAACATTTAAGAAAACTAAATGTAAATTTACAGATAATAACAATCAAAATCAAATATAAAAAAAAAGGCAATTGCCTCAATTTAAGTATTGACCAATCGGGAAGACAGGATTCGAACCTGCGACACC
>NZ_KV815334.1:0-424 GCF_001814215.1 Streptococcus sp. HMSC062D07
AGAGTCAACAACGACTACTGAATCAACGACTGCAGCACCAACGACAACAGAAGCTCCAACAACAACTGAGGCCCCAACAACAACAACTGAGGCTCCAACAACGACTGAAGCCCCAACAACAACTGAGGCTCCAACAACAACTGAGGCTCCAACAACAACAGAAGCTCCAACAACAACTACAACGACTACTGAGTCAACAACTGTAGAACCAACAACATCAACAACAACAACTGTAGAACCAACTACGCCACCATACCCATATGTTCCAAACGATGGAACCGGTGGTGGTGACGGTGGCACTACAACAACTACAACAACGACTACTGAAGAACCAGGTAGTCCTACTACAACACCAGAACCAGCTCGTTCAACTACGACTTCGGAACCAGGTCGTTCTACAACAACAGAAGACAAACCAGGTCTT
>NZ_KV815334.1:524-116150 GCF_001814215.1 Streptococcus sp. HMSC062D07
CTACAACAACAGAAGACAAACCAGGTCTTCCATTCACTGGTGAAGCTACAAGTGCTGTACTTGTATTGACAGGTGTGGTAATCTTGTCAGGTACTGTTGTTATGAAACGTAAATTTTCTAAATAATATTAGATAAGTTTCTTTAGAGAGGAGAGAGCATTGCTCTCTCCTTTTTTAAATGTTAAAATGATGGAGTAGTAGATACTATCCTTCCCTTTTCAAGGGGAAACCCCACTTATCACAAAGTCACAAAGCCAACATTACAATACTAGCTAACGTAGCCGGTGGCAAACAACAAACAGAAGTTGGTTAAAAACATAGAGGAGAAATCAATAATGGAAAATTGGTTGACACAATGGCAGAAATTAAAGGAAAAATATCCGAAGGGTGTCCTTTATGTCAGTAGTGCCTTGCTACCAATGACCATCATGCTGGTGGTATGGTTTTTCATGGGGAGTTATCCTTTTGGAAATAAAAGTTTAATGACCGTTGTCTTTGATCAACAGTACATTAGTTTTTATGGATTGCTAAAGAATGCCATTCTATCTGGTGATTTAAGTAGTCTGACATATTCCTTTACTAAATCTATAGGTGGAGATATGGTTGGTGAGTTGGGCTATTATTTGATGAGCCCTTTCAATGTTATTTATGTTCTGCTGCCTTTAAAATATATAGGATTATCTGTTTTTCTAACGATCTGGCTCAGATATGGTGCTTTTGGACTTTCCTTTGCACATCTCTTAATTAAACGTTATAAGGGTGCAGAGTCAAAACGATGGATGGTCCCCTTGTTTGCGACAGCTTATGCCCTGTCGGGTATGTTGGTATCCTACCAGATGAATGTTATCTTTTATGATGCCATGTTCATGCTTCCTCTTGTCATCCTATATCTAGAGCAGTTGTTAGATGGCAAAGCGGCTTATCCATATGCCTTTGTACTAGGCTTAACTGTATTCCTTCAATTCTACATGGGCTATATGATATCGCTATTTGTTGTCTTATATGCCTGCTATTATCTTTCACCTCGTCTTTCTATCGAGGGGACATGGAAAGTAAAACTCAAACATTACGTCCAACCCTTATGGGATGTATTTCTCTACTCTATCCTAGGGGCTACTACGGCTTCAATTTTATTGGTTCCAGTATTTTTCAACTTGATTGAAAGTAAGGGACAAGCAGGAGGAGCCATGACATTTTCCATGGCCTTTCAGATTAATCCCTTAGACATTTTATCCAAACTAACTATCGGGGGCTTTGATGCGCAATCAGGTTGGGCAGCTGGACCAAACCTGCCAAATATCTATATTGGAGCTCTCGGGTTTATCGGCTTTATCTTGTACTTTTTATCAAGAAGGATAGTCAAAGAAAGAAGATGGGCTGCGGGAGTGGTTACTCTCATTTTCTTTACTTCCTTTGTAAATGAATTTGTGAGTAAGATTTGGCATATGGGACAAAATCCTGCCGGATTCTTCTTCCGCTTCTCATGGTTATTCTCTTTCTTCATGCTGCTTCTAGCCTATCAAGCATTAAAAGAGAAATTTAAAATCTCTCGCCGAGGGAAATTGCTATCAGTTGTAGCCCTAGTCTTATCGGCAATCTACCTCTATACTAAAGACTTTACCTATCTACCAAAGAAACAACCTGAGGCTCTAACTCTGTTTATCAATAGCCATTTTATTGCTATTGTGATACTGGTTGTATCAGCTACAGCTATAGGATTTTATCTATACTGGAAACGCTCTGCCAAGTCCCAGAATGAAAAGGAAAGGGTATTGGTGATTGCGGCTGGTTCTGTGGTGGTATTGCTGTTATTATTACAAACAGGTTATCTCTTTTCTCGTGTAGTCTTAACTCTACTCATTTACTTAGCTGTACTGGCCTTGCTACGTCCACGAATGATTCGCTTAGCTGTTGTCTTGTTATCAACTCTGACAGTATTTGAGCTAGGATACAATGCCTATCTATCACAAGTGACCTTTAGTTATGCAAATGTTGATAAATTTGTGGACGGGACGCTCTCGGTTAAACGTGTGACGGATAAAATCCAAGAAAACGCAGATCAACCATTCTACCGAATTGCTACAACCTTTGCCTATTCTCGAACAACTCCATCTCTGATAGGTTATCCAGGTTTGAGTACTTTTAGTTCAAATTTGGAGAGGTCCACTATGAATCACTTTGCCTATATGGGTGATCAAGCGGGCGATGAAGCAATAGAATATGAAAATGGAACTCCTCTAACAGATGCCTTATACGGTGTTCGCTACTATATGGATGTCAAAGACCTGGATCCTACTGAGAAAGAAGCTCATCCTGAGAGAATGTATTTCACACGTTTTGCCAGTCGTTTTGATATGAACCGTTATTTCACGCAGAAGGTCTACGAAGATGAACGTTATACCGTGTACGAAAATCCAAATTCTTTCCCATTAGCCTATGGAACAAATGATTTAGTAAGAAACATCAACTTTGGTAGAAATAACGCTATCCAAAATCAAAATATCATCCTTAACTCTATGGAAGGCGTAAAAAAAGGCGAGGAAAACTACCTCGACTACTTCAAACCATTAGCCTATGGAGATGTTGAAACAGAAAATCTTACTGAGGAAAATGTCGACAAAGAAAAAGGAACTGCAGTCTACAAGCGGGTAGATTCTTCTAAGGATGCAATCGTTCGCTACCGAATTACTCCGCGAACAAACTTGACCTATTACTTCTTCGTACCAGCAAGTCTAAATTCAGAGAAAGATTACTCCGTCCTTCTGAACGGCAAGTGGTTCACTCATTCTAAGAGAAATACGCAACGTCAACTATGGCAAATCGCTGACAATGCAGAGAATCAAGAGTCTGTACTGGAGTTCCGCTTTAAAACAGACAAGGTTGACCTTTCAAATGCAGGAGTTTACCGCGCAGAAATCAGTCAAATTCAAAGTGCTTTAGAAAAGCGGAAGGAACAAGGTCTACAAGTTGAGAAATTCTCGAATACTCATATCGTCGGTTCAGTGAATATTACTGACGACAGTAAATATATGATGACCTCTATCCCTTATAGTGAGGGTTGGAAGGTGAAAGTAGATGGCAAGAATGTCCCTGTGACAAAAGCATGGAACAGCTTTATTTCATTCCCGATTACTTCCGGACAACACAAAGTAGAATTTGTCTTCTCTCAAAAAGGAAGGATTACAGGTGCTGTATTGACTCTCATCAGTCTAACAACGCTTTATATCGTCAGAAGAGATTACAAGAAGGATGATAAAAACCAGCTGAAAGAAAGTCAAGACGCTCCATCAGCTGAGTAAGCAATCTTTTATCAACTATAAAAAAATACGGTCAGGATACCATTCCTGACCTTTTTCTTTTACAAAATGACAAAAATATTAAACTTTTTGACAAATATGCTTGTCAAAAATAAAAAGATATGTTACAATAAAATCAAGATAAGAACAAAGGAGAAAAAAGACATGCTAAAAAATCGTCTAAAAGAGCTTCGGGCTCGCGATGGCCTGAATCAAACAGAGCTGGCCAAACTAGCTGGCGTGTCCAGGCAAACCATCAGTTTGCTAGAGCGGGATGAGTACACACCATCCATCGTCATTGCCCTGAAGATTGCTCAGATATTCCATGAGCCAGTCGAATCGGTTTTCCGCTTAGAGGAGGATGAGTGATGAACAAGTATAAAGTGATTTATTATCTATCTATAGTTGTGTTTATCGTAAATCTTTTGGCTATGATCGGAAGCCTACTTGGTTGGTTTACAATTGTTGAAAGTAAATACCTCTTCTGGATTAACATAGTTTTACTATTAGTCTTTAGATGGGTAGAGAGAAAGATAAAGTTTAAAGAGATCGTAAAAGGAGAAAAGTTATGAAAGAGTTTTTAGCGGGTTTTCAAGTCGATACTGAACACAAAGAACTTGCCGGTGTTTGTGCAGGTTTAGGAAATTATTTTAACATTCAAGCCAATATCGTTCGTTTGGCTACAGTCCTGTTGTTTCTCTCTTCTACAGAGATTGGTATTTTAACAGTTACAGCCTATGCCTATCTAGCAGGTTGGCTTGGAAATGAACCCTTGGGGGATGGAGCAAAAAAAGCTAGAAATCAAGCTATTCTATTACTTGCTGTTTGTTTGATTTTGGTGTCACTTGGAACAGAAGGCTTGACCGCTATTTTTGAATCAGGAAAAGCTTTTGGTCAGTGGTTGTCTGGCTTGTTTTAGAAAGAGGTTTAAAGATGGAAAAGAAACAAATCATTTTTGCACTGAAGATTTTTCTTGCCAGTGCTTTATTAGGAATACTTGCTGGTTTCCTTAGTGTTAATCCTTTAGGTATCAGTCAAGCTCAAGTAATCATTGCCTTGTACTCAATCTTTCTTGGTCTAGGGATGCTTACGGTAATTCTAACCTTTTATTTCATTAGAAAAAGCCATCAGGCTTATCAGAGTTATCAAAGAGAAGAAGAGGACGAAGAAAACGAACAAGACTACCTTGCCATGTATCGTTTCTTAGATTATGGTACAGTAGCTTGGAATGTTTGCCAAATTAGTATGCTATCCTGTCTACTTATAGATTTGGGAGCTTTAGGCCCATCAGTAGCATCCTTGCTTTTGATAGTTTTAGGTATCTGGGCAGGTGTGTACTGTCTCAAAATCACTAGCAAGATTCGTAACTACAAACTTTCTATTATGGCAACTCCCAAGGAAGTTTTAGACTACCTCGATACTTATGATGAGGGAGAAAAACAGGCTGAAATGGAAGAAGCTTACTTGATCTTGTTCAAGGTCAATCAGCTCCTCATTCCTGGTATCTACGTTGTCTTAGTAGTTCTATCAATGGTATTAGGACAAGTTCAGTTGGTTGCTCTGCTGGTGGCAGTTGTTATTCATATGTACATGAATGTGGCACAATTGCGCAAAACAAAACGTTATTTCAAATAGGAGAATATTATGAAAACACTTAAAAATATCGGCTGGTATAGCCTTGCCTTCTTATCATTTCTTATGGTCTATAGTTTTATTCAGGGCGTAGGTTTAGCCGCCTTGATATTGGGAGCACCTAGCTACGTTGCTGTCCCTGTTTATGTCTTATTAGCAGGAATCTTTACCTTCGTTACCTACAAGTGGTATAAGACAGGAACTGTTACAATAGAAAAAACGGCCCTTAACAAATACATCTGGCTACCAGCTTTGGTATGGGTCCTTGTCATTGTTGCAGAAAACTTTTTACCACATGATCCATCAGTCAATCAAAAGATGGTAGAAGAATTGACTCATAATCAACCTCTTTTCTCTTTCTTTATGGTGGTTGTCTTTGCACCTCTGACAGAAGAGTTAACATTTAGAGGTATGTTAGCTCGCTTTGTCTTCCCTCAGCAAGATAACATCAAGCAAACAGCTATCTTTCTTCTTGTAAGTAGTCTCATTTTTGCTCTTGTTCATTTTCCTGGAACTCCACTACAGTTCCTAGTTTATGCTTCACTTGGATTTAGCATGGGCTTGGCTTATATCAGTAAAGGTGGTTTGGCTTATAGTATAGCCCTACATGCTTTGAATAATTTAATCGCATTTTTAATGATAGTCATGCTATAATAGACTCAGGAGGAAATCATGAAACGAGTACTATTATTAGCAGTGATTCAGGCTGTATTTCTCTTCTTTGTCATCGGCCTACTTGTCTATTTCATTAAGGGGGATTTCTTTTATAACAATCTAGCGGTTATCTTTGCTCCTATCGCAGGAGTGATACGATTTGCGACAGCTTATGTGACAGAAATTGTCCTTCCTAAGAAGACAGAAGAGATTGCTGAAAAGCGTAAAAAATAAAGAAAACCCAAATCCAGCGAATGACTTTGCTGGATTTTTTCATTTATAAGAGGAAACTCTCAACTTTTCTGATGATTTTCATGAAGAGCCTGCGCTTTTATGGTAAAATAGTAACAGAATACAAGAGGAGAGAAAACATGAAACGTAGTATGTATGCTGGTCGTGTTCGTGAGGAGCACATCGGACAAGAAATTACCTTGAAAGGATGGGTTGCCCGTCGTCGTGACTTGGGTGGATTGATCTTTATCGACCTTCGTGACCGTGAAGGGATTATGCAGTTGGTTATCAACCCTGAGAAAGTTTCTGCGGAAGTGATGGCAACAGCTGAAAGCCTTCGTAGTGAATTTGTCATCGAGGTTACTGGTCAGGTTGCAGCACGTGAGCAGGCCAATGATAAACTGGCGACTGGAGCGGTTGAACTGAATGTAACGGCTCTTACTGTGCTTAATACAGCCAAAACAACACCATTTGAAATCAAGGATGGCATTGAAGCAAACGATGATACGCGTCTACGTTACCGTTACCTTGACCTTCGTCGTCCAGAGATGTTGGAAAACCTTAAACTTCGTGCCAAGGTAACACATTCTATCCGCAACTACTTGGACGAGTTGGAATTTATCGATGTGGAAACGCCATTCCTTTCTAAGTCAACACCAGAAGGGGCGCGTGACTACTTGGTGCCATCTCGTGTCAATAAAGGGCATTTTTACGCACTTCCTCAAAGTCCGCAGATTACAAAACAGTTGTTGATGAATGCGGGATTTGACCGTTACTACCAAATCGTTAAATGTTTCCGCGATGAAGACCTGCGTGGTGACCGCCAGCCTGAGTTTACCCAGGTCGACTTGGAAACTTCATTCCTTAGTGAGCAAGAAATCCAAGATATCACGGAAGGCTTGATTGCGCGCGTGATGAAGGAAACAAAAGGGATTGAAGTAACACTGCCATTCCCTCGTATGAAGTATGATGATGCCATGGCTCTTTATGGTTCTGACAAGCCTGATACTCGTTTTGAGATGTTGCTTCAGGACTTGACAGATCTTGTCAAAGGTGTTGATTTCAAAGTCTTCTCAGAAGCTCCTGCTGTTAAAGCCATTGTCGTCAAAGGGGCAGCAGACAACTACTCACGTAAAGACATCGACAAGATGACAGAAGTAGCCAAACAGTACGGTGCCAAAGGTCTTGCTTGGGTCAAGGTTGTTGACGGTGAATTAAACGGACCAGTTGCTAAATTCTTGACTAGCATTCAAGGCGATTTAACAAGTGCGCTTGGTCTTGAAGATAAAGACTTGATTCTCTTTGTGGCGGACACGCTTGATGTAGCCAATGCAACACTTGGGGCCCTTCGTGGACGTATTGCCAAAGAACTTGGCTTGATTGATAACGACAAATTTAACTTCCTCTGGGTAGTTGACTGGCCAATGTTTGAATGGTCTGAAGAAGAAGGCCGTTATATGAGTGCCCACCATCCATTTACCCTTCCTCAGGCAGACACTGCTCATGAACTCGAGGGGGATTTGGCTAAGGTTCGTGCTATTGCCTATGACATCGTCTTGAACGGTTATGAGCTTGGTGGTGGTAGCCTTCGTATCAACCAAAAGGAATTACAAGAACGCATGTTCAAGGCTCTTGGGTTCTCAGCAGAAGAAGCAAATGATCAGTTTGGTTTCCTATTGGAAGCTATGGACTATGGATTCCCACCACACGGGGGCTTGGCTATCGGACTTGACCGCTTTGTAATGCTCTTAGCAGGCGAAGAAAACATCCGTGAAGTCATTGCCTTTCCTAAGAACAACAAAGCAACTGACCCAATGACCCAAGCACCATCAACAGTAGCTCTTAAACAACTAGAAGAACTCAATCTACAAGTAGAACAAGATGAAACAAACGAAACAAACTAAGAAGTGGCACTATTATTTGCGTCGCTTTGCTCATCGCGTAAAAATCTTACGTGTCTTACAAGGAATTTCTAAAGAAAAATACGATGAAAAAATCTCAGCTTCTCTGGTATATGGGTTTTTATCAGCTGTAGCCGTCAATTTCTTCTTCCAACCAGGACATGTTTATTCAAGTGGTGCAACAGGTTTAGCACAAATTATCTCAAGCCTTAGTAACTACTGGTTTCATTTCCACATCCCAATCTCTGTCGCTTTCTATTGTATCAATATTCCACTCATGATTTTAGCTTGGCGCCAGATAGGGCATAAGTTCACGATTTTCACCTTTATCACGGTATCCATGAGCTCGCTCTTTATCCAGTTTATACCAGTGGTGGTCTTGACAGAAGATCCTATCATCAATGCCCTATTTGGGGGAGTCGTCATGGGGCTGGGAATCGGATTTGCTTTACGCCACAACATTTCCAGTGGGGGAACCGATATTGTCAGTCTTACCATCCGTAAGAAAACAGGTCGTAACGTCGGAAGCATCTCTTTCTTGGTGAACGGTACAATCATGCTGATTGCAGGATTGACCTTTGGATGGGAATATGCTCTTTATTCTATGATTACGATCTTTGTTTCAAGTCGTGTAACAGATGCAGTTTTCACCAAACAGAAACGCATGCAGGCCATGATAGTCACGAGCAATCCAGATGCAGTCATTGAAAAAATTCATCACAAATTGCATCGTGGTGCGACTGTGATTCATGATGCTGAAGGGACTTATAACCACGAGCGTAAGGCAGTTTTGATAACGGTTATCACTCGTGCGGAGTTTAATGATTTTAAACTAATCATGAAACAAGTTGATCCGACAGCCTTTGTATCTGTATCAGAAAATGTCCATATTCTTGGGCGATTTGTCGAAGTTGAAAACTAGTCGTTCAGGTAAATAGGATACAAAAAAACCAACTCAAAATAGAGAGTTGGTTTTTATTTTTCAACGATTTTGTGGGCAATCAACTGGCGGTAACAAATTTGTTTGTTGTTTTTAGCATCATCGATGATCTGGAGAATAGTTTCAAAGGAAACACGACCAAGCTCCAAACTATTGATATCGACATAGGCCGCCAAGTTGAGCTTGGGATTGATTGAGTCGAAGCTGAGGACAGGGACATCCAGTTGGTGTTTTGCGATGTAATCACAGACCCCTGCAGCAAGGAGACTATCAATGGTAATAATAGCGTCAATATTTGGATTGTGTTTGAAGAGAAGTCTACTAAAGCGATAACCATTATCTTCAAGAAATTCAGTAGCAAAGTAAGTCAGATTAGTATCAAGAGGCAGATTGTGTTCTTGAAGTGCTTGCTCGTAACCTGTCAGACGGTCCTGGGTAACGAAGAGTTTCTTGGTACCACCAATGAAAGCAATGCGACTACAACCTTTTTTGATGAAATATTCGGTCGCATCAAAACCAGCTTGAATATTATCATTGTCAACAAGCGAAATGAAGGGTGATAGTGATTTCCCAAGGATGAGGAAGGGAAATTGTTCTTCAGTAACGAGTTTAACCAAGGGGTCATTTTCTTGGGCATACAAGAAGATAAGACCGTCCACACGTTTTCCGTAGACCATTTGTGAAATGGCGTTTAAACGCTCTTTTTCATCTTTACCAGTCGCAATCTGAATGGCATAGTGATTTTCCGAGGCAACCTGTGCAATCCCTCTAAGAACAGAAGGGAAGAAAGGGTTTTGGTAGAAAACGTCTGAATCATCCGGAAGGACTAAGCCAATAACTTGCGTATAACTGCTAACAAGACTTCGAGCATTTAGATTAGGATGATAATTGAGTTCTTTCATTGCTTTTCGAACTCGTTTTTTGGTTTCGTCACTAATCGTTGATTTGTTTTGAATAACACGGGTTACGGTTGAAGGAGAAACTCCTGCAGCTTTGGCCACGTCTTTAATCGTAACAGGCATAATAATCTCCTACTTTTTGTAGTCTGGATCACGATAATGAGTCTTATAAAAGATAGTGACCAGATATAGAACAAATAAAATGTTTTGAACAGTGATCAAAGTTGCCATATTCTGCCCCAAAAGACCTAGAATCATGGTCAGTAAAGTTGGTAATCCTAAACAGTTCAAAATAAAATGATAGCACTCTTTATAGGTCTTAAATGAGAAGAGACGAGATTTTTTCGTGAAGTAGAGCAGAAGGCTAGCACCTAAAGCTACAATGAAAAAATTAAGTCCAAAGAGAAAACTAGCACCTAAGACCAGGAAGAGGCTGATATAGACGCGGTTCTGTTGATACCAGTCTTTTGAAATAGCCTGAGTCAAGCTTTCCTTGCTTTGGAAACTATCAGTTGTAATAGCGTGATAGCGAATGCTGGTTAGTTCTTTTCCTTGCTTACTGATGACGAGTTGCTCAGGTTCAAAGTTAAGAAGTAATTCTTCAGGGAAACTTGAACTAGCAGTAGCCCCGATTTGTACAGAAGCTTGATGAGGAGTCGAACCAGTATAGCTTAGTTTTCCATCTACAATCTGAGCATTGGTAGCTAGATCCTGAACGACTTCGTCCGTCAATGGAGCATAGACATCATCGATGAACGTCTCTAAAGGATAGGTTTCCTGAGAACTGTTCTGGATAGCAATAGGCACCATGGATAAGCTAATCAAGAAAATACTGGTAAAAATCAGTTGAAACCAGTTTAGACCAAAACGTTGAGATAGGGGCTTACGAAATCCCCAAATACTATTAAAATAAGAAAATGGATATGGTAACATAAATCTCTTTCTATAGGCATTTTTCTATACGAGTATTATATAGAGAAATGTTTTTTATTTCAAGCGGGGATAGTAGAATCCTTGGTAAAAGTGAATGATTGTTATGATTCGTCCACTAACTAACAAGGTAATCTCAGCAAGCTCTTGTTTCTCACCAGACAATCGATGTACAATTTCAAAAATGAAAAAGGGTGGCGGGGGTATATTACCCCTTGTCGCCACCGCTTGTAAGTCCTGAAACGAAGTTCTTTTGCAAGAAGAAGAAAAGTGTACAGATTGGAAGAGCGATGAGGATAGCACCTGCTGAGAAGTAGGCGATCTTCAAGTTCTTCGCATTGCTGACGAATGTTTGTAGACCAACGGCAACTGTATAGTAT
Organism: Streptococcus sp. HMSC062D07; assembly: GCF_001814215.1. Taxonomy (NCBI): domain Bacteria; kingdom Bacillati; phylum Bacillota; class Bacilli; order Lactobacillales; family Streptococcaceae; genus Streptococcus; species Streptococcus sp. HMSC062D07. Next base: position 11,387 of record NZ_KV815334.1, read on the forward strand.
TCTTTTTCACGAAGCAAGAAACTAGAGAGGATATAGTCTCCGAAAGGTCCCATGAAGGCCCAGAGTGCTTGTACAGCAACCATTGGGCGAACAAGAGGGAGAACGATTTGCCAGAAGCGGCGGAAATGTCCTGCACCATCAAGTTTTGCAGACTCATCAAGAGACATTGGCACGGTGTCAAAGTAACCTTTCATCAACCAAGCATTCATCGGGATACCTCCACCAACGTAGAGGAAGATGAGGAACCAGCTTTGGTTAAGGGCGTTCAACATGAGGGCCATAACGAAGAAGGCAGTCAAAGCGGCCATTGTTGGCACCATTTGGATAATCAAGAAGAAGACCAAACTTTGTTTACGAGCCAAGAAGTTGTAACGGCTGTAGGCATAACCAGCAAGTACGATAATACTTGTCTGAACAACCATAGTGATCAAAGCGATGATCAAAGTGTTGAGGTACCATGTGCCGTACAAGGTTTCTGTAAAGAGCCCTTTGAAGTTATCAAGACTGAAATTAACATTGCTGTCGAGCTTGAAGGCCACAACGTTACCGGCCTTAAAGGCTGACATAATCGTGATTAAAAGAGGATAGATAATAACGATTGAAAGTCCAATTAAGTAAAGATAAGTAAGGGTTTGAGTCAGTCTACGTTTGATTTTGATTGAGTTATTCATCTTAGACGTCCTCCATATCAAATGCGTGTAGTTTCTTGAATGCAATCATAGAAATAGAGATGACAATGATTGAAATAATCAAGGTAACGGCAGCTGCCATAGAGTATTGAGGAGCTGTACCAGTTGTCAAACGGTAGATCCATGAGATCAAGATATCGGTTGAACCAGCTCCACCACCGACACTACCAGGACCACCACCATTGAAGAGATACATGATAGAGAAGTTGTTGAAGTTGAAGGTGTATTGGCTGATCAAAGTAGGTGCCGCAACGGCCAAAATCATTGGGAAAGTGATGTTGCGGAATTTTTGCCAAGCGTTTGCACCGTCGATATAAGCTGCTTCATACAAGTCATTTGGAATAGACTGTAGGATACCGAGAGTCAAGACGTAGATATAAGGGAATCCAAGCCAACCTTGCATCATAATCAAGGCAACCTTAGTCCAAGTTGGGTTTGTCTTCCAAGGAATAAGAACGCCATCTAAGAAAGGAAGAAACTTAGCAAAGATAGGCAATACTTGAGTGTTGATAGCTCCGACACTATCGTTAAACATGTTTGAGAATGTCAAGATAGTGATGAAGGCTGGAACAGCCCAAGGAAGAAGGAAGATAACACCAAAGATACGTTTCCCTTTGATGAATGGTTGGTTAGCAATAATAGCTGTAAAGATACCGAGTACGATTTGCAAAGTAGATGCAGATAAAGCCCAGATAATAGTCCAAGAAAGAACAGAACCGAAGGCTGAACGGAAAGTACTCAAGCTCCAGATGTTTGTGAAATTAGTCAATCCAACCCAATCCAACAATTTATTTGGTGGTAAATGTTGGAAATCATAGTTGGTAAAGGCAATCATCAAGGTTACAATAACTGGGAAGATGATGGCAAATGTCATGGCAACGTAAGATGGAATGATAAGCAAGTAAGGGAATCCATTTTCATAGATACCCTTAATCATATCCTTAAGTGTCAATGGGACAGGGATGCCATTATTGATACGTTTTGCAATAGTATGAGCGTCTTTAATATTGAGAATATAAAAGGCTAGATAAACAATTACAAAAATAGAGTGGAATGCACCACGAATCAACATGAAGAGAGAGTTGTCACGGCCAGGTTTTTCACCAAGCGTGATTAAGTTGCTCAATTCAGGTGCTGCAAGTACTATAAAATAGAGGACAAAAGCCACTGTTACAGCAAGGAAGATAAAACCTTTAGCTTTTTGTTTGTTGTAGATTTGTCCCAACCCAGGAATCAATGAAAGCAAGGCTGCTTTTTTTGGTTGTTGTTCCATGAGTGCTCCTTTCATAAGATACGAGCACTGAGCTCGATGCTAATCAGCAAAATTGCTGAAAACATTGTCAATATATCTAAAAATCAAGGGAGATGTTTAAATTATCTCCCTTGAATCAATCAATTAGTTACCAAATTTTTGTTGGATTGTTTCTTTGATCAATGTTACAGCATCGTTAGCAGCTGTTTTAGCATCTTTCTTACCACTTACAGCTTCAAAGAGCATTGTTTTAGCTGGATCCCAAACTGTTGACATTTGAGAGATGTTTGGCATTGGTTGTGCGTTCTTGAACTGCTCGATAACAGCTGTAGTCAACTCATCGTTTTTACCTTCAGCATAAGCACGAGCTTCAGTGTTAGCTGGGATTTCGTTAGTAGCATCGTAGAATGCTTTTTGTTGTTCAGTTGAAACAAGGAAGTCTACAAATTTTTGAGCGCCTTCAAGGTTCTTAGTGCTTGATGGGATGATCCAAGCTTTACCACCACCAAAGGCTGCGTAGTTTTTGCCGTTTGGAAGAGTTGGGATAGTTGCAACACCGTAGTTTACTTTAGCATCTTTGAATGCTTGAGCTTTCCAAGGACCATCGATGATAGCAGCTGTTTTACCTTCTTGGAATTGAGTTTGGATCAAGTTTCCAGCACCTTCAGTATCTTGCATACCTTTAGGCCATTTTTCGTACCAAGTTTTAGCGTATTCGATTCCTGCGATAGCACCATCGTTAGCAAGACCGATATCTTTAGGATCTTTACCGTTGTCACCAAATACGTAAGCTCCGTTACCAGCAAGAAGTCCGTATGCGTAGTAGAAGTTAGTCCAGTCAGCTAGGAAAGCAGTAGTTTTACCTTCTTCACCAGCGAAAGCGTATTTGCTATCTTTAGCAAGGTTTTCTAAGTCAGCGAATGTTTTTGGAGCTTCTTTGATCAAGTCTTTGTTGTAGTACAGAACAAGTGACTCGATAACAGCTGGAGCACCGTAAACTTTACCACCAACAGTTACAAGAGATTTAGTAGTGTCATCAGTTTTAGCACCGTCGCTCAAAGTTACTTCTGAAAGTTGTCCGTCAGTACCAAGGCTACCTACACGGTCGTATGGAGCCATCATAACGTCAGCGGCTTGACCTGATTGGTTGTCAAGTGAAAGTTTGTCAAGTCCACCAAGTTGGTCACCAGATTTGATGTTAACTTTTGTTCCTGATTCTTTTTCATAAGCAGCAGCAACTTTCTCAGCGTAAGCTTTATATTGGTCTTCAACGTAGAAAGTGATTTCTTGGCTTCCTGATGCAGAAGAATCAGCTGCTTTATCAGCAGTTTTGCTTCCGCAAGCTACCAAAAGCAAGCTAGCAAGAGTAGCAGTACCAAGTACAGCAGCGCTCTTCATGAATTTAGTTGACATAGTGTATTCCTCCTAAAGAATAACAAATTTTAATTTCGAGGAAACGCAAACGTTTTCCCTTATGACCTTAGTATAGCACAAACAGAAAACGGTTGCAAGCGTTTTTTTGAAAAAATTTTAAAAAGCTTGTGACTGGCTAATTCCTAAAATTGTTTGTATAATAGAAGAGAAATAGGAAATCGTGTAAATTTCAATTCAAAAATAATTGCAGGGAAACGATTGCATAAATAGAAGACGAAACAAAGGGAGGGGGAAATTTAAAATATAGGGAATTTCCGATTTCGGAAATAAAAAGTAGGGAAAAAGTTTTTTTTACAAACGCTTGCATTTATTTTAGAAATGGGGTATACTTGACTTAGCGCAAACGTTTGCGCAAAGATTGAAATAATTAACAATATAAACACTTGAGGTGCTAATATGAAAAAACGTCAAAGCGGTGTGTTGATGCACATCTCATCACTTCCAGGAGCATACGGAATCGGATCATTTGGTCAAAGCGCTTATGATTTCGTTGACTTCTTGGTTCGTACAAAGCAACGCTACTGGCAAATCCTTCCTTTGGGAACAACTAGCTATGGAGATTCTCCATACCAATCATTCTCAGCTTTTGCAGGTAATACTCACTTTATCGACCTTGATATTTTGGTGGAGCAAGGTTTGTTGGAAGCAAGTGATCTTGAAGGTGTGGACTTTGGTAGCAACCCAACTGAAGTTGACTACGCTAAAATCTACTATGCACGTCGTCCACTTCTAGAGAAAGCTGTCAAACGTTTCCTTGAAGTCGGAGATGTCAAAGACTTCGAAAAATTTGCTCAAGAAAATCAATCATGGCTTGAACTATTTGCGGAGTATATGGCTATCAAGGAGCATTTTGATAATCTTGCTTGGACAGAATGGCCAGATGCAGATGCTCGTGCTCGTAAAGCTTCAACTCTTGAAAGCTACCGTGAGAAATTAGCTGACAAGCTTGTTTACCACCGCGTAACCCAATACCTTTTCTTCCAACAATGGTTGAAATTGAAAGCATACGCTAACGAAAATCACATCGAGATTGTCGGAGATATGCCTATCTATGTAGCGGAAGATTCAAGCGATATGTGGGCTAATCCACATCTCTTTAAAACGGATGAAAACGGAAAAGCGACTTGCATCGCAGGATGCCCACCAGATGAATTCTCTGCTACTGGTCAGCTTTGGGGTAATCCAATCTATGACTGGGAAGCAATGGACAAAGACGGCTACAAATGGTGGATTGAACGCTTGCGTGAAAGCTTCAAAATCTACGATATCGTTCGTATCGACCACTTCCGTGGATTTGAGTCTTACTGGGAAATCCCTGCTGGTTCTGAAACAGCGGCACCTGGTGAGTGGGTGAAAGGTCCTGGCTACAAGCTTTTTGCAGCCGTTAAGGAAGAGCTTGGTGAGCTAAACATCATCGCAGAAGACCTTGGATTCATGACTGACGAAGTTATTGAACTACGTGAACGCACTGGCTTCCCAGGAATGAAGATTCTTCAATTTGCCTTCAACCCAGAAGACGAAAGTATCGATAGCCCACACTTGGCACCTGCCAACTCTGTTATGTACACAGGAACACACGATAACAATACAGTTCTTGGTTGGTACCGTAATGAGATTGACGATCCAACTCGTGAATACATGGCTCGTTACACGAACCGTAAAGAGTATGAAACAGTGCCACACGCAATGCTTCGCACAGTATTTTCATCAGTTAGCTTCATGGCTATTGCAACCATGCAAGACTTGCTAGAACTAGATGAGTCAGCTCGTATGAACTTCCCATCTACTCTTGGTGGAAACTGGTCATGGCGTATGACAGAGGATCAATTGACTCCTGCTGTCGAAGAAACTTTGCTTGACTTGACTACAATTTATCGCCGAATCAATGAAAATTTGGTAGAATTAAAGAAATAAGACATTATCAGGAGACACAAAAAATGTTACCATTAAAAGAATTTGTACAAAATCGTTACAATAAATCTATCGCAGAATGTAGTAACGAAGAGCTTTACCTTGCTCTTCTTAACTACAGCAAACTTGCAAGTAGCCAAAAACCAGTCAACACTGGTAAGAAAAAAGTTTACTATATCTCAGCTGAGTTCTTGATCGGTAAACTCTTGTCTAACAACTTGATTAACCTTGGTCTTTATGACGAAGTTAAAAAAGAACTTGCTGATGCAGGTAAAGAGTTGATCGAAATCGAAGAAGTAGAGTTGGAACCATCACTTGGTAATGGTGGTTTGGGACGTTTGGCAGCCTGCTTTATCGACTCAATCGCTACACTTGGTTTGAACGGTGACGGTGTTGGTTTGAACTACCACTTTGGTCTTTTCCAACAAGTTCTTAAAAACAACCAACAAGAAACAATTCCTAACGCTTGGTTGACTGACCAAAACTGGTTGGTTCGCTCAAGCCGTAGCTACCAAGTACCATTTGCACACTTCACATTAACATCTACTCTTTACGATATCGATGTACCTGGATACAAAACAGCTACTAAAAATCGCTTGCGTTTGTTTGACTTGGATTCAGTTGACTCTTCTATCATCGAAGATGGTATCAACTTTGATAAGACAGACATCGCTCGCAACTTGACTCTTTTCCTTTACCCAGACGATAGCGACAAACAAGGTGAATTGCTCCGTATCTTCCAACAATACTTCATGGTTTCAAACGGTGCTCAATTGATCATCGATGAAGCAATCGAAAAAGGAAGCAACTTGCATGACCTTGCTGACTACGCAGTTGTACAAATCAACGATACGCACCCATCAATGGTGATTCCTGAGTTGATCCGTCTTTTGACTGAACGTGGTATCGAACTTGATGAAGCAATCTCTATCGTTCGTAGCATGACTGCTTACACAAACCACACAATCCTTGCTGAAGCCCTTGAAAAATGGCCTCTTGAATTCTTGGAAGAAGTGGTTCCTCACTTGGTACCAATCATCAAAGAATTGGACCGTCGTGTTCGTGCTGAATACAAAGATCCAGCTGTTCAAATCATTGATGAAAACGATCGTGTACACATGGCCCACATGGATATCCACTATGGATACAGCGTAAACGGGGTTGCCGCTCTTCACACAGAAATTTTGAAGAACTCTGAGTTGAAACCTTTCTACGATCTTTACCCAGAAAAATTCAACAACAAAACAAACGGTATCACCTTCCGTCGTTGGCTCATGCATGCTAACCCAAGCTTGTCTCACTACTTGGATGAAATCCTTGGCCGCGAATGGCACCATGAAGCTTCTAAATTGGAAGACCTTCTTTCATACGAAGACAAGGCTGCTGTCAAAGAAAAATTGGAAAGCATCAAAGCCCACAACAAACGTAAATTGGCTCGTCACTTGAAAGAACACCAAGGTGTGGAAATCAATACTAACTCTATCTTTGATATCCAAATCAAACGTCTTCACGAGTACAAACGCCAACAAATGAACGCTTTGTATGTTATCCATAAATACCTTGACATCAAGGCTGGTAACATCCCTGCTCGTCCAATCACAGTCTTCTTTGGTGGTAAAGCAGCTCCTGCCTACACAATTGCTCAAGACATCATCCACTTGATCCTTTGCTTGTCAGAAGTGATTGCTAACGACCCAGCAGTTGCACCACACTTACAAGTGGTTATGGTTGAAAACTACAACGTTACTGCAGCAAGCTTCCTTATCCCAGCATGTGATATCTCAGAACAAATCTCACTTGCTTCTAAAGAAGCTTCAGGTACTGGTAACATGAAATTCATGTTGAACGGAGCTTTGACTCTTGGTACTATGGACGGTGCTAACGTGGAAATCGCTGAGTTGGTTGGAGACGAAAACATCTACATCTTTGGTGAAGATTCAGAAACTGTTATCGACCTTTACGCAAAATCAGCTTACAAATCAAGCGAATTCTACGCTCGTAAAGCGATCAAACCATTGGTTGACTTTATCGTGAGTGACGCTGTTCTTGCAGTTGGTAAGATTGAACGCTTGGAACGTCTTTATAACGAATTAATCAACAAAGACTGGTTCATGACTCTTCTTGACTTGGAAGACTACATCAAAGTTAAAGAGCAAATGCTTGCTGACTACGAAGACCGTGACGCATGGTTGGACAAAGTTATCGTTAACATTTCTAAAGCAGGATTCTTCTCATCTGACCGTACAATCGCTCAGTATAACGAAGATATCTGGCACTTGAACTAATACTCTTCGAAAATCTCTTCAAACCGCGTCAACGTCGCCTTGCCGTACTCAAGTACAGCCTGCGGCTAGTTTCCTAGTTTGCTCTTTGATTTTCATTGAGTATAAGATACGAAATTTTATAGTTATTACACTACCTAGCAAAAAAGCGAGTTTCAATTGAAACTCGCTTTTTTTGAATACTTGAGTAGAGATAGACCTCAGATACTATATTAAAATGGGTCAGTTATATAGAGTGGTGGCTTAAAACTATTCCTTATCATTATTTTTATCTGAAAATTGTAAGAAAGTATGTTAAAATAGGAACATATACAAGTAATTGTTTGAATATCATATTAGAATTTGAAGAGGTGCATTATGAGTAATTTAGAGATTGGGAAACGAATTCGTACCTTACGGACTGAAAAGGGATTGAGTAGGGAAGCCTTTTGTGGAGATGAAAAAGAACTGACTGTTCGTCAGTTGGGGCGAATTGAAACAGGAAATAATTTGCCCAGTTTAGCCAAACTAGATTATATAGCTGGAGTGCTAGGAGTTCCAATATCTCAGTTAATTGATGAACGATTGCTAATCGTTCCCAAAGAGTATCTAAAACTAAAAACAAAATTGATTCGTCAATCTATTCATGGAGATGAAGAAAAAATCCGCCAACGTGAGGCTATCTTTGAAGATATTCAAGAACGTTTTTATGACCAACTTCCTGAGGATGAGCAAGTAGCAGTTGAAGTTCTACAAGCCATTGATGATGTGTATGTTTCTGAAAACGCTGAATTTGGAGAAGGTTTAATTGAGGAATATTTTGAACAAACAATGTTACGAACAGAATATTCGACAAATGATCTACTGATATTGTACTTATATTTTTTATCTCTAGCTGTTAATTCAGAACGAGATGAAATAACTTTAAAAAAAGTTTGTTTAAATATTGTATCTCAAACAAACTATGATGATACAAACTATGTTCACTTGCTTCAAAGGGTGCTAATAGGTTTAGTACTTTATCAGCTTGACATTAATTATCATGAATTTATTCCTGAAATATTGAGTATTTTAAGAGAAATTATGATTGAAATCGGAGATACTAGTTTAAAACCAACTGTAGACTTCATTGAAGCAAAATATTACTTATACGGAGAAAAAGATAAAGAAAAAGCCCTACAATACTATGAAAAAGCTATTAACGGAGCAGAATTTTTGAATGATATGAATTTTAAAAATCGAGTGATAGAGGAAAAAAATAAGGATTTTCCATAATTTCAATTTAAAAACAGGACATAAATGTCAGTGGACATAAATGTCCTGTTTTTTTACTCTCATAAGGGATATACTGTTATTGTAAATAAGTTAAGAGAATCGCAATGCTAGAATCATTTCTATTTAACAGGATGTAGATTAGCAGGCGGGAGGAAACTATGGTAAAAACAATTGACTATTATATGGATGAAAAGTTTGTCAAGAAGGACTATCTGATTATCAAAAATAGTCTAGATAGCAGACGCCTATGTAAAGTAACACTTGATGAGAAGCTACTAAAATTAGTTCTCTTGCTTCCAAATGAAATGAGAGAAATCAAAATGGATTCTAACTTAAAGCCTAGAATTAGAGTTATTGACATAACCGATGGTAGTGAGTGAAGTTTCTAAAATAGAAATTAAAATTAGAAAGAGGTAATAAAATGATTAAGGTAGAAAGAGTTACAAAGCGATTTGGAGATAATATTGCTTTAAATCAAATTAGTTTTTCCATATACGAAGGAGAAATTTTTGGATTCCTAGGTCCATCTGGTTCAGGGAAGACAACAATGATCAATATTCTGACAGGACAGCTACAGGCTAACAGCGGAAAGACAGAATTATTAGGAAAAGATTCTCAAAAATTACTTCCGTCAGATTTTGAAGAGTTAGGTTTAGTAGGTGACACAAGTGGTTATTACGAAAAATTAAGTTTGTACAATAACTTGTTACTGTTTGCAAGACTATACGGAATTTCAAAATCTAGAATTGAAGAAATTCTAAAACAAGTTGGTCTGTATGATAGTAAAGACACTCCAGCTGAGAAACTTTCTACAGGAATGCGTCAACGAATGCTTTTAGCTCGTGCTTTAATCAATGACCCTAAAGTTCTATTTTTAGATGAACCTACAAGTGGGTTAGATCCCACCACCTCAAAAAAGATTCATAAATTACTACAGGAGTTAAAGGAAAGAGGAACAACCATTTTCTTAACTACTCATGATATGAATGAGGCGACTTTATTATGTGATAACCTAGCTCTTTTGAATAAAGGCGATCTTATTGAACAAGGAAGCCCAAGCGAAATTATACAAAAATACAACACGGAAAAAAAGGTTGCAGTAACCTATAGTGACTCTACTAAAAAAGTAGTGCGCTTCGAAGACTTGCAGCAAGAAGATTATAAAAAAATGATGACGATTCACTCATGTGAACCAACTTTAGAAGATATTTTTATTAAATTGACAGGAGAAAAATTAGATGTTTAAGAGAATTTTAGCCCTTATCTGGTTGAGGACACAAGTATTATTAACAAACAAAAACACTTTGGTACAGGTAGTATTCCCATTCTTTCTTGTTCTACTCTTCCAAAATTTTATGAATACAGATGGCACTCAAGGGAAAACACTATTGTTCAGTTCTTTAACAATGGCATTCTCATTTTCTTCTGGATCAATGATTTCAAACTCTATTGCAGAGGAGAAAGAAAAAAGAATTTTTAAAACTCTTATCTTAAGCGGAGTTCGCCGTGGAGAATATCTTGTTTCCGTTTTGTTTTATCCTGTAATCTTTGCCTTGACTTCAGTTATTTCTTTCCCTATTATGGTTGAAGTGGATTTCGCAAAAGATTATCCTGTATACCTTGTAGTAGCTTCTCTGGTAGCATTATGTACAATCCTCTTAAATTTAGTGATCGGATCTATTTCAGAGACACAAACTCAGGCTCAGGTTTATGGTTTGATTCCAATGCTTGGCCTCTCATTCTTGCCGATGTTTTCTCAAGTTAGCTCAGAGGTCAAGAAATTTATGGATACAACCTTCTTAGGAGTTTATGTAGATTTCTTTAATAAACCAGATTTCAAGTTGAATTTTGACAGTTTGGGGATCACTTTTGCTTGGGTTGTAGCATTACTTGCTCTTAGTTATTGGGGTTTGAAAAATAAAAAAAGAGTACAGTTTGGAAAACTAACAATCGCTAAACTTCATAAACTAACTTTTTTTAAAGCTTAGTGTTTAGTCCCTATAACCTAGTCTTACGGATGGGGTATAGCGTCAGACAAAAAACCAGCACTTAACAATGCTGGTTTTACTACCTTTAAGCCTCAGGTTTTTCTTAGTTGTTACCTCAAATTTCTTGTATTCGTTTACATACAGTATTATAATAGTAATGTGGTAAAGAAAGAGGGTGTTTTTATGTGGAAAAAATATTTTTCAAAATATAAATGGACTGATTTATTTTGGATTCTTTTTGTAATTTGGTCATGCCTTTATACGGGTAATAGTTCTTCGTTTCCACTGACTCATCAAGAAATCTCTTTTCATGGATGTTGTTATGGGGCATCACTTGCCTTATATCACTTGCTATTTATTGATAAATTTGTCATTTCAAATCGAAAATAAATAGAGAGGTCATAATTTTTTCTCCTTTTCGGAAAGACAGTGAAAAAACGTGTTTTAAACCCGCATCTCAAGAAGAGGTGCGGGCTTGGTTTTATCTCATAAACTAGTTCACAGTGCTTTCCCAACCAGAATCTCTGCTTCGATAGTAATCTCAGTTAACTGACTCCAATCAATCTTGCTTTGGTCGACATGAAAGAGCAGGGGAGTCATGCTGAGTAAGGCTTGGCGTTGCTCTGCTGTGATAGACTTGGTCAAGGAAGCAATCTGACTAGATTGGATGCTGAAGTGTTCTTGGAAGTGTTCCTTGATATCTTGGTTTGAATAATCCTTCTTAGTCAGCTGATCCTGTACCATCTGACGGATTTCCATGAGGTGGTTTTCAGTAGGAATGACCTTGATTAAGATGCCGTCCTTTGATAAGACTCGTCGGAATTCTCCGTAGTTGGCAGGTGAGAAGATATCAAGTAGGATATCCATGCTGGCATCTTTTATAGGAAGACGAGCCAGGTCACCGACAAACCAATTGACCGCCCAGTTGGGTTCGCTTTTGGCAGCAATCTGGATCGAGTCTTTCGAGATGTCAAAGGCGTAAAAGGTTTTTTCAGGGTGCACTTCTTGGAGTTTGCGAGAGTAGAAGCCTTCGCCACAACCGATGTCCAAGATAGTTTTTGCGGATGGTTTAGTCGCTAGTAGGTCCGAGATGCCTTCTAAGATAGCCTGATAAAAGCCAGCTTCTAGGATTTGCTGACGATTTTGAAAGTTTTCCTTGTCGTAGTTGGTCGATTGCTTGATTTGTGGTGCTAGATTGACATAGCCGAATTTTGCTAGGTCAAAAGAATGGCGGTTGCTACATTTGAGGCTAGTCTCTACCAAGGTCAGATTTTCTTGGCAGATAGGGCAGGCAAAGGCACTAGCAGAAGCAAAGCGCTGGAGTTTGGGTTTGAGGTTTGTATTCATAGTTTAAGTGTATCAAAAGAGGCAAATGAAAGCAACTTTAGGAATAAGTAGATGGGAGATTCAGTAGAAATAAAACTAATTCTCCAATTTATGGAATTAAATTGCTTTTATATCTAAATTGCTATATAATAATGATAAGGAGGAAATAAGTATGTTAAAAGAAGTATTAAGCGTCGCAAAAGTTGCGAAAAAATCATCACTCTTTTTGGGTGGTGTCGCATTTGGTACCCTTGGTTTGAAAATCTTGGCAAGTAAGGAAGCTAAAAAAGGTTATTCTAAAGCTTTGGCTAAGGCTTACAAGTTGAAAGACGAGCTAGATGCATCTGTTTCTGTTGTGAAGCAACATGGAGACGATGTCTTGCAAGATGCCAAATATTTGTACGAGCAAGAGAAAAAAGAAGAGCAATTAGATAGCCTTATAGGTGAATAATATGTCTTTTAAAGTGCTACATAGAGGATACCAACATATCCGACTATCATCTTCTTTTTCACTCACCTTGGATATTCAAGACTATCTTCGTTCCTTGGCGAGAGATGAAAAGGGGATTGAGTCTATCCAGTTTTACATGGATCAACAGCACTTTACTCTACGTATAAAAGAAGGCTTTTCTGTATTAGATAATGCAGAAGCCTTTTTAAAAAGAATTGATAAAGGGAAAGTTTCTGAGTTGATGACTCTTCCCATTCGTAGAGAAGAGAGTGCTTATTCTATTGTTTCAGGTGCAGCGATTAAGCGTATACTTTTTCGTAGTTTTGTGCCGTATCCTATTCGCTATATATGGACTTGTTATCAGGCTTTGGGTTATATCAGAGAAGCCTATCAAACACTAGCGCGTAAGGAACTAACGATGGAGGTCTTGGACTGTTCGGCGATTTTATTGTCCTTGTTTATGAATCAATCCAAGACAGCTAGCAATATCATGTTTATGCTTGATTTGGGGAATCATTTAGATCAGTGGTCCTTGAAAAAAACGGCAACAGATTTAGAACAAAGTCTTCTTGCAAAAGAGAGCGATGTATTCTTGGTACAGGGCGATACGGTCGTTAGTATCAAGAGTTCCGATGTTCAAATAGGAGATGTCTTGATCTTATCTCAAGGAAATGAAATTCTGTTTGATGGACAAGTAGTTTCAGGTTTAGGTATGGTCAACGAAAGTTCCTTGACGGGAGAGAGTTTTCCAGTTGAAAAAAGAGAGTCTGATTTGGTTTGTGCAAATACAGTATTAGAAACTGGAGAGTTGCGCATTCGTGTAACCGATAATCAGATGAACAGCCGTATTTTACAGCTGATTGAGTTGATGAAGAAATCTGAAGAAAACAAGAAAACGAAACAACGCTATTTCATCAAGATGGCGGATAAGGTCGTCAAATATAATTTCTTGGGGGCTGGGCTGACTTACCTATTGACAGGTTCTTTTTCTAAGGCTATTTCTTTCCTATTGGTCGATTTCTCCTGCGCTTTGAAAATCTCTACTCCTGTAGCTTATTTGACAGCTATCAAGGAGGGGTTGAACCGTGAAATGGTGATTAAGGATGGAGATGTTCTGGAGAAATACCTGGAAGTTGATACTTTCTTGTTTGATAAGACGGGAACGATCACAACTAGCTATCCGATAGTTGAAAAGGTGTTACCTTTTGGAGACAATAGTGAGGAAGATATTCTCAGAATCAGTGCCTGTCTTGAGGAACACATTTATCATCCTATTGCTAATGCTATCGTCAAGCAAGCCGAGATAGAGGGAATTGAACATGAGGAAATGCATGGGAAACTCCAATATATCGCAAGTAAGGGGATCAAATCTCATATAGATGGCCAACCAGTTCTTATTGGGAATTATGTCTTGATGCAGGATGAACAGATTTATATCAGTTCAGAACAAAATGCTTTAATTGAAGAGTACAAGAGTCACTACAATCTCTTATTCTTAGCCTACCAGAATGAATTGATTGGAATGTTCTGTATTCATACTCCTTTGAGAAAAGAAGCAAAAGCAGCCTTGGAGAAACTTAAGGCACAAGGGAAAAAATTGATTCTGGCAACAGGGGACACCTTGGTTAGAACAGAGGAATTAGTCAAAGATTTGCCCTTTGATCAGGTCTATACAGACTTGAAACCTGATGGGAAATTTGAGTTAGTAGAGGAACTGCAGAAAGCAGGTCACACTATTTTGATGGTTGGAGATGGCTTGAATGACTCAGCGGCTCTAACCCTATCAGATATCGGTGTGGTGATGAATGAGAGTGCAGATATTTCTAAGCAGATGAGCGATATCTTATTGTTAGATAATCGTTTGGATTTCTTCCAAGAGTTGGATTCGCTATCATCATCTTTGCAAACACTCATCAAGAAGAATATTCAAGATACCGTTGTCGTAAATAGTAGTTTGATTGGCTTTGGCTTGTTTAACTGGCTCAGCCCTTCAAATCTTTCTATCTTACATAATCTAACAACCTTACGCATTGTACTGCGTAGCCTGTCTATTAAGGGATAGGTGGGGACTATTCACAGCAAAAAGGAGTTACCTTTCTCGAGGGTAACTCCTTAGTTTATAAGAAAATATTTAATAGGTTAATAAGTCAAAACAAAGTATTTTTTCTTACCGCGACGGATAACGGTCAATTCATTTTCTAATTTATCGCTATCACTCAAGACATAGTCAAGGTCTTGGATGCGGTCGCCGTTGACGTAAATAGCTCCGTTTTGAACATCTTCACGAGCTTGGCGTTTTGAGTTAACCACACCAGATGACACGAGAAGTTCTACGATATTGTGATTTTCATCTGCTTGTACTTGGTAGTTCGGAACGCCACGAAGTCCTTGTTTGAGTTCTTTGACAGAAAGGTTTTTGATATTTCCAGCAAAGAGTTGCTCAGTGATGTTAAGGGCTTCTTTGTAAGCTTCTTCGCCGTGAACCAGAGTTACGACTTCACGAGCGAGGACTTTTTGAGCCAAGCGTTCGTGTGGAGCTGCTTCAAATTGTTTGCGGATGTCTTCAATCTCATCAAGTGACAAGAAAGTAAAGATTTTCAAAAAGCGAACAGCGTCAGCGTCCATAACATTCATCCAGAATTGGTACATTTCGTATGGAGAAGTCTTTTCAGGGTTGAGCCACACAGCGTTCCCTTCAGATTTACCAAATTTCTTACCAGTTGCATCTGTGATGAGTGGAACAGTGATAACGTGACCAGTCTTGTCGGCTTTACGACGAAGCAATTCGGTACCAGCAGTCATATTTCCCCATTGGTCAGATCCACCGATTTGAAGAGTAACATTGTGCTCTTGGTTTAGAACAAAGAAGTCGTACCCTTGCATGATTTGGTAGGCAAACTCAGTGTAAGAAATCCCTGTTTCAATCCGTTTTTTAACAGACTCCTTGCTCATCATGTAGTTGACAGTGAAGTATTTTCCGATATCGCGGAGGAAGTCAATGAAGCTGATGCTGCCAAACCAGTCGTAGTTGTTGACCATGACAGCTTTATTTTCACCATTTTCAAAATCAAGAAAGCGAGAAAGTTGTCCTTGGATAGACTTGACCCAGCCATCTACTGTGTCTTTTGTTTGGAGACTACGCTCAGCATCTTTGAAGGACGGATCTCCGATGAGACCAGTAGCACCGCCAACGAGCGCATAAGGTTTGTGACCTGCTAACTGCAAACGACGACTTGTCAAGATTGCGACAAGGTGGCCTAGGTGAAGGCTGTCAGCAGTTGGATCGTAGCCAGTATAATAAGAAACTTGACCTTCTTCTAGGGCTTTACGCAAAGCTTCTTCATCAGTCGTTTGAAAAATCAACCCACGCTCTTTTAGCTCATCAAAAATGTGCATGTATCTTTTCTCCTTTTTAAAATATTGTTTCTACCTATTGTACCACAAACTTAGCAAATAACCTAGTAAAATCGGGAAGAAAGTTGCTGCTCGGACTTTTTTGGAAACGAGTGAAATATGGTATAATAGCACTAGTTTATTTTCAGAGAAATAGATAAAAATAGTTGAGAAAGGGGCTGAAAGATGTTTCATATTATTGAATTGCCAGAAGTCTTGGCCAATCAAATTGCGGCAGGAGAAGTTATCGAACGCCCTGCTAGTGTAGTTAAGGAACTAGTTGAAAACGCCATTGATGCTGGCTCTAGCCAGATTATCGTTGAAATCGAGGAAGCTGGGCTTAAGAAGATCCAAATAACAGATAATGGTCACGGGATTGCCCACGATGAAGTAGAATTGGCTCTCCGTCGTCATGCGACCAGTAAGATTAAGAACCAAGCGGATCTTTTTCGGATTCGGACCCTCGGCTTTCGTGGTGAAGCCCTGCCCTCTATCGCATCTGTCAGTGTTTTGACTTTGTTGACAGCGGTGGATGGTGCCAGTCACGGGACCAAGCTAGTGGCTCGTGGGGGAGAAGTTGAGGAAATCATTCCAGCGACCAGTCCTGTGGGGACTAAGGTTTGTGTGGAAGACCTCTTTTTCAATACACCGGCTCGTCTCAAGTATATGAAGAGCCAGCAGGCAGAGTTGTCTCATATCATTGATATTGTCAATCGTCTGGGGCTAGCCCATCCTGAGATTTCTTTTAGCCTGATTAGTGATGGCAAGGAAATGACACGAACAGCTGGTACGGGTCAACTGCGTCAAGCCATTGCTGGAATTTATGGTTTAGCCAGTGCTAAAAAAATGGTTGAGATTGAGAATGCTGACCTAGACTTTGAAATTTCAGGCTTTGTCTCATTGCCGGAATTGACACGGGCTAATCGTAACTACATCAGCCTTTTTATCAATGGCCGTTATATCAAAAACTTCTTGCTCAATCGTGCTATTTTAGATGGATACGGTAGCAAGCTCATGGTGGGACGTTTTCCGCTGGCTGTGATTCACATCCATATCGACCCTTATTTAGCAGATGTCAATGTGCATCCAACCAAGCAAGAGGTGCGAATTTCCAAGGAAAGAGAACTGATGGCGCTGGTTTCAGAAGCTATCGCAAAGAGTCTCAAGGAACAGACCTTGATTCCAGATGCCTTGGAAAATCTGGCAAAATCTACTGTTCGCAATCGTGAGAAAGTAGAGCAAACGACTTTGCCACTGAGAGAAAATACGCTCTATTATGAAAAAAATGAACCGACCAGACCGACACAAGCTGAGGTGGCAGACCATCAGGTGAACCTGACTGAAGAGAAACAGGATTTGAATCTGTTTGCTAAGGAAACCTTAGACCAGATGACCAAGCCAGCTAAACTGCATTTTGCAGAGAGAAAGCCAGCTAACTATGACCAACTGGACCATCCAGAGTTAGACCTGGCTAGTCTGGATAAGGCTTATGACAAGTTGGAGCGGGAAGAATCTTCAAGCTTCCCAGAGTTGGAATTTTTCGGACAGATGCATGGGACCTATCTTTTTGCCCAAGGTCGAGATGGGCTCTACATCATAGATCAGCACGCGGCTCAGGAACGGGTTAAGTATGAGGAGTACCGTGAGAGCATTGGCAATGTTGACCAGAGCCAGCAGCAACTCCTAGTACCCTATATTTTTGAATTTCCTGCGGATGATGCCCTTCGTCTCAAAGAAAGAATGTCTCTTTTAGAGGAAGTAGGCGTCTTTCTAGCAGAGTACGGGGAGAATCAATTTATCTTGCGCGAACATCCCATTTGGATGGCAGAGGAGGAAATCGAGTCTGGGATCTATGAAATGTGCGACATGCTCCTCTTGACCAAGGAAGTTTCGATCAAGAAATACCGAGCAGAGCTAGCCATTATGATGTCTTGCAAGCGGTCCATCAAGGCTAACCACCGTATCGATGACCACTCGGCCAGACAACTTCTATATCAGCTCTCTAAATGCGACAACCCATACAACTGTCCCCATGGACGCCCTGTTTTGGTACACTTTACCAAGTCAGACATGGAAAAGATGTTCCGTCGCATTCAGGAAAATCACACTAGCCTACGAGAACTAGGCAAATACTAATACTCTTCGAAAATCTCTTCAAACTGCGTCAGCCTTACCTTGTCTAACTTAAGTTATGCCTACGGTTAGCTTCCTAGTTTATTCTTTGATTTTCATTGAGTATAAATTGAAGGGAAAATTATGTACGAATATCTAAAGGGTATTATTACCAAAATTACTGCTAAATACATCGTTCTAGAAACTAACGGTATCGGCTACATTCTGCATGTGGCTAACCCTTATGCCTACTCAGGGCAAGTCAATCAAGAAGCGCAAATCTATGTGCATCAAGTTGTTCGCGAAGACGCTCATCTCCTTTACGGTTTCCGTTCAGAAGACGAGAAAAAACTCTTTCTCAGCTTGATTTCGGTGTCGGGCATTGGCCCTGTTTCTGCTCTTGCTATTATCGCGGCTGATGACAATGCAGGCCTCGTTCAAGCTATTGAGACTAAGAACATCACCTACTTGACCAAGTTCCCTAAAATAGGTAAGAAAACAGCCCAACAGATGGTATTGGATCTAGAAGGTAAGGTGGTTGTGGCAGGGGACGACCTCCCTGCTAAGGCTGCAGCTCCATCTAGCAGTGACAACCAAGAACTGGAAGAAGCTATGGAAGCCATGCTGGCCTTGGGCTACAAGGCAACAGAGCTCAAGAAAATCAAGAAATTCTTTGAAGGAACTTCTGATACAGCTGAAAACTACATCAAGTCTGCCCTTAAGATGTTGGTGAAATAATGGGGATTGCTCGAATCACTCTAGTTGAAGCAAAGAACAGTAGCAACCATGTCAAGATAAAGTTTAAAAATGGGAAGATTGATAAACTATGGCTACACTGTACCGTTTTTCCATTGTTTTGTAAAAATTGTCAACAGAGCCAAACAGGATTATTCTTGCATAGTGGCTCTCGCTATGGTCAAGTTGGCTCACTTCCTTGTGAATTTTGTGGTGCAGGTATTGCCATAGTAGATCATGACAATATAGTGGAAAGTATAAAAGTGAATGATGAATCTTGTTCTTTCGAGAAACTCTACCTGTTAGGTACAGACTATATTGAATGGTTTGAAGAATGGTATGGGATAACAATGGCTCCAGAAAGCTTATTTGAAGGTTGGACTGATTGGATGTCTGTAGACCAGCTTCGAGAACAGATTGAAACATTAACTGGTATAGAAACAGATGATCAAGCAAGATATCAAACAGATGAAAAATTTAACCCTCTACCACCAGATATTAATCGTTGGATTAATCTATTGGATAAGTCTACTGTTCCCTTGCCTGACTACGTTTCAAAGATAGGAGAATAAGATGCCAAAACGCTGTGGCTGGGTTAAAATGAACAACCCTCTCTATGTAGCCTACCACGATGAGGAATGGGGCCAGCCCCTTCATGATGACCAGGCTCTTTTTGAGTTGCTCTGCATGGAGACCTATCAGGCTGGACTATCTTGGGAAACGGTGCTCAATAAACGTCAAGCCTTCCGAGAAGCGTTTCACGGATATCAAATTCAAGCAGTCGCAGAGATGACTGACTCTGAATTGGAAGCTTTAATGGACAATGTAGCGATCATCCGAAATCGAGCTAAGATTTTTGCGACACGTGCCAACGCCCAGGCCTTTCTACAAGTTCAGGCAGAATTCGGAACTTTTGATGCTTATCTTTGGTCTTTTGTGGATGGACAAACCATCGTCAATGATGTGCCTGACTACAGCCAGGCGCCTGCCAAAACAGCTCTATCTGAAAAATTATCCAAAGATCTCAAAAAACGAAGCTTTAAGTTCACAGGCCCAGTCGCCGTCTTGTCATTTTTACAAGCTGCAGGTCTGGTTGATGACCACGAGAATGATTGTGAATGGAAAAGCGGTAAGTAGTGAGTACAGATAGCGAAAGTATTTGAGAATATAGAAAAAGCTGAGAAATTCATCTCAGCTTTCTTTGTTATAGTCAAAGCAAATGACTTGCTCCGTTGCATCTACATACGCGTGGACTCCAAAGGGAACAATTGCTCTTGGTGTGGCATGGCCAACGTTTAGATTATAGACAATCGGGATAGTGCTATCAATGGTGTCCATTAAAGTCTTCTTATAGTCGTCATAGAAGGTTTCATCCATAGGTTTTCCGACCAAGAGTCCACTGATGACTTCAAATATCCCAGTTTCTTTTAAAGCCTGCAACATTTTTTTGAAATCATCAGGTTCAGGTTTTTCTTCGCTTGTTTCTAGCAGTAGGATCTTTCCTTCCCAGTCGGATAAATCAGTGAAAAGTTTGTATCTTTGGCAGAGGTCTGTGCTATCTGCGTGTAGAGAGTTGTCAAAAATATCATAGAGAGATTCGAGGCAACCACCGAGGATTTCCCCTTCGAATTGGGCATTGCCTTGTAACAAGTCAAAACCTGTATTTGCATGACTGACACGAGGTGTTCCCAAGGCTTTGGGACTAAAATCAGTCCGTTCCTCGTACCAAACGTTACTAGGGCGAATTTCTGAGATTTTTCCAGTCTCAATCAATTCTTTAAAGTAGTGAAGGCTATAGTCCAGCATTTCCTTGTCTAATTCACAAATGTCTGCTAAAAAGGATTGCCCATAAAAAGTCTTGATTCCTAGTTTATGCAACATGAGATGGTTCATGGTCGTATCCGAGAAGCCAAGAAAAATCTTTTGCTTGATAACCTTTTGTAGTTGGTCATTTTCAAAAAGATGGGGCAATAAACGATAGGTATCGTTTCCACCGATGGCGCATAGGATCATGTCGATGCTATCATCAGAAAAGGCCTGAATTAAATCCTCCGCACGAGCTTCGGGATGTTCTTTGATAAAGTCTAAGCCTTTTAGTGAATGAGGTAAAAAGATAGGATTGAGTCCGAGGCCCTTGAGACGTTGGACTCCCAAGTCCACTTCGTGTTTGACAAAGTCTTCTCCGATAATGCCACTAGACAAACTAACAATACCAATAGTAGAAACCATATCTCATCCTCCTAGAAATAAATTGATGCTATTGTATCACAAAAGATGAGGGGAAACAACAAGAATTAGAGTCAGAAGAAGACTTTTAGATCAAGAAAGTAGTAAAAAAGCAACCAATCGTGTGGTTGCTTTTATAGTAGTTAATTTCTTATAGAGCAGTAAGGAAGGTCAGTCCGCCAAGGACAACCCCGGCTGAGTTTGGAATGATTAGAATCCAATCTTTCTTAGGCTCTTTTGTCCATCCGTAAATGACCCAGATTAAGCAAGAAACAGCTGCTGATAAAGGTTGGAATGGTTGAGCTTTATTTCCTTGTAAATTGGCAAAAATTTGGGGGATGTAGGCTATAAATACAATAATTCCGATAAAGGCACCAATTGAACCGACAATTTGATTAATTCTCTGTTTTGTCATATATATTTCTCCTTATTACTTTATTAGTATAACAGAAAAACAACTTGGAATCAAGGATAAAACCTCGGGATTCCAAGGGAAGACTTTACATTAGAATGTTATTAGAAAATGTGTCTACTTCTTTTGAGAATCGAAAAATGATTTGGAGACAGAATAAAAGTAGTGTGTCTACAAAACACACTACTTTTTTTGTTTATCTTAATATCTAGCAGGTCCAGCACTTGCGCTCTTGATGTTGAAACGTTTTTTGAGGTAGAAACGTAGGGCAAGGAGAGCTCCTCCAATGACCAACAAAACAAGAGGTGGTAAGCTAATGTTGATGGCTTGTGGAAGGAAGTTACTCAAGAAGAGGATGAAGACCCAAGCAAACATAGTCGCTAACATAACCAAAAGTGATTTCCAGAATGGAGGACGTTGGCTACGGTCAGTATCTGGTCCGTAGTAGCGGTAGATGAAGTGATAGAGAAGGTAGAAGGCAACTCCACCGAAGGCTCCTACACTGATAAGTGTTACCAATCCGTAAGCCACTGGTTGGTTTGAGAAGAAGCTCATCAAGGCACTAACTACTGCAAATAGTCCTGTAATGAAAAGGGCTGAATCCAACATCATCAATTTTGGATCGTCATTTTCCTTTGGATGTTCTTTTTCGTATTGTTCTTTTTCGCTAAAGCTGTGAGCCCAGTGAGTTGGTGCTCCGTAGATAGAGCGAGCGGTCACACCTTTTGGTTGTTCTTTAAGGATATGAGGAATCACTTCTTCAAGGATAGCCTTGATTTCGGCATCGGTTTTGCCGTCCTTGAGAAATTGCTGGGTTGCAATATGGATAAATTCCTGGTTTTTCTTGGTTAATTCTTTTAAATCAATCTGTGACATAATAACTCCTGTTAGAACCATTTTTTATGGATGAGGTAAAGAGTGAGGGAAACACTCATAGCAAAGGCGATAAAGACGATGAGCCAGAAAGCGTGCGGTTCTCCGTTTAAAGGAATTTCATTATCCTTAAAGTTCATTCCGTAGGCTGAGAAAATCATGGTCGGGATAGACATAACGATGGTCACGAGGGCCAAGGTTTTCATGATATTGTTCTGGTTGTTTGAAATGATAGAGGCAAAGGTCTCTGTCATAGAGTGAAGGACGTTTCCATAGATATCCGCCATCTCGATGGCCTGTTGCGTTTCAATCAAGGTGTCTTCAAGTAAGTCTTCGTCTTCAAGGTATTTCTTAATATTGCTAGTTGCACTGGTCAATTTTTTAATCACGCGCTCGTTTGTCTTAAGAGAGGCCTTGAAGTAGACGATGGTCTTTTCCAACTCCATGAGTTCAATCAATTCTTCGTTTCGAGTAGATTTGTGAAGTTGGGTTTCGATTTGCTCACTCTTGCGTTCGATTGAACGAAGGGCTGTCAGATAAATTTCAGCGTTGCGGTAGAGGATTTGGAAGATAAAGCGTGAACGCATGAAGGTATAGAAATTTCGAAGTCTCCGATTGATAAAGACATCTAGAAGTGGGAGAGGTTCCAAGCAAGTAGTAATAATAGCCTCCTCTGTGATGATAATCCCCAAGGGAATGGTCACATAGTAGGTGCGGTTATTTCTCTCCTCGGTAATGGGAACGTCTACGATGATCAGAGTGTATTCATCTTCAATGGTAATACGAGACATTTCTTCCGCATCGAGTGGTGCACGGAGGTCAGCGATATCAATATCAAAAGCAGAAGCGATTTCCATCGATTCGCTCTGGGTAGGATTGACGAGATTGATCCAAGTGCCCGGTTGGAGCGTATCGATCTCTTTAAATTCAGTTGTTGTTGAGAGAAAGACTTGTTTCATATCTCCTATCCTTTCCTAATCTAATCCGTGTTTCAGTGATTTTTAGCACCGTACTATTATACTACAAAATCGGCTTTTTTGGTAATAGAATTTCACTTTTTTTGGTATAATGGAAAGCAACAATGGACTAGAAAGAAGTAACATGCAAGATAAGATTGTCATCCATGGGGCACGCGCCCATAATTTAAAAAATATTGACGTGGAAATTCCACGTGACAAGCTAGTTGTGGTGACGGGGCTGTCGGGTTCGGGCAAGTCGAGTCTTGCCTTTGATACCCTGTATGCAGAGGGGCAACGCCGCTACGTAGAGAGTTTATCAGCCTATGCTCGTCAGTTTTTGGGCAATATGGAAAAACCAGATGTGGACTCTATCGATGGTCTCAGCCCTGCCATTTCTATTGACCAGAAAACGACTAGTAAAAACCCTCGCTCGACTGTCGGTACTACGACGGAAATCAACGACTATCTCCGTCTCCTCTATGCTCGTGTAGGAACACCTTACTGTATCAATGGACATGGGGCTATCAAGGCTTCTTCTGTTGAACAGATTGTCGACAAGGTTTTGGAATTGCCAGAGCGCCAGCGTCTGCAGATTTTGGCTCCTGTTATTCGTAAGAAAAAAGGGCAACATAAGACTCTGATTGAAAAGATTCAAAAGGATGGTTATGTTCGTGTCCGTGTCGATGGGGTTGTCTATGATGTGACCGAAGTTCCTGAACTTGAAAAGAATAAACAACACACCATCGATGTGGTGGTAGACCGTATTATCATCAAGGAAGGTATCCGTAGTCGACTCTTTGATTCGATTGAAGCAGCGCTTCGTATCGCTGAAGGTTATGTAGTTATTGATACTATGGATGATTCAGAGTTGCTCTTCTCAGAACACTATGCCTGCCCAGTCTGTGGTTTTACAGTTCCAGAACTAGAACCTCGTCTTTTCTCTTTCAATGCTCCGTTTGGTTCTTGTAGCGAGTGTGATGGTTTAGGGATCAAGCTAGAGGTTGATACGGACTTAGTCGTACCAGATGCTAGCAAGACCCTTCGTGAGGGAGCCTTAGCGCCTTGGAATCCTATCTCTTCTAACTATTATCCAAATATGCTAGAACAAGCTATGACAGCCTTCGGAGTGGACATGGATACTCCTTTTGAAACCTTGTCAGAGGAGGATAAGAATCTCATTTTCTATGGTTCAGATGGTAAAGAGTTCCATTTCCACTATGAAAATGAATTCGGCGGAGTTCGTGATATCGACATTCCTTTTGAAGGTGTTATAGGGAATATTAAGCGACGTTACCATGAAACCAATAGCGACTACACCCGCACACAGATGCGTCTTTATATGAATGAGCTAACTTGTGGCACTTGTCACGGTTATCGCCTCAATGATCAGGCCTTATCCGTTCGTGTAGGAGGAGAGAAAGCCCCTCATATTGGAGAAATTTCAGACCTCTCCATCGCAGACCATTTGGAGGTTATTGATCAACTAAGCCTATCTGAAAATGAAGCTATCATCGCTCGTCCTATTCTTAAAGAAATCAAAGACCGCTTGACCTTCCTCAATAATGTCGGACTCAACTATCTGACCCTTTCTCGTTCGGCAGGAACCCTATCAGGAGGGGAGAGTCAGCGTATTCGCTTGGCAACCCAGATTGGTTCCAATCTCTCAGGAGTTCTCTATATCCTTGATGAGCCGTCTATCGGTCTTCACCAGAGGGACAATGACCGTCTGATTGCCAGTCTGAAAAAGATGCGTGATTTGGGAAACACCTTGATCGTAGTAGAACATGATGAAGATACCATGCGAGAAGCCGATTATCTGATTGACGTTGGTCCTGGAGCGGGTATCTTTGGTGGAGAAATTGTCGCAGCAGGAACGCCTAAGCAGGTGGCTCGAAACAGTAAGTCCATTACAGGACAGTATCTATCAGGAAAACGTGCCATTCCAGTACCGACGGAACGCCGTATAGGCAATGGTCGCTTTATCGAAGTGACAGGTGCGCGTGAGAATAACTTGCAAAATATCACTGCTCGCTTCCCACTCGGGAAATTCATTGCGGTGACAGGGGTCTCTGGCTCAGGGAAGTCGACACTTATTAACAGCATCCTCAAAAAAGCCATTGCTCAAAAGCTTAATCGCAATTCAGATAAACCTGGAAAGTTTAAGACTATCTCAGGGATTGAGCATATCGATCGTCTGATAGACATTGACCAGAGTCCAATTGGACGAACACCGAGGTCTAACCCTGCTACCTATACAGGTGTATTTGACGATATTCGTGACCTCTTCGCTCAGACAAATGAAGCCAAGATTCGTGGCTATAAGAAGGGTCGTTTTAGTTTTAATGTCAAGGGCGGTCGCTGTGAGGCCTGCTCGGGTGATGGTATTATCAAGATTGAAATGCACTTCTTGCCAGATGTATACGTAGCTTGTGAAGTCTGCCACGGAACCCGCTACAACAGTGAGACCCTAGAAGTTCATTATAAAGAAAAAAATATCTCGCAAGTTTTAGATATGACCGTCAACGATGCGGTGGAATTTTTCAAACACATTCCGAAAATTCAACGCAAACTCCAAACGATCAAGGATGTAGGACTAGGTTATGTGACCTTGGGACAACCAGCTACGACACTTTCTGGCGGAGAGGCTCAACGTATGAAGCTGGCTAGTGAGCTCCATAAACGCTCGACCGGTAAGTCCTTCTACATTCTAGATGAACCGACAACTGGTCTTCATACCGAGGATATCGCGCGTCTACTAAAGGTCTTGTCTCGCTTTGTAGATGATGGTAATACAGTTCTCGTGATTGAGCACAATCTGGATGTCATCAAAACAGCAGACCATATCATAGATTTAGGTCCAGAAGGCGGTGTCGGTGGCGGAACCATTATCGCAACAGGAACACCAGAGGAAGTAGCGGCCAATGAAGCTAGCTATACAGGACAGTATTTGAAAGGAAAGTTACATCATGAATAAACGTGTGCAAGCATTTCTCGATAAAATGCAAGAAAAAGAACTAGATGGAATCATTATCAATAACCTTAAAAATGTCTACTATTTGACAGGATTTTGGGGTTCAAATGGAACAGTCTTTATCAGTCGTGACCGTCAAATTTTGGTGACGGATGCCCGCTATATCATCGCTGCTAAGCAGGAAGTAACTGGTTTTGAGATTTTTGCAGAACGTGACGAGTTGGCTACTATCGCAAAAATTGCAAAAGACATGGGTCTTTCTCGTATCGGGTTTGAAGATGAAATCTCGGTTTCTTATTACCACCGCATGCAAGCCGCTTTTGAAGGTTTGGAATTAATTCCTCAGACACAGTTTGTTGAAGCGCTTCGTATGATAAAGGACGAGACAGAGATTGCAACTATTCGTAAGGCTTGTTCAATATCAGACCAAGCTTTCCACGATGCCCTTGAATTTATCAAGCCAGGGAAGACTGAAATTGAAATTGCCAACTTCCTTGATTTCCGTATGCGTGAGCTGGGAGCGGCAGGTTTGTCTTTTGACACAATCTTAGCGAGTGGCATCAACTCTTCTAAACCCCATGCTCACCCAATGCACAAGCCAGTAGAACTAGGCGAAGCTATCACTATGGACTTTGGATGCCTTTACGAGCATTATGTGAGTGATATGACTCGTACCATCTACCTAGGCCATGTCAGCGACGAACAAGCAGAAATCTACAACACCGTTTTGAAGGCTAATCAAGCTCTGATTGACCAAG
Organism: Streptococcus sp. HMSC062D07; assembly: GCF_001814215.1. Classification (NCBI taxonomy): domain Bacteria; kingdom Bacillati; phylum Bacillota; class Bacilli; order Lactobacillales; family Streptococcaceae; genus Streptococcus; species Streptococcus sp. HMSC062D07. The sequence continues at coordinate 38,413 of NZ_KV815334.1, forward strand.
CTAAGGATGGCTTAGGTTTCCGTGACTTTGATAAAATCCCTCGTGATATTATTGTGGAAGCAGGCTATGGAGAATACTTTACTCACGGTATCGGGCACGGTATCGGACTTGATATCCACGAAGAACCTTACTTTAGCCAAACTTCCAAAGAAGTTATCAAAACTGGTATGGTCTTGACTGATGAACCTGGTATTTATATTGAAGGTAAATACGGAGTTCGTATTGAAGATGATATCTTGATTACAGATACAGGTTGTGAGTTATTAACCCTTGCTCCAAAAGAATTAATCGTAATCTAAGAAAAATGAGATAAATCGTTGACTTTTACTAGTTAAAGGTTTATACTGAAAGGCGAAAACGGTAGGTGAGGCTACCATAGGGATACGGATGACTACCGCAAAGCAGTGGAGACACTACTCGTTGGTCAACAGTCCTGGTCGCGAAGGTCAAGACTAAGCTCATTACATCGCCCTATGGAGTTAAAGCTTGAACGAAAACAGATAATCAGTTTTTTAGTCCTGCCATTTTATGGCAGGATTTTCTGCTGTTTTAAAACAAAGAAAGGAGACAAACGATGCAAATTGACGATCATCCAGAACCGCACATACACACCCAATCGCTGATTTGTGTCGTTCTGTCCCTATAAAGTGATTGGTCTCTGTGTATGATACTCTTCGAAAATCAAATTCAAACCACGTCAACGTCGCCTTGCCGTACTCAAGTACAGCCTGCGGCTAGTTTCCTAGTTTGCTCTTTGATTTTCATTGAGTATGAAATCACTATTCATACAGATAGGAGAAACCAATGAAAACTACAAAAGAAAGACTAGCAGTAGCTATTCAAACTCCATTAAAAGATAGTCTAGCTTTTTACAATACAAGTCTAAAAGGCTTAGACCAAGAACAAGTTGAAGAAAACCGTGACCTATATGGTGAAAACACTATTACCAAGGGTCAAGAGGATTCCATCTTTAAAAAGATTTATGAGTCCATTATCAATCCTTTCACAATCATTTTGCTTGTGATTGCCTTTATTTCTCTCGTTACAAACGTTTGGCTTGCCAAACCTGGCCAAGAGGACCCTACGACCTCTATTATTATCGTTGTCTTGATTTTGATTTCAGGAGGCATCCGTTTTGTCCAAGAGTTGCGGAGCGACAAGGCGACAACCAATCTTTCAAAAATGATTGTCAACACTGCAACTGTTATTCGCGATGGTCTTGAACAAGAGTTGCCAATCGATGAGTTGGTTGTGGGAGACCTCGTGAAATTGAGCGCTGGAGACATGATTCCGGCAGATGTTATCTTATTCGAATCCCGCGACTTTTTCGTTCAACAGTCAGGTTTGACTGGAGAAAGTGATGCAGTTGAAAAGCTAGCTTTAAATAAAGCCACTGGTCAAAATGTGGATAGCCTCTTAGAAGCAGAATCCTTGGCCTTTATGGGGACAAACGTTATCTCAGGAAGTGCTACAGCGATGGTCTTAGCAGTTGGGGATGACACCATGATGGGAGCTATTGAGCAAACTCTTAACACCTATGATGAGCCAACTTCTTTTGAACGTGAAATGAACAGCATTTCCTGGCTCTTGATCCGCTTGATGCTTGTCATGGTTCCGATTGTGTTTTTTGCAAATGGATTAACCGATGGAGACTGGCTAGAGGCGGGAGTATTTGCCTTGAGCGTGGGTGTCGGACTGACACCAGAAATGCTGCCAATGATTATTACAGCCAGCTTGGCCAAAGGTTCCATTATCATGGCCAAGGAAAAGGTGGTCATCAAAAAACTCAATGCTATCCAGGACTTAGGAGCAATCGATATCCTATGTACGGATAAAACTGGAACTCTAACGCAAGATGAGATTGTCCTAGAATACCCTTTGGATATCCATGGTGATTTGGATATGGCAGTCTTAAGAAGAGCTTATCTAAATTCACATTTTCAAACAGGTTTGAAGAACTTGATGGACCGTGCCATCATCAGTAGAACTGAAAAAGAAGCCAAGGAACATGTTATCCTACAAAATCTAGACACCAGCTTCCAAAAAATCGACGAACTACCATTTGATTTTGAACGTAGACGCATGAGTGTTATCGTCAAAGATGATAGCAATGTTGTTAGTATGGTGACCAAAGGCGCCTTGGAAGAAATGTTGACCATTTCGACACATGTGGAATATCGTGGAGAAATAATCCCTATTACGGAAGGTATTCGCCAAGAAGTACTGGCAGAAGTTGGTCAATTAAACCGTCAAGGTTTACGTGTATTAGGTGTTGGTTACAAGTCAGGTCTACGTGAAGATTATGCCTATGCTGTGACTGATGAAAGTGACATGATCCTTACAGGTTACCTTGCCTTCTTGGATCCACCAAAACCATCTGCAGCACCCGCTATTCAAGCTCTACTTGAGCATGGTGTCAAAACAAAAATTTTAACTGGGGATAATGAAAAAGTAACCCAAGCCATCTGTGAAAAGGTTGGTTTGGATGTTGAACATATTCTTTTGGGAGCTGATATCGACCAAATGACAGACCAAGAATTGGCAGAAGTTGTTGAAAAAGTAACAGTCTTTGCTAAATTGTCACCTGACCAAAAAGCGCGTATCATTCTACAGTTAAAGAGAAATGGTCATGGAGTTGGTTATATGGGTGACGGTATTAATGATGCCCCATCTATGAAGGTGGCAGATGTCGGTATTTCTGTAGATACAGCAGTGGATATTGCCAAAGAAACAGCAGATGTTATTTTGCTAGACAAGGATCTCATGGTCCTTGAAACTGGTATCGTTGAAGGCCGTAAGGTCTACGCCAACATGACCAAGTACATCAAGATGACCGTTAGTTCAAACTTTGGGAATATCTTCTCACTCCTTGTTGCAAGTATTTTCTTGCCATTTTTACCAATGGCTCCTGTTCATCTCATTGTCCTAAACCTAGTCTACGATTTATCTTGTGTGGCATTGCCGTTTGATAACGTGGATCAAGACTTCCTAAAACAACCCCATACATGGGAAGCAAAATCCATTACGCGATTTATGGTTTGGATGGGTCCAATATCATCTATCTTTGATATTTTGACCTTTATCTTCCTCTACTTTATCATTGTTCCTTTGGTGACAGGTTATCATTATGTTCATGGTTCTGAATCTGCCCTTCAGTTTATTATCTTGTTCCAAACAGGATGGTTCATCGAATCTATGTGGTCTCAAACCATGGTCATCCATATGCTTCGTACAGCAAAAGTTCCTTTTGTACAAAGCAGACCAGCTTGGCTTGTGATTTTGACAACCTTGATTGCCGCAATTTTCGTAACTAGTCTGCCTTATGGACCGCTAGTAAATATTCTTCGTTTAGCTCCATTAGGACTTCCTTATTTCTTCTTCCTAACCTGTATTATTTTCTTGTACATGTTTAGCGTCACAGTTATTAAGAAATTTTACATTAGGAAGTACAAAGAATGGTTATAGTTCGGTTTTTGTCAAGAAAAAAGATAGAAAACTGGGGAAAAAGTTAAATTTTTTTAAAAATAGGTCGCAAGTCGGATGTTTTTTATGGTATAATAGAATAAACTGATAGTAACATGTAGCGAAAGGGGTAGGTACATGATCAAAATTTATACAGTCTCAAGTTGTACTAGCTGTAAAAAAGCGAAAACCTGGCTCAATGCCCACCAGTTAAGTTATAAAGAACAAAACCTCGGTAAAGAGGGGATTTCTAGAGAAGAATTATTAGATATTCTAACAAAAACAGACAATGGAATTGCGAGCATTGTATCATCAAAGAATCGCTACGCTAAAGCTCTTGGAGTTGATATCGAAGATTTGAGTGTCAATGAAGTGCTCACCTTAATAATGGAAACACCACGTATCCTAAAAAGTCCAATTCTTGTTGACGAGAAACGTTTACAAGTTGGCTATAAAGAAGATGACATTCGTGCCTTCTTGCCACGCTCTGTCCGCAATGTAGAAAATGCAGAAGCACGTTTACGTGCAGCACTATAAAACATAAAGGCTGGGAGTGACTCCTGGCCTTATTTGATAGGTAAATAAGGAAAAACGAACATGAAGAAGATAGTTATCGGTACAGTTGCGCTCCTATTTTTGCTAGCTGGCTGTGGACAGAAAAAAGAGTCTGCGGCACCTTCTAAAGATACAACGACAGAAGCTCTTCAATCAACTTTGCCTGTTCTAGAAAATGCCAATAACAATACAGTTGTAACAAAGACGCTTGTTCTACCTGCTGACGAAAATGGGGTTCAACAAACCCAGACCATTACCTATAAGGGCAAACAGTTCTTGACCTTAACGATTCAGCAAAAACGACAAGTTTCAGAAGACCTCAAGAACTTTATTGCAGAGCATGGATTAGAGGAAGCAAAAAAGGCATTGAAAGAAGGAGAAGACAAGGATGAATCGGTCCAAGAAGTACGGAAAATTCCTGGATTTAACCTTGAAACCAATCTTTTAAGTGAAACCGAGATTGAAACAAAAACAAGTTATGATTTTCAAGTTCTAGACGTTAAAAAGGCAAGCGAAAGCGAATATTTAAAAAATGTGGGATTAGAAAATCTACTAAAAAACGAACCAGAAGAATATATTGAAAATCGAGTTGCAAGTGGCGCGACTGTCCAGTAAGGAAGTCACAGAAAATCAGCAAAATCAGGCTGTGTCATTTGTAGAATGGCTGTGAATGTGCTATAATAGTACTATTCTAAGGAAAGAGGGTGTTAGAATGGGATTTACTGAAGAAACCGTACGTTTTAAATTGGATGATTCCAATAAAAAAGAAATTAGTGAAACATTGACAGAAGTCTATGCTTCATTAAATGAGAAGGGGTATAACCCTATTAACCAAATTGTGGGCTATGTTCTCAGTGGAGACCCAGCCTACGTTCCTCGTTACAATAACGCAAGAAATCAAATCCGTAAATACGAACGCGATGAGATTGTTGAAGAATTGGTCCGCTACTACCTTAAGGGACAAGGAGTCGATCTATAACCAATGAGAATTATGGGATTGGACGTTGGTTCCAAAACAGTAGGAGTAGCGATTAGCGATCCGTTAGGGTTTACAGCACAAGGGCTCGAAATCATCCAAATCAATGAAGATCAAGGAGAGTTCGGCTTTGAACGACTCAAGGAATTGGTTGACACCTATAAGGTAGAGCGCTTTGTTGTTGGTTTACCTAAAAATATGAACAATACCAGTGGACCTCGGGTGGAAGCCAGTCAAGCGTATGGAGCAAAACTGGAAGAACTCTTTGGCTTGCCAGTGGAGTACCAGGATGAGCGCCTGACCACGGTTGCTGCTGAGCGCATGTTGATTGAGCAAGCAGATGTTAGTCGCAATAAGCGTAAAAAAGTTATTGATAAATTAGCAGCTCAGTTGATTTTGCAAAATTATTTAGATAGAAAATTTTAAGACAGAGGAGAAACTATGTCACACGATCACAACCACGATCACGAAGAACGTGAACTTATTACACTTGTAGATGAGCAAGGAAACGAAACTTTATTTGAAATCCTTTTGACTATTGACGGAAAAGAAGAATTTGGTAAAAACTATGTTCTTCTTGTACCAGTTAATGCAGAAGAAGATGAAAACGGTGAAGTTGAAATCCAAGCATACTCATTCATCGAAAATGAAGATGGAACTGAAGGTGAATTGCAACCAATCCCTGAAGATTCAGAAGATGAATGGAACATGATTGAAGAAGTCTTCAACAGCTTTATGGAGGAGTAAAAACGTTCGGGGAACGTTTTTAGCCCAACTCCTAGAAACTAGAAAGAGTTGGAACATCCGGAGGATGTTTTTAGCCCTGCGCTAGAAAATAGAAACGCAGGTAGTCTGGGAGACTGTATCACCCCAGCTCCTTGGAATAAGAGAGAGCTGGTAAGTCCAGTGGACGTTTTTAGCCCCCCACTAAAATAAAATTTAGCTAGGAACTAGCAAAAACAGTAAAAAGCGAAGAGAATCTTCGCTTTTTTGTTAAGGAGATAAGCATGTTTGAAGTAGAAAAATGGCTCCATAGTCGAATTGGATTGAATTTTAGATCAGGCTTGGGACGGATGCAAAGAGCAGTAGATTTACTGGGGAATCCTGAGCAAACCTATCCGATTATCCATGTAACGGGTACTAATGGGAAGGGGTCAACCATTGCCTTTATGAGGGAACTCTTTGTTTCTCATGGCAAGAAGGTTGGGACCTTTACTTCGCCACACATTGTTAGCATCCATGATCGTATTTGTATCAATGGCGAACCCATTTCGAACGCAGATTTTATTCGTTTAGCAGATCAAGTCAAAGCAATGGAGCAAAGACTTTTAGAAGCCCACGATCAGCTATCTTTTTTTGAGTTGTTGACCTTGATTGCTTTGCTTTATTTTAAAGAGCAAAAAGTAGATTTGGTCCTACTGGAAGTTGGGATAGGTGGACTTCTTGATACTACCAATGTCGTGACAGGAGAAATTGCAATCATCACATCAATCGGCCTCGATCACCAGGAGACCTTGGGCGATAGTCTAGTAACAATTGCAGAGCAGAAAGCTGGAATTTTTAAGCCCGGGAAGTCAGCTGTGATTGCAAATTTAGCACCGGAAGCCCAACTCGTTTGTCAAAGGACAGCCACTGATTTGGATGTAAGTCTCTACCAAGCTAATAAAGATTTTTCTTTCCGAAATGGGAACTTTTCTTCTTCTCTAGCTGACTTTAACCACCTAATATTGGGACTGGAGGGAGCATATCAGGAGGAAAATGCAGGTCTTGCCTTGCAGGCTTTTCTACTATTTATGGCACAAAGAGACGAGAAAGTAGATCAAGAAGCAGTACGTGCTGCCTTGCAAGCTACTAAATGGGCTGGAAGACTAGAAACTGTCACTGAGCACATCTATCTAGATGGGGCTCACAATTTACCAGCTCTAGAGCGTTTGGTTGAGTTTATCCAAGAAAAAATCCAGCAAGGGTATCAGCCTCAAATCTTATTTGGTGCCCTAAAGCGGAAAGATTATAGTGGAATGCTTACTTATTTAACAGAGCATTTACCTGATGTAGCTCTCTATGTTACGAGTTTTGACTATCAGGGTTCCTTGGAGGAGCAGGACTTGGGAGATTATCAGAAGGTTGCTTCCTATCGAGAGTTTTTAGATGGCTTTGAAAGTTCTGTAGGGGAGAAAGAGTTACTGTTTGTGACAGGTTCTCTCTACTTTATATCAGAGGTCCGTGCATACCTCATGGGTTATGAATCTATTGATTGACCTCCCTTCCCTTATTTGATATAGTTGAGGTGGAATGTTTCAGCAGCTTTTGCTACTTTTAGCCACCAAAAGAAAGGAGCTATTATGTCATTTAAAAAAATCACACTTTCTCTTGCCACTTTGGCAAGTCTTAGTCTTTTAGTTGCTTGTTCAACAAAAGAACAAACAACTTCGACACCACAAGCAAGCACTAGTTCAGAAGTGATAACAAGTCAGGTATCTGAGTCAACAACAGCTAGCGCTACGAATGCTACAACCGTCAATATGGATGGTACCTATAAGGGGCAGGACGAGGGTGATAGCATTACGCTTGTCGTTACTGGTAATACCGGAACGTGGACAGAAGTGGAAGCGGATGGAGTACAGGAAGTTAAGAAGGTAACCTTTGAACCAGAAAATCAGAAAGTCATCATCGGAGACGACGTCAAGATTTATGTGGCAGAAGAGAACCAGATTATTATCGACGACATGGACCGTGAGGTTTCAGATCGTATTGTTTTAAAAAAATAGATATTTTAAAGGATTTGGATCTGGATAAAACAGGTGCAAATCCTTTTTTTATGGATAATTATATGAAAAAAAGTTCTTTACTCAATGGCCCGTATTTTAGCCAAAAGTATAGAACTACTGATTTATAGGTTATGATTTATAGGAATCGTTCTTGTAAAAAGTGAGCGACTCCGTCTTCTTCATTGGTTAATGGTAATTGCTCGTCTGCGAAAGGTAAGAGAGCAGGATTTGCATTTTTCATAGCATAGCCTTTACCTGCAAAAGAAAGCATTTCTTGGTCATTGTGTTCGTCACCAAAGGCAATCAAATTCTGTTTGTCGATATTCATGACATTGAGAAGGTATTCGAGGGCAAAAGCCTTGTGGACACCTTTTGGAGTACATTCTAGAATGTTCAAAGGGCCACCCCAAGTGTTAATATTGAGTTGGTGTTTGTAAAAGCTGTTCATCTCTTCTGCTAGTGCATATTTATCGTCGGCCCTAGTTTGTAATAAAATACAGTTAGGCCCCTTGGTCACTAAGTCAGACTTGAATTGATTTTCAGGGCGAAAGTTTTCAACACCAAATAATTTGGGATCGGCGATTTCTTGGTCTGGGGCCGTAATGTAAAACTTTTTACGATATTCACCAGCGATAAAGTCTGCCTCAATCTCCTTTTTTCGTTTTACGATATCCAAGAGGTATTTTTTGTCCACAGTCAGACACTTTTCATGTTTCCAAGTCTTACCGGGCAGATGAGTAAGTGAACCGTTGAAGTTAATCATAGGCGTTTCGAGTTCAAGTTGGTTATAAAAATCTTTGGCCATTCGGTAAGGGCGACCAGTTGCAATAACGACTTGGTGGCCTTTTTTAGAGATTTTCTTAATTGTTTCAATAGTAAAGTCAGAAAGTTTGCTTTCAGAGTTGAGTAGAGTTCCGTCTAAATCGACGGCAATCATTTTTTTAGTCATAAAATCCTCCCGAATCTAGTTTCAGATAAGATGTTTTCTATTATATCAAAAAGTGGCTAGAAAAGCTGACAATAAGTAAAACGAAGAATAGCATCGGATAAGATTTTTATAATTCAGTAAAAATACCTTGAAAAGATGAATGATTAATGATATAATAGACATATTGTTCGTAAAATGACAAAGGAGATTAAAAATGGACAAATTATTTAAACTAAAAGAGCACGGGACAGATGTCCGTACAGAGGTGCTTGCTGGTTTAACAACTTTCTTTGCAATGAGTTATATTCTCTTTGTAAACCCTCAAATGCTTTCGCAAACAGGAATGCCTGTTCAGGGTGTATTCTTGGCAACAATCATCGGTTCTGTAGTAGGAACTTTGATGATGGCTTTCTATGCTAACTTGCCATACGCACAAGCTCCAGGTATGGGACTTAATGCTTTCTTTACATTTACGGTTGTATTCGGAATGGGCTATACTTGGAAAGAAGCTCTTGGTATGGTCTTCATCTGTGGGATTATTTCACTGATTATCACATTAACAAATGTTCGTAAAATGATCATTGAGTCTATTCCTACAACACTTCGTTCAGCAATTTCAGCTGGTATTGGTGTTTTCCTTGCTTATGTTGGTATCAAGAATGCTGGCCTTTTGAAATTCTCAATTGACCCCGGTACTTATACTGTAGCAGGTGAAGGAGCAGATAAGGCTCAAGCAGCGATTACTGCAAATGCAGCAGCTGTTCCAGGATTGGTAGATTTCAATACTCCAGCAGTATTGGTAGCTATTGCAGGTCTTGCTATTACGATCTTCTTTGTTGTCAAAGGTATTAAAGGTGGGATCATCCTTTCTATTCTAACAACGACAGTTCTTGCGATTGCGGTTGGTCTTGTTAATTTGTCAGGAATCGATTTTGCTAGCAACAATCTTTCAGCAGCAGTTAACGACCTAGGAACTTTATTTGGTGCAGCCCTTGGTTCAGAAGGTTTGGGTTCTCTGATTTCAAATACTTCACGTTTACCTGAAACCTTGATGGCCATTCTTGCCTTCTCATTGACTGATATTTTTGATACAATTGGTACTCTTATCGGTACAGGTGAAAAAGTTGGGATCATCGCATCAAGTGGTGAGAACAATGAATCAGCTAAATTGGATAAGGCTCTATATTCTGACTTGGTGGCGACATCAGTTGGTGCCATTGCAGGTACATCAAACGTTACAACTTATATTGAGTCAGCAGCAGGGATCGGTGCTGGTGGACGTACTGGATTGACAGCCTTAGTTGTTGCTATCTGTTTTGCTCTATCAAGCTTCTTTAGCCCACTTCTTGCCATTGTGCCTTCAGCTGCGACAGCACCAATTTTGATTATCGTCGGAATTATGATGCTCTCTAACTTGAAAAACATTCCTTGGGATGATATGTCAGAAGCTATTCCAGCCTTCTTCACATCTATCTTTATGGGATTCAGTTACTCCATTACACAAGGAATTGCCGTTGGTTTCCTAACTTACACTTTAGCGAAGATTGTTAAAGGTCAAGTTAAGGAAGTGCATGTGATGATTTGGATTTTAGACGCTCTGTTCATCTTGAACTACATCAGCATGGCTCTTAACTAATGATAAAAACTTAAAAAAAGAAGGAGGAAACTCCTCTTTTTTTATTACTAGAAATGTCGCAAAAGAAAACTTTTTGGTATAATAATAGCATGCACACAAAAAATGAAGATGAACTAATCGCTCTTGGACAAGAGTTGGGTAGTCTACTTGAAAAAAATGATGTATTGATTTTAACTGGTGAATTAGGTGCTGGAAAAACCACATTAACAAAAGGTCTGGCTAAAGGACTAGGAATTCATCAAATGATCAAAAGTCCTACTTATACCATTGTTCGAGAATATGAAGGCCGCCTACCCTTATATCACTTGGATGTTTACCGCATCGAAGGAGATGCAGATTCAATCGACCTTGATGAATTTCTTTTTGGTTCAGGTGTGACGGTTATTGAGTGGGGACACCTATTAGGCGAGGCTCTCCCATCAGACTATCTGGAATTAGAAATTCTTAAAGATGGTGAGGGACGTGAAGTTGTCTTTCATGATCATGGTCAACGAGCGACAGAACTTTTGAAGAGGCTTACGAATGGAGTATGATTTATTAATTCGTGAAGCAGAAGTTGAGGATGCTACAGAACTTATTGCACTTTTGGATCAGATTGGTCATGAATCTAGCTTTACCAGTCTGGATGAAAATGGAATTGCAATGAGTGAATCTGAGATGCAGCGTTTTATTAACAAGCAGGCCCAGTCGGATAATCAGATTACTTTACTAGCTTATTTGAATGAAGAATTGGCAGGAGTGATCAATATAACGGCTGATCAACGTCCGCGAGTTCGGCATATTGGGGATATCTTTTTGGGTATTAAAAAAGCCTATTGGAGAAATGGTCTCGGTAGTATCTTGATGGAAGAAGCTATTGAATGGGCCCAATCGAGCGGAAGTATTCGACGTTTACAATTGACAGTTCAAAAACGAAATCTGGCAGCTGTTCATCTATATAAAAAGCTGGGCTTCATCATTGAAGGCCAACAGGAACGCGGCGCTTGTATAGAAGGAGGAGAATTTCTTGATGTTTACCTGATGGGTCGACTGATAGACGAATAAATGTATGGCAAAAAAAATAATCGGAATGTTTTTAGGCTTTGTTCTTGTGACAGTGCTTGGTGTGGGAGCTTATGCCTATACTATCTACCAACAAAGTACACAGACTTTAGCCAAAACTTATAAACAAATCGGAGAAGAAACCAAGGTTATCGAGGCAACTGAACCATTGACAATCCTATTGATGGGGGTTGACACGGGGAATGTTGAACGTACAGACCCATGGGCAGGAAATAGTGATTCAATGATCTTGGTAACAGTGAATCCGAAAACCAAGAAAGTCGTTATGATGAGTTTGGAACGTGATATTCTGACACAAATCCAACAACCAGATGGTAGTGTTAGAGAAGCTAAACTCAACGCTGCCTATGCTGATGGTGGGGCAGAGCTTGCCATTTCGACCATTCAAAAAATGATGAATATCCATATCGACCGCTATGTGATGGTCAATATGCACGGTCTTCAAAGAATGGTTGATGCTGTCGGAGGTATCACAGTAAACAACACTCTAGGTTTCCCAATCTCTATCCAAGACCAGGAACCATTTAACACGATTTCTATCGGTGTTGGGGAACAAACCCTAAATGGTGACGAGGCGCTAGTATATTCACGCATGCGCTATCAGGATCCAGAGGGAGACTACGGTCGTCAGAAACGTCAGCGCGAAGTTATCCAAAAGATTGTTGAAAAAATTCTTAGTTTGAATAGTGTCAGCCACTACCAAGAAATTTTGAAGGCTCTTAGCGATAACATGCAGACAAATATCGAGATTACGACAACAACGATTCCTCAGTTGATGGGCTACCAAGATTCCTTTAAGAATATTGAGTCTCAGCAATTGCGTGGAGAGGATGCAATGATTGATGGGACATCTTACCAAATCGTGACATCTGAGCATATGTTAGAAATGCAAAATCTCTTACGTCGTTCATTGGGCAAACCAGAAGTTACCGAATTGGAGACAAATGTAGTCTTGTATGAAAATATTTATGGTCATTTGCCACAAACGGCTGGTTCCGTTGTAAATCAAGAGCAACAAATACAACCAGAACAATAAGAAATGAATACTAAAATCGTAGGAATTTTCCTGCGATTTTTTCAAAGAAATCCGAATAGATAGGTAGGAGGAAAAAATGAAAGCGGAAATCATAGCTGTTGGAACAGAGATTCTAACAGGTCAAATTGTCAATACCAATGCTCAGTTTTTATCTGAAAAGTTGGCTGAAATCGGTGTTGATGTCTACTTCCAAACGGCTGTAGGTGATAATGAGGCTCGTCTCTTATCCTTGTTGGAGATTGCTAAGAATCGTAGCAATCTGGTTATCCTAACAGGAGGATTGGGACCGACAGAGGATGATTTGACCAAACAAACCTTGGCCCATTTTCTAGGGCGTGATTTAACTTTTGATGCTCAAGCACAGGCTAAGCTAGATGAGTTTTTTGCTCATCGACCGGACTATGCCCGAACTCCAAATAATGAACGCCAAGCTCAAATCGTTGAGGGTTCGATCCCGCTACCTAATGAAACAGGACTAGCAGTCGGAGGCATGATTGAGGTAGCTGGCGTGACCTATGTCGTCCTACCAGGGCCGCCAAGTGAACTGAAACCCATGGTTTTAAATGAACTGTTGCCAAGATTGACAACTGGAGCTAAGTTGTACTCACGTGTGCTTCGTTTCTTTGGCATTGGCGAGAGCCAGCTAGTAACGATTCTATCGGATTTGATTGAAGAGCAGACAGATCCAACCTTGGCCCCTTATGCAAAAACGGGAGAAGTGACTCTGCGTTTGTCTACCAAGGCTACTAGTCAAGAAGAAGCAAGAAAATCTTTGGATCGTCTTGAGGTTCAAATTCTTGCCCGCCAGACTTTTGAAGGTGTTGCTTTAAAGGATATTTGCTATGGTTATGGTGAGGAAACGAGTCTAGCTAGTGTAGTTGTTGAGGAGTTGAAAAAGCAGCATAAAACCATAACGGCTGTGGAAAGTTTGACAGCAGGGCTTTTTCAAGCAACTCTTGCAGACTTTTCGGGAGTGTCAGCTATCTTCAAAGGTGGTTTTGTCACATATAGTCTAGAAGAAAAAGCTAAGATATTAGATATTCCACAAGCAGAGTTGGAAAAACATGGAGTAGTGTCAGCCTTTACGGCGGAAAAAATGGCAGAGCAATCACGGCTTAAAACCCAGTCGGACTTTGGAGTTAGCTTGACAGGTGTGGCTGGTCCGGATAGTCTAGAAGGGCATCCTGCAGGTACAGTTTTTATCGGTTTGTCTCAAGCATCAGGCACTGAAGTTGTTCAGGTCAATATAGCTGGAAGAAGTCGAGCAGATGTTCGTAAAATTGCAGTCATGCATGCTTTTAACTTAGTTCGCAAAGCTTTATTAAGTGACTGACTTTTGATATAATAGAAGAAGGTTCTTAGAATCATTAAAATATAGGAGAACAAAATGGCGAAAAAACCAACAAAAAAATTAGATGAAATTGGGAAAAAATTTGGAGCTGACCGTGAAAAAGCTTTGAATGATGCGCTTAAATTGATTGAAAAAGACTTCGGTAAGGGTTCAATCATGCGTTTAGGTGAACGAGCAGAGCAAAAAGTACAAGTGATGAGTTCAGGCTCTTTGGCCCTTGATATTGCACTTGGTTCAGGTGGTTATCCTAAGGGACGTATCATTGAAATCTACGGTCCAGAATCATCAGGTAAGACAACAGTAGCCCTTCACGCTGTAGCACAGGCGCAAAAAGAAGGCGGAATTGCCGCCTTTATCGATGCGGAGCACGCTCTGGATCCAGCTTATGCGGCAGCACTTGGAGTGAACATTGACGAATTACTCTTGTCACAACCAGACTCAGGTGAACAAGGTCTTGAAATTGCAGGGAAATTGATTGATTCAGGTGCAGTTGACCTTGTCGTTATTGACTCGGTTGCAGCTCTTGTTCCTCGTGCGGAAATCGATGGAGATATCGGAGATAATCACGTTGGTCTTCAAGCTCGTATGATGAGTCAAGCTATGCGTAAACTCGGAGCTTCTATCAATAAGACAAAAACAATTGCAATCTTCATCAACCAGTTGCGTGAAAAGGTTGGAGTTATGTTTGGTAATCCAGAAACAACTCCTGGTGGGCGCGCCCTTAAATTCTATGCTTCAGTTCGTTTAGACGTTCGTGGAAGCACACAAATTAAGGGAACTGGCGACCAAAAAGATACTAACGTCGGTAAAGAAACGAAGATCAAAGTTGTGAAAAACAAGGTTGCTCCACCGTTCAAAGAAGCTCTTGTTGAAATCATGTATGGTGAAGGGATTTCTAGAACTGGTGAACTCTTGAAGATTGCTAGTGATTTGGATATTATCCAAAAAGCAGGTGCTTGGTACTCATACAAGGGTGAAAAAATCGGACAAGGTTCTGAAAATGCGAAGAAATACTTGGCAGATCACCCAGAAATCTTTGATGAAATCGACCACCAAGTTCGTGTTCAATATGGTTTGATCGAAGAGGAAGAAGGTTCTAAAGCAACTTCAGTAGCTGATACGGACTCTAACAAAGAAGTGACTCTTGATTTGGGCGATGCTCTTGAAATCGAAATTGAAGAATAAAAAATAAAAGTAGCAGAAAAACTGCTACTTTTTTTATTTTGTGTTGACTAGTGTTCACTAAAGCGTCGGTATTCGATGCGAAAGTCGAAGTAGTTCTCTTCTTGCAATTTTTGAAAGATGTTCCGATAGGCCTCTTCATCAAAGTGGTCGCCACGATAGAGAATTTCAAAGCTCATTCCCTCGTATTCCAAGAAGGCGTTGGCAGTTTTAAAGCCATTTTGCAAGTAGAAGTCCATGCGGGCCTTTCGTTGTTCGAGATTATCACAGTCTTCGTCCAATCGCTCCACTTCAAGAATCATGGTACGCTGGTAAAAATCAATGAGTTTTTCAATGATTTCTCTCCCGTAGCCATGACTGCGGAGATGGGGCATAATGGCAAAAAAGCTGATGTAGAATGCTTTTTGGTTAGCGATAGCAAAAGCAAATCCAACAAATTCTTCTTCGTTATAAAAGGCGAAAAAGTGGGCGTCATCTCTATCCTGGTAACTTAAAAATTCCTCCAAAGAGACGCGTTCTTCTTCAGGGAAGGCTTCCTTGTTTAATTGTTCCACTTTCTCAAGGTCTGGGAATACATCTGTAATTAACTGACTTGTTAAGCTCATACATACCCTCCTTTTCTGTCACGATTATACCAGATTGTATACATATAGGCAACGCTTTCTTAAGGAAACTCCCTTGTTCCTCAACTTGAAAGCTGATATAATAGCCATATGAATAAAAAATCAACGGTGGACCTAATTCATGGTCCTATCCTTCCTTCACTGATTAGTTTTGCTTTACCGATTCTATTGTCCAACATCTTTCAGCAACTCTACAATACAGCTGATATTTTGATTGTTGGGCGTTTTTTAGGACAAAATTCCTTGGCGGCAGTCGGAGCTACGACAGCCATTTTTGATTTGATTATTGGATTTGCCCTCGGAGTCGGAAATGGGATGGGAGTTGTTATTGCCCGTCTTTACGGTGCTCGTAATTTTGCTAAAATTAAAGAAGCTGTAGCTGCGACTTGGATTTTAGGTGCTATCCTGAGTGGTCTTGTCATGTTGATGGGGTTCTTCGGCCTTTATCCGCTCTTACAATATCTCGAAACACCTGCAGAAATTCTCCCCCAATCTTATGAATATATTTCCATGATTGTTAGCTGTGTGGGAGTTAGTTTTGCTTACAATCTCTTTGCAGGATTACTGCGCTCAATTGGTGATAGCCTTGCTGCGCTTGCTTTCCTTATTTTTTCAGCTATCGTTAATGTGATTCTGGATTTGTATTTTATTACACAATTGCAGTTGGGAGTTCAGTCTGCGGGTCTTGCAACCATTATCTCGCAAGGTTTGTCAGCAATCCTCTGTTATTTCTATATTCGCAAGAGTGTTCCAGAGCTTCTTCCAGGTCTCAAACATTTCAAATGGAATAAGGATCTTTATGTGGATCTCTTGGAACAAGGTCTAGCCATGGGCTTGATGGGGTCAATTGTCTCTATCGGAAGCGTCATCTTGCAATCCTCTGTTAATGGCTTTGGAGCAGTGATTATCAGCGCTCAAACGGCAGCGCGTAGAATCATGGCCTTTGCCCTATTGCCAATGACGGCTATTTCGGCTTCGATGACGACTTTTATCTCTCAAAACTTTGGGGCAAAACGTCCAGATCGTATCGTCCAAGGTCTTCGTCTAGGGAGCTATTTGAGTATGGCTTGGGCAACCTTTGCTTGTGTGTTCCTATTTTTTGCAAGTCCTAGCCTAGTTTCTTTCTTAGCGAGTTCAACAGATGGTTACTTGATTGAAAATGGAACCTTGTACCTACGTATTAGTTCTGTTTTCTATCCGTTTTTGAGTCTTTTATTGATTTATAGAAATAGTTTGCAGGGACTCGGTCAAAAACTCTTACCCCTCATATCTAGTTTTATCGAGTTTATCGGGAAAATTGTTTTCGTCGCTTGGATTATTCCTTGGGCAGGTTATACAGGTGTGATTCTATGTGAACCGCTACTTTGGCTGGTTATGACTGCACAGCTTTATATCTCACTCTCTCAGCACCCTTGGATAAAAGAAGGCAAGAAAATCTTGGCTGTCGGCGGACAATCCTAGCTTCATTTATAAAAGAAAAATCCATTTCCTCTAGTGAAAATCGACTAGACTTGTGTTATAATAAGAAAGATTAAAATGTGAAAAAAGGAGATTCCTAATGGGACGTAAATGGGCCAATATCGTAGCCAAGAAAACGGCTAAAGATGGAGCTAACTCTAAAGTATATGCAAAATTTGGTGTAGAAATCTATGTAGCAGCTAAAAAAGGTGATCCAGATCCAGAATCAAACTCAGCTTTGAAATTCGTTATCGATCGTGCCAAACAAGCGCAAGTGCCAAAACACGTTATTGATAAGGCTTTGGATAAGGCTAAAGGAAATACAGACGAAACCTTTACAGAAGGGCGTTACGAAGGGTTTGGGCCAAATGGTTCAATGTTGATCGTTGATACCTTGACTTCAAACGTTAACCGTACAGCTGCCAATGTCCGTGCTGCCTTTGGTAAAAACGGCGGAAACATGGGAGCTTCAGGTTCTGTATCTTACCTCTTTGACAACAAAGGTGTTATCGTCTTTGCAGGTGATGATGCTGATGCGATCTTTGAGCTTTTGCTTGAAGCAGATGTCGATGTAGACGATGTAGAAGCAGAAGAAGGAACAATCACTGTTTACACAGCTCCAACTGACCTTCACAAAGCTATTGTGGCTTTGCGTGAATCTGGTATCGAAGAATTCCAAGTAACAGAACTTGAGATGATTCCTCAATCAGAAGTTGAGTTGTCAGGTGAAGATTTAGAAACATTCGAAAAACTATACAGCGTACTTGAAGACGACGAAGATGTCCAAAAAATCTATACCAATGTAGATGGATTCTAATAGAAAAGCGAACAGGCTTAATATCTGTTCGCTTTTTTGTTATGTTAAACTTTCACTCCATCATCAGTTTGCTCTTTTCTATCCAAGCCTAGGGCAAATTTACGGATGAGAAGAAACTGGCCGTTTTCCTGCTTTGCGAAAGTGAGTACAACTGTCTTGGTGTTTGAACCGAGGGATAGATAGGTGATTTTCTTAATGTCGTAGTCACCTGAGGTTGACTCAATTTCAGAATCTGGTAGTCCATGCTTGCTGATGATATCTTTGTAGTTGGAGCCACCTTTTCCTCTGTTTGCAGTGTCTCCCTCTATCAAAGCATCGAACTGCTCCTGGGTCCAAGAGAAGGTATCGGTATCTTTGATATCCTCTTCATCATGTCTATAATCTGGTGATTTTCCAAATTTCTCATCTTCCGTTAAAGAGGTCAGACTTCTGTAGGGGTGACGAAAGTTTTTAGCCAAGTCAGTAAAGACACCAGAAGGTAATACTTGCGTCATTAAGACAAGAAAAATGGATAGAATACCTAGGCTTGTTCCGATGATAGCCAATATTTTACGATTTTTGAGATTAAGGCCGATACCAAAAATGCCTAGGGCGATAGCAATAATGGCAAAGAAAAAGGCTAAAATGCTAATGATTGGTAGCCAGGAACCAAGAAGGGCCAGGGTTCCAAAGATGATGGCAAAGATTCCTAAAATTTTCTCTTCTTTATGTTTCATTTGTAAGTTTCTCATTTCTAATCAGGGTGTATTCTTATAGGTGTGAGATAGTGTTTATTATAGATAAAATAAGAGCTGATGTCAATTTCTGCTTAGATAGTTCTCATTGAAACTTAAATGTTCTTATGAGAACTATTTTTACTTAGAAGGGAGAAAGAATGGATAAACCGATGTTGGTCTTTAAACGTTTTTCAATCCCCAGTCTATTGACTCGGACGACTAATGATATCACGCAGATTCAAATGCTCTTTACCATGGGACTCCAAGTGGTCACTCGTGGTCCTATCATGGCTATTTGGGCCATTGGGAAAATCCTTGGCATGTCAGAATACTGGATTTGGGCAGTAGTGGTGGAGTCATTGTCAACGATCCGCAATGCTGACTTGATTCTGGTCATGAAAGAAGGAAACATCATCGAGCAAGGCAATCATGAAGAGCTTATGGCTCAGGCTGGTTTCTATGCAGACCTCTACAATAGTCAATTTACAGAAGACGAAGCAGAAGAATAAATCAAAAGAAGGCTTGACGGCCTTCTTTTTCTGCACTATACTAGAGTAGGAGATGCTAGCAGACTCGTTCTGTCAGGCTTCTTGTGTAAAATCTAGAAACAACGAGAAAACAGATGAAAAACTATCAAGAGTGGTACGAGAAGAGGAAATCAAGTCTTCTTCGACACCCACAACTATTGCAATTGATGCGAGTCTTTAATCGCATGATGACAGTTCTGATGCCCTTGGCTTACTTGACACTGTTGGGAACAAACTTTGTAAGTAAAGGGGTTGGGAAAGAACTTTCTGCCTATATTTTAGTTCCAGCTTTAGGCTTTCTCCTATTGACGCTAGTTCGTAAGTGGATCAATCAACCACGACCTTATGAAACTTGGGAAATTGTCCCGCTACTAGATAAGGACAGCTCTGGGAATTCAATGCCTAGTCGCCACGTCTTTTCGGCAACCATCATTTCCATGGCTTGCTTGCATGCAAATCTTCCTGTGGGGTTGGTTTTATTGGTCTTATCAGCTCTTCTCGGTCTTGTGCGAGTCTTAGGAGGTGTTCATTATCCAAAGGATGTTTTAGTTGGCTACGCCTGTGGCCTCCTATTGGGAATTTTTTTCTTTATTTTCTAAAAAGCAAAGCAAGTGGGCTTGGCCTCGTAACCACTTACGGGTCAAAAGTGACCACTTGCTTTTTTGCCCTTGTAAAGTCTTCTGGCCTTTGGTATAGTAGATGCAGAAAGGAGATAGGATGAAGTTACGAATCGAGATTGATAGTGAATTAACTGAGACAGAGATTGTCATCAAGGCTGCAGCCCTGACAGATGAAATAGCTGACTTGCAACGACTCTTGCAAGAAACCAAGGCTCCTAGGTTGATCTTTTACAAGGGGACGGGTGAGTATTACTTAGACTTGGCAGAAATCCTCTTCTTTGAGACGGAAGGTAGCAAGATTTACGCCCATACCCAGAAAGAGGCCTACGAGGTTCGACTTAAACTCTATGAGTTAGAGTCCATTCTGCCCCGCTATTTCAGTCGGGTATCCAAGTCGACTATTGCCAATATTCGGCAAGTCTACTCGGTGGACAAGTCCTTCTCAGGGACAGGCACTATTTCCTTTTATCAAACCCACAAGGAGGTTCACGTGTCACGGCACTACCAATCCCTCCTAAAAGAAAATCTAAGAAACATGAGGTAAGAACATGAAAAAGAAAGCATTTGGTATTGTGTTGCTAGTATTGGCAGCTTTAGTATTGTTACAGGGGAATTTTGGAATCCCTTCTCTTGGGGGGCACATTTGGCCCTTGATTGGTATTGGATTTTTTGCCTATCAATCAGTTGAGGCAATTCTTCGTCGTCATTTCACTTCAGCCTCCTTTACAGCCCTAGTAGCCTTCATGATTGCTAATCATTTTTATGACATTTTACCGATTCCCAATCAATCATTGTTCTGGGCGGGAGTGCTAATCGTTCTCGGAGTTGGCATGTTGACTAATTCGAACAAAACATGGAACGAGAAAAAATGGTGGTATGACGCTGAAAAGACCATTCTAACAGAAAAGGAAGTTTCCTTTGGTAGTGGAACTTTTTACAAACAGGACCAAGACTTGGTAGAAGACCAGTTTGAAGTTAGCTGTGGAAATGCTAAGATTTATTATGACAATGCAGAGATGTTAGGCGATAGTGCAACCTTGAAGGTAGAAGTTAGTTTAGGGAATGCAGTTATCTATGTGCCCCAACACTGGAGAGTGGACCTGAAGGTGGAGACTTCTTGTGGAGTAGCTAAGGCAGATGCTCCTGTAGCCCCAACCAGCAAAACCTTGATTATCCGTGGAGACGTAGCTTTCGGGAAACTTGGTGTCGTCTACGTCAAATAAAAAAAGTCTTCCAATTCCCTTGCCAAAATGGAGAAAGTGTGATAACATAGTACGGTATGTGGTGCTAGCACATCCGCTATATTAGATCTAATAGGAGGAAAACACAATGGCTAAAGTATGTTACTTTACAGGTCGTAAGACTGTATCAGGAAACAACCGTTCACACGCGATGAACCAAACTAAACGTGCCGTAAAACCAAACCTTCAAAAAGTTACTGTTCTTATCGATGGTAAACCTAAAAAAGTTTGGGCTTCAGCTCGTGCTTTGAAATCAGGAAAAGTAGAACGCGTTTAATAAACATGAAAAGACCTACAGGGTCTTTTTCTTTTGCTCGAAAGCTGAAATCATTTGAAAAATCAAGCAAATATCCGCCGATACATCATTCTGCTTTTACAGTTGGGCTGAAATATGATAAAATAGAGTATCAACTATTTGAGGTAAAAAAAATGACTGTAAAAATTAATACAAAAGATGGTCAAGTCGAACTGACAGATGATGTGATCGCTACTGTCGTAGGTGGTGCAGCAACTGAAATTTTTGGTGTAGTCGGTATGGCTAGTAAAAATGCCCTCAAAGATAATTTCCAAGCCCTTCTTGGTAAGGAAAATTATTCAAAAGGTGTAGTCGTTAAAGCAGCTGAAGACGGTAGTATTGCAGTTGATGTATATACTGTATTGAGCTACGGTACAAAAATCAGTGAAGTTTCAAAAAACATCCAAGAACGTGTTCGCTTTAGCCTAGAGAACCAACTTGGAATCACTGCTCAAACTGTGAATGTCTACATTCAAAATATCAAAGTTGTAGGAGAATAATCGTGTCAAATATTACTACAAGCTTATTTCAAGAAATGGTACAGGCTGCTTCAACTCGTTTGAACAAGCAAGCCGAATATGTCAATTCATTGAACGTCTTCCCAGTTCCAGACGGAGATACAGGAACAAACATGGGAATGACGATCGAAAATGGTGCTAAAGAAGTCGCAGACAAACCAGCTTCAACAGTTGGTGAGGCTGCAAGTATCTTGGCTAAAGGTCTTTTGATGGGTGCGCGTGGAAACTCAGGAGTTATCACTTCACAGCTCTTCCGTGGGTTCTCACAAGCCATCAAGACAAAAGAAGAGTTAACAGGGAAAGACCTAGCTCTTGCCTTCCAATCAGGTGTTGAAGTAGCCTACAAGGCTGTTATGAAGCCAGTTGAAGGAACAATCTTGACTGTATCACGTGGAGCTGCCATCGGTGCTAAGAAAAAAGCAGAACAGACAGATGACGCAGTTGAAGTTATGCGTGCAGCCTTGGAAGGAGCTAAAGCAGCCCTTGCGAAGACTCCAGAAATGCTTCCAGTATTGAAGGAAGTTGGCGTTGTGGACTCAGGTGGTCAAGGTTTGGTCTTCATCTATGAAGGATTCCTTTCAGCTCTTACTGGTGAATACAGTGCGTCTGAAGACTTTGTAGCGACTCCAGCCAATATGGGTGAGATGATCAATGCAGAACACCACAAATCTGTAGCTGGACATGTGGCAACTGAAGACATTACCTTTGGTTACTGTACTGAGATCATGGTTGCCCTTAAACAAGGTCCGACTTATGCTAAAGAGTTTGATTACGAAGAGTTCCGTAACTACTTGAACAATCTTGGGGACTCTCTACTTGTTGTCAATGACGATGAAATCGTTAAAGTTCACGTCCATACAGAAGACCCAGGACTTGTTATGCAAGAAGGTCTCAAGTATGGTAGCTTGGTTAAGGTTAAAGTAGATAACATGCGTAACCAACACGAAGCGCAAGTAGAAAAAGAAGCTCAAGTCAGCAAGCCAGCTGAAGAAAAAGAATATGCTCTTATCGCAGTAGTAGCTGGACAAGGCTTGGCAGACATCTTCCGTGCACAAGGTGTGGACTATGTCATCGAAGGTGGACAAACCATGAACCCTTCGACAGAAGACTTTGTCAAGGCTGTTGAGAAAGTTAATGCTCGTAACATCATTTTCTTGCCAAACAACAAAAACATCTTCATGGCAGCTCAATCTGCAGCTGAAGTATTGGAACAACCAGCCGTTGTAGTAGAAGCTCGTACAATTCCTCAAGGATTGACTAGTCTTCTTGCCTTTGATCCAAGCAAATCAATCGAAGAAAACCAAGAACGCATGACTGCAGCTCTTGGGGACGTTGTCAGCGGTAGTGTAACAACAGCTGTTCGTGACACGACTATCGATGGTCTAGAAATCCATGAAAATGACAATCTTGGTATGGTGGATGGTAAGATTCTCGTATCAAACCCTGATATGCACCAAACCTTGACTGAAACCTTGAAACATATGTTGGACGAAGACAGTGAAATCGTAACTTTCTATGTCGGAGAAGACGGAAGTGAAGAATTGGCAAATGAAATTGCTCAAGAAATCGCGGAAGAATTCGAAGATGTCGAAGTAGAAATTCACCAAGGACAACAACCAGTTTACCCATACCTTTTCAGTGTGGAATAGGAGATTCAAATTGAAGAAAATTTTGGGATTAGTACTTGTATCGGTATCTCTACTTGCAGGTTGTAGCAAGTTGTTACCTCATCGCGCAAATGACAAGAGTAAAGCGAGTGATACAGCTACAAGTCAAACGACAACCAATCAAGCAAAAGAAGAAAAAACAAAAGTCCTTAAAGGGAAAATGGATGAATTTGATGTCACTATGACCTTTGTTTATACGGATGTTGTTAAAAACTTCAAGATGGAGATGCTCGGAAAAATGAACGTGGAGATTCCTGATGGAGTTACTCCAGAAGAATTCCAAGCAATCTTCCGTGAAGCTATGGAAGATAGTCCAGAATATCTTGAAATTAAGGACGAGCCTGGTGTTAATGTAGAATATTTTATCACCGAGGACAAAAAGATGAGAGTCGTTATGGAACTCGATCTTGAAAAAGCAGACTTGAATAAAGTAAAAAACACATATTTCTTTAAATCACTAGCGGATGGTATAGAAGACTTTAAAAAGCCTAATGCACTATTCGCTGCATTAAAATTACAGGGATTTAAAGAAGAATAAAAAGAAAGGTTGGGATTTTCCCGACCTTTTTTGATTTTCAGAGAATTCTATTTTCATAGCGATTAGACTTTTTGTGACATTTGTCATATCTCCTCATGACAGAAGCTTCTAGTGATACAACCATCAAAGAATTATAATAGATGTATCAAATGGAGGAAGAAAAAAATGAAACATAAAGTAATTGTCGCAATGAGTTTAGTAGCAGCAGGAGTCATGACTTATCTCATGTTTTCAGGATTGGACGAAGGCTTCTATCATTTTCCTTGGGAGTTATTTGCAGGATTTGGCATGATGTCTTGGTTGATCCGGGAAGGTTTGAAATTGGTTTCAGATGTGAAAAAGGAGTTTGAAAAATGAAAAAAGCGATTCTCTATCTCTTTATTGGATTGTCACTAGTGGTATGGTTGGTCGAAATGTTTACAGGTTGGTTTGATCAAGCCTTCCTTCACCAAGCCATTCGTGGTGCCTGGGGACTAGGATTTATGATTTTTATCGCCTTTCCGATGGGGAAGGAGTGGCTGAAAGGAGAATATCATGAACATGATTAAGGTAGAAAGCCTAAATAAAAGCATCAAGGGCAAGGCTATTTTGAAGGATATTTCCTTTGAGGTAGCTGAAGGTGAATGCGTCGCCTTGATTGGGCCAAATGGTGCTGGAAAGACAACGCTATTGGACTGTTTGCTTGGGGATAAGCTAGTCACCAGAGGTCAAGTATCCATCCAAGGTTTGCCAGTGACGAGTTCTCAGTTAGACTATATTAGAGGCTACCTCCCTCAAGAAAATGTCATTGTTCAGAAATTAAAAGTTAAAGAGTTGATTGCTTTCTTTCAAAGCATTTATCCAAATCCCTTGAGCAACCAGGAAATCGATCAACTATTACAGTTTGACAAGCAACAAAAAGAACAATTGGCAGAAAAATTGTCAGGTGGGCAAAAGCGTCTCTTCTCTTTTGTCTTGACCTTGATTGGGCGACCAAAGCTTGTTTTTTTAGATGAGCCAACTTCGGCCATGGATACTTCAACCCGTCAACGTTTTTGGGAAATTGTCCAAGATCTAAAATCCCAAGGAGTTACCATTCTCTATTCGTCCCATTATATTGAGGAAGTAGAGCATACAGCGGACCGAATTTTGGTCTTAAATAAGGGAGAGTTGATTCGTGATACAACACCTCTAGCCATGCGCAGTGAGGAGATTGAAAAGCACTTTATCCTACCTCTGGCTTACAAGGAAGTTGTCGAACAGTCTAACTTGGTTGAAAACTGGTCACAAAAACAAGATGCTTTGCAAGTAGTTACACGTGAAGCGGATGCTTTTTGGCAACTGTTAGTGCAAGCAGGATGTAGGATTCAAGAAATTGAAGTCAATAACCGTAGCTTGCTGGATACAATTTTTGAAGAAACACAAAAGGGAGATGACTAAGATGAAACGATTGATCGCACTAAACAAGATAGAATTTCTATTGACCAAACGACAACTAGTCTATTATCTATTATCCGTAGGGATGCCGACAGCCTTCTATCTATTCTTTTCAGGCATGTACCAGGATACACCAGATGGACCAGTTAATTTTATGCGCGACTACCTCATCTCCATGACGGCCTTTTCCATGATGTCGACAGCTATCTTTTCATTCCCAGTTGTTTTACATACCGATAAAATCAACAACTGGCAGAAAACATTACGCCATACTCCAGTAAATATGGTAGAATATTATCTATCAAAGATAACAAGTATGATAGTTGATTATTTGGTTTCAATTCTGGTTGTTTTCTCAGTTGGGCATTTTGTAAGAGGTGTGGATATGTCTCTTGGAAACTGGATTGGGGCTGCGCTCTTGCTGATAGTAGGAAGTGTTGCCTTTGTAGCACTTGGCTTGACCTTGACTCTCTTGCCGTCCAGTCAGTTGATGTCTGTCGTAGGCAATCTTCTTTACTTTGGCTTGGCTGTGTTAGGCGGACTCTGGATGCCTGTCTCTTTATTTCCAGACTGGATGCAAGCAATCGGGAAGCGTCTACCAAGCTATCAGTTGATGGAATTGATCAAGACCTTCTTAAACGAGGGTGGCATCAATTTATCAGCCACAATTTATCTACTTGTTTTTTCAGCAGTTTTATTTGGTTTGACTATTTACCTTCAAGGTCATAAGGAGAATGCTTAATGCTTGAAAGACTAAAAAGCATACACTATATGTTTTGGGTCAGTTTAATTTTTATGATTTTCCCCATCCTACCTGTAGTGACTGGGTGGCTTTCTGTCTGGCATTTATTGATTGATATTCTATTTGTAGTGGCGTATTTGGGTATTTTAACAACCAAGAGCCAGCGCCTATCTTGGCTTTTCTGGGGGATCATGCTGACTTATGTAGTTGGTTATACTGCCTTTGTTGCTGTTAATTATATCTGGTTTTTCTTTTACCTTTCTAATCTCTTAATTTATCATTTCAGGGTGCGGAGTCTTCGTTCTCTGCATGTCTGGACTTTTCTCCTTGCTCAAGTTCTTGTTGTTGGACAACTCATGATGTTTCAGTCAGTCGAAACTGAGGCTGTAGCCTTTGAGCTTGGGATTCTTACTTTTGTCGATTTGATGACATTGGGCTTGGTTCGGATTCGCATTGTCGAGGATTTGAAAGAAGCTCAGGCTAAGCAAAATGCCCAGATAAATCTATTGCTTGCTGAAAATGAACGTAGTCGTATCGGTCAGGATTTGCATGATAGTCTGGGACATACCTTTGCTATGCTCAGTGTCAAGACAGATTTAGCCTTGCAGTTGTTTCAGATGGAGGCTTATCCACAGGTGGAAAAGGAATTAAAAGAAATTCACCAGATCAGCAAGGATTCCATGAATGAAGTGCGAACCATTGTGGAAAATCTGAAATCACGGACCCTAGCTTCAGAGCTTGAGACTGTCAAAAAGATGCTAGAGATTGCTGGGATTGAGGTTGAGGTTGATAATCAGTTGGACAAGGCTAGCTTGACCCAGGATGTAGAGTCGACAGCTGCCATGATTTTGCTAGAACTGGCGACCAATATTATCAAGCATGCCAGAGCTGAAAAAGCCTATCTAAAACTGGAACGTACAGATCAGGAATTGGTCCTGACAGTTAGAGATGACGGGAAAGGTTTTGCAACTGTAAAAGGAAATGAACTCCATACAGTCCGTGACCGTGCAGCAGCCTTTTCAGGTCAAGTAGAGCTAGTCAGTTTGAAACATCCAACAGAGGTGCGCGTGCATCTGCCTTATAAGGAGAGAAAGTAGATGAAAGTATTAGTCGCAGAAGATCAAAGTATGCTGAGAGACGCCATGTGCCAGCTCTTAAGTTTTCAACCAGATGTGGAGACTGTTCTGCAGGCGAAAAATGGAGCCGAGGCTATCGAGGTTTTGGAGAAAGAAGCAGTCGATATTGCCATCCTTGACGTCGAAATGCCAGTAAAGACGGGACTAGAAGCACTTGAGTGGATCAAACAAGAAGTGCCTGAAACCAAGGTGGTTATCGTTACGACCTTTAAACGGCCAGGTTATTTTGAACGAGCGGTCAAAGCAGGAGTCGATGCCTATGTCTTGAAAGAACGGAGCATCGCTGAGCTCATGCAAACCCTACATACGGTGTTAGAGGGACGCAAGGAATATTCTCCAGAGCTCATGGAGGTCATGATGACCCATCCCAATCCCTTGACCGAGCAAGAAGTCGCTGTTCTACATGGAGTTGCTCAGGGCCTCTCCAACCAAGAAATTGCTGACAAGCTCTACCTCTCAAACGGCACCGTCCGTAATTACATGACCAACATCCTCTCCAAACTAGGCGCCAGCAACCGAACCGAAGCAGCCAAAACTGCCGAAGAAGAAGGCTGGTTGTGAGGGGAGAGAAAGAAAAAAATCTCTTAGAAATGAATCTAAGAGATTTTTTGTATTATTCAAGTCTATTTTGCTACCCAGCCGATGGCATCGCTAGGTGGGGTTTCGGTATCAATCCAGATGAATTCAATCCCGATTTCGCCATTTGTAAATTTGGTCAATCGAATACCGTTGATTTCTAGTTCATTGAGTCGTTGGCCTGTCAATACTTCTCGTTCTTTCAACTGGAAAACACCACGCAAGATCCAATTTCCAAGGATTTCTTGCTTATCAGTTGACTGAATCGCCTTGCCAGCTTCTTGGTTGATATAGGCATTGATGACATCACCAGAAGATAAGAAACGTAATTTAAAAGTTCTTTCCTCTTTTGGTAGAGCTAGTTTTTTAGTGCCGGGTTCAAAAGTCCCAAATCCAGGACCAAAGAAATCAGGTCTTTCATCGTGGAAATTCTTGGAGTCGGGTAGAGGAATGTAAACTTCACTAACTGGACGATACACTAATTGTTCGATTTCTTTAATGAGTTTTTCATTGCCAGTATTGTGAGCAAAGTTAATCAAGTCCTCACGAATAGCCTTCATCTTAGCTTTTTCTTCCCTGCTGGTCCATTTCTTCAAGAGGATTTCTTCAAGAGAGAAGGTCACAAAAGCTAGTTCTTCTGGAGCTAAACTGTCCTTAAATTTATCCTGAATCTTTAAAATCCGTGGCAGACGATCTTTTTTGGCTAATTTTGAACCACCATTAAAGGCATTGAAACCAGAGTTTTCTTCCACATTTCCATGTTTGTCTGTGATAACCCAAGACACTGTTTCTAAGATATCGGATTGTTCCTTTTCAGCTGTTAGTAAATGAAGATTTTCAAAGAGAGAAAAAGGATCTTCGATGTAATGAACATCCCAAGTGTCTACCACAATGTCTTTATTATTAAAAGTCATGTGAAGCTGGCTGTCAGCCGCGGTATACTTGTAGTGGTGTTGTCCATCTGTAAAACGAAAGTTAGTTGGATTGTTTTTGGTGGTAGAGCCCTCAATGACCAGATTATCAATATCGACTGGTAAATAAGTCGTCTCCCCAACAAAAATTTTAGGATTTTCTCCCTTCGGTGTTGGCATCAGAACGTGATAAACAGCTTCAACGTTGATCGAATCCGAGTTGAAACCCTTGATTTGTGCCTTAGAGGACTCGATTCTCTGATTTCTAAGAGTCGCAATCTTTCGTGCCAACTCTTCATAGCGCTGATAGTTTTCCTTGTCTGCTGACTCTTTATCGGCAGCAATATCTGCATGAAACTTGATATCACCCAACAAATCCGTCCAAGATTGAGAATCTTTTTTAAACTGAGCGATTTTTTGGTCTCCAGAATTAATTCCAAAAGACTTGATACCCACTAGGTATTTATGATTTTCATCCACAACGACAGAAGCATCATAGGAAGTATTGGCGATATCTTCCCCTACGGCATTAAAAGCCTTCTGGAAAACAGTCTCCTGAAATTTGGAGTTAACAATCGGAGCCACATAATTCTCTGTTTGTCCCTCGTCTTCGGATTCTGCCTTTTGAGAGAAAGCTTGGCTCAAACTAGCGAAGTTAGTAATTAAGGTTTTGTATTTTTCTTTTTGTTCAGATTTTAGATGTTCCCACATAAGCACCCTCTTTTCTATTTTCAGTATATCAAAAGAAGATTAGTTTTTCACTAATCCTCTTATATATTCGTTAATTAATACTGTAAAATTCGAGTTTGCCTTGTTTTTTAACAAGTCTCAAATACTCTTCATCTGACAAAACGGCTAAACCATCGTCATAAGCCTTGATTTTTTCAAGAGCTTGGTCATAGCTATCCACAAATTCCTTGACATAGGATTGTCCTTCAAATTGACCGTTCATCTTAGTGTAGATAATGGCGAATTTTCCTGAACGGTCAAGTTGAGATTGCCCTTGGCTTTCATTTAAGGCCTTAGCAACATTTTCCGCGATGCGTTTAATCACAGGAACAACTACGCTATTTCCTGCTTGCTTGTATAGCTGACCGTTAGAAACCCCTTCTGGGATTTTAAAGGATTTAGGGTAGCCTTGTACATTAAAGGTTTCTTTCGGTGTCAGCTTACGAATCTCACCGCTGTCTGTCAGGATCAATGGAACATTGTGTCCACCTGTTCCCATATTTGCTGTCAAAGTAGGAACAACTCCGTTTTTATTTTCACGGACATACTGACGGCGCCACTGGTAAACTGTATCTTGACTGGTGACTTCAAACTTCAACTGGTCATAGAAATTTTGCTTGCCTTCACGGTAATAGTAGACCTCATCAAGCTGATCGCCGAAGTTAATGACATCTTGAAGAGAAGTCGTGAGCTTGATTTCCTCTGGAAATTCAAACAAATCATAAGCTTCCTTGGTGTCAAAACCGACAATGTAAATCCGCTCACGGTTTTGTGGGATATTTCCGTAGTCTTTCCCGTTGAGAACCTTCCACTTAATAAAGTAGTTGTTCTCAGTCAAGGCTTCACGAATAACCTTGAAGGTGTTGCCATGGTCATGACCGACCATATTCTTGACGTTTTCGATGAAGATGGCACGAGGTTTACGCCCCTCAATCATGCGAAGCAATTCGAAGAAAAGGTCACCACGATCATCATCAAAGCCCTTACGATAACCCGCAATACTAAAGGCCTGGCAAGGGAAACCTCCCATAATCACATCCACGCGCTCAGCTGGAATGTCCTCTGGCTGAACATCGTGAATATCACGACCATCCAAATATGTATCTGGATGGTTTAACTGATAAGTCTGACGTGCATACTTATCAAATTCATTGGCATACACCACTCTGAACTCGTTGGTCTGTTCAAATCCCAACTCAATTCCCCCAACACCTGAGAAGAAAGCTGCAATGTTGTACTTCTCAGGTCGGTTCGAACTTACAGAATTTGTCATGTAGTAACCTGCTTTCTAAAAATTTATCTTTTGTCATATTATAGACATATCTCGTGAAACGAAATATTTAAATGATAAACTGACAATTATATGTCGTAATTATAAATAATTAATTCGCTCGCTGGAACTCGACAAGATCCATTTCTATTAATTTTTCTAGGGACATTAATTTTTTTTATTTTAAATATACTATCATCACTATATAAATCCAAAATTTCATCAGTAAATGAGTTAGATACTAAAAATCTAATTCCTCTTTTATGAAGTTTAATACAAATATCTCTTAACTCTCTTTGTTTTTCGATCGGAAATCCTAATTCTGTGTATCCAGTGAATGACGAGGAATTGAGCGGTAAATAAGGAGGGTCAAAATACACAAAACTCCCTTTCCTTAAATACTTTAATGCTAACTTGTAATCTCCTGTCATCATTTTCAAATTAGCTGTATTAAAGTAATAAGAAATATCACTAATCATTTCCTCATTTATTATTTGCGGATTCTTATGTCTGCCATATGGGGTATTAAATTGACCCAGTTGATTCACTCTAAATAGACCATTATAGCATGTCTTGTTTAGGTAAATAATTCGAGAAGCTCTTTCGACAGCCGTTAAGTTACTAAAAGATTCCAATCTATCTAATTCTCGAATATTGTAAAAATAGTCTTGCGAATTATTAATTTTGTGATTATAAAGAGAATCAATGAGAGCTTGAGGATCTTCTTTTACAACTTTATAAACATTCATTAATTCTGAATTGTAATCATTGATAATTGCACGCTGAGGCTGTAAGTCAAATAGAACAGCACCGCCACCCAGAAAAGGCTCAACATAGACAGTAATATCAGTAGGTAAATGTTCTCTAATTACATCTAGTAACTGTCTTTTGCCTCCCGCCCATTTTAAAATTGGTTTTAAACGGACTTTTTCCATTATTAAAACACCTCATCAGAATAGAAAAATGAATTAACTTTTTCTAAAAGCCACTCTTTATTCATTCTGTTTCGATCTATATTTTGAGACAGTTCACTTTTCATTTCCCCTTCTGGATAATGTATATTGTGATAGGAGATAAATTCTTTAGTTAAATCTATCAGATTTCCCTTTTCACGTTTACTAGATAAAAACTTAACAAATTCTTGCTCTCTTTCAAGAAAATCTCTGGAAGTTTTTTTTAATGTTTCAATCAGAAGACTTTCATCAAATACCATATCTTCAATTTCTTTATTGTTGTCAAGAATATAAACTTCTATTTCAAAATTTTTAAATTTCCCTTTATCTTTATTTATCTTTTTTTTCGCCTTTTTGCCCGCTTCATCACCATCTAGTAAAATAAAAATTTTTCTATGAACCTGACTTACTTTATCCAGATATAACAAGATTGGTAAGACTGATTCTGTTCCTTTTGCAATAAAATCAAAACTTAAATCAGCTTCATCATTCTGATATTTCTCATATCTTATTTGCGGTCTGTAAGGTTTCGAATCTAATATATATTCAATATAATTTTTATCCGTCTTCCCTTCACATATTATAATTTCGCTATGATCATCGACTTCATCTAATAAACCATAATTTTTTAACACTTGATTTTTTATCTCATTAGTGAACTTACTAACTACAGAATTTTTCACAATATCAAATTCATTCTTACTTCGTTGATAAGATTGTTCTCTTTTACTCTGACTAATGTTATAAAATCTAAAGATAGGATTATTCACTTCCTTTAAAAATTCTCTTGAGTGAGTAGTTATGAATAACTGAGACTTATTATTTTCATTATTCACTAGTTCTAAAATTGAATCTTTTAAACCCGTTGTCAAAAGTGGATATAAAAATGCTTCAGGTTCATCTAATAAAATTATTTTATTATGTTTTTGAAAAATCTCGTTTAATAAAAAGAATGTTAATAAAATAACAGATGTCCGTTGTACCCCTGCTCCTTTAGCATCAATAATTTGAGCATAATCATCATCTAGCTTCAAAGAAATATTCTTCAATAAAAATTCCGTAATCTTTGCTTTATCATCAATTACTAACTTTGGCTTTATTTCAATATGATTTTCTCTAAATAATTCAAACTCGTTATCTAAATCCGACTCTATATCATTAATATGTTCTTTAAAAGTCCCCAATAACAAATCATATTGTCTTTCAAACTCTTCTACAGTTTGTTTAATTTTTTTATGTTTTTTCTTAAAATACTCTAGTACCATATCATTTAGCAAAGAAAATGCCTGACTTGACAAGTCTTGGTCTGTTGTACTTAGATACACACATTTAAATTTAGTATTTAGATATTTTTTTATTTTGCTACTCGAGTTTAGTTTTGCATGTTTTGAATTAGTCTTGTAGATTTCAGCCTCTTCTTTATTTAGATTACAATAAATCTGATACTTACTTTCTATACCAATTTCTAATTCATCATCAATAAAGTCTACTGTAATAACAGGATCTTTACTTGCCCCTTTAGTAATTTCCTTAATAGCATTTCTATCAATACTTGGATTGTAGGATTTTGGGTTAAAAAACAAATTAATAGCTCTTAAAACGTTTGTTTTTCCAACATTATTGCGACCCGCAAAAATATTTAAAACATCAAGTTCCTTAATAATATTTTCTTTATTAGTAAATGATCTAAAATTACTAATTTTTATTTGAGAAATTTTTATCATATCTTATTTTCCTATATACCCTAACTAATGTCAATTACGATGCCCTAAACCAACTTCTTCATCTCATCAATACGTGCGACTGTCGCATCGTATTTCGCTTGGTAGTCGGCTTGTTTGTCGCGTTCTTTTTGGACGACTTCTGGTTTGGCATTGGCTACGAAGCGTTCGTTAGAGAGCTTCTTACCGACCATGTCCAATTCTTTTTGCCATTTAGCTAATTCCTTGTCGAGGCGAGCTAGTTCTTCTTCGACATTGAGGAGGTCTGCGAGAGGCAAGTAGATTTCTGCTCCTGTGATGACGCTTGACATAGCGAGTTCAGGTGCAGGGATGGTTGACGCGATTTCTAGGTGTTCTGGATTTGTGAATCGTTTGATGTAGTTGACATTACTGTTAAAGAAGGCTTCCAAGTCGCTATCGCTTGTCTTAACAAGGATGGTAATAGGCTTGCTTGGAGCTACGTTTACTTCCGCACGCGCATTACGAACAGCACGGATTAAGTCTTTGAGGCTTTCTACACCTGTGTGAGCTGCAAGGTCTTCAAAGGCTGGGTTAACAGTTGGATATTCTGCTGTGACGATAGAGCCTTCTGAGATTTGTCCAAAGATTTCCTCTGTCACGAATGGCATGATTGGGTGAAGGAGACGAAGGATCTTGTCCAAGGTGTAAAGGAGAACAGAACGTGTGATGACTTTTTCATCTTCGTTATCGCTATAAAGGACTTCCTTGGTCAACTCAACATACCAGTCCGCAAACTCGTCCCAGATGAAGTTGTAGAGGATGTGTCCAGCTACACCAAACTCAAACTTGTCAAAGTTTTCAGTAACTTTGCCGATCGTTTCATTGAGGTTGTGGAGAATCCAGCGGTCAGTGACATTTCCAGCTTCCTTGTTGACAACTTTTTCGACATTGGCAGTTGCTTGCTCGAGGGTCAAGCCTTCATTGTTCATGAGGATGTAGCGAGAGATGTTCCAGATTTTGTTAATGAAGTTCCATGACGCATCCATTTTCTCGTAAGAGAAGCGCACGTCTTGCCCTGGTGCAGAACCGTTTGAAAGGAACCAACGAAGGCTATCTGTTCCGTACTTATCAATAACATCCATTGGATCAATCCCATTACCGAGAGATTTCGACATCTTGCGTCCTTGCTCATCACGAATGAGACCATGAATCAAGGCATTTTTGAATGGTGACTTGCCAGTAAATTCCAAACCTTGGAAAATCATCCGAGACACCCAAAACGGAATAATATCATAACCAGTCACCAAAGTTGATGTTGGATAATAACGTTTGAAGTCTTCTGAGTCGACATCAGGCCAGCCCATGGTTGAGAATGGCCAAAGAGCAGAACTGAACCACGTATCCAAGACGTCTTCGTCTTGAGTCCAACCGTCACCTTCTGGCGCTTCTTCGCCGACATATATTTCACCCTCAGCATTGTACCAAGCAGGGATTTGGTGCCCCCACCAGAGCTGACGAGAGATAACCCAGTCGTGGACATTTTCCATCCATTGGAGGAAGGTATCGTTGAAACGAGGTGGGTAGAATTCTACCTTGTCGTCTGTGTCTTGGTTGGCAATGGCATTCTTAGCCAATTGGTCCATCTTGACGAACCATTGAGTAGACAAGCGTGGCTCAACCACAACACCTGTACGCTCTGAGTGACCAACACTGTGGACACGTTTTTCGATTTTAACAAGGGCACCGATTTCTTCCAATTTAGCAACGACTGCCTTACGAGCTTCAAAACGGTCCATGCCTGCAAATTCGAAAGCCAAGTCGTTCATAGTTCCGTCGTCGTTCATGACATTGACTTGTGGCAAGTTATGGCGTTGACCAACCAAGAAGTCGTTTGGATCATGGGCAGGCGTGATTTTCACGACACCAGTACCAAACTCAGGATCTGCGTGCTCATCTCCAACGATTGGGATTAATTTATTAGCGATTGGAAGGATGACGTTTTTACCGATCAAGTCCTTGTAGCGTGGGTCTTCTGGATTGACCGCAACAGCAACGTCCCCAAACATGGTCTCAGGACGAGTTGTCGCCACTTCAAGAGCGCGTGAACCATCTTCCAGCATGTAGTTCATGTGGTAGAAGGCACCTTCCACATCCTTGTGGATCACCTCGATATCAGAAAGGGCAGTGCGAGCTGCTGGGTCCCAGTTGATGATAAACTCACCACGGTAGATCCAACCTTTCTTGTAAAGTTCGACAAAGACCTTACGAACGGCTTTTGACAAACCTTCGTCAAGCGTGAAACGCTCACGAGAGTAGTCTACAGAAAGCCCCATCTTGCCCCATTGTTCCTTGATAGTAGTGGCATATTCGTCTTTCCATTCCCAAACCTTTTCGAGGAATTTTTCACGACCGAGGTCATAACGTGTAATGCCCTCACCACGCAAGCGCTCCTCAACCTTAGCCTGAGTCGCAATACCCGCGTGGTCCATCCCTGGAAGCCAAAGAGTATCAAAGCCTTGCATGCGTTTTTGACGGATGATGATATCTTGCAAAGTTGTATCCCAAGCGTGACCAAGGTGGAGTTTCCCTGTAACGTTTGGTGGTGGAATCACGATCGAATAAGGCTTAGCCTTTTGATCGCCTGAAGGCTTGAAAACATCCGCGTCAAGCCATTTTTGGTAACGACCAGCCTCAACCTCGGCTGGATTGTATTTAGGTGAAAGTTCTTTAGACATGTGTGTGTCCTTTCTCTATTGTTTTCATTTTTTCTTGAATCTGCTTTGCGACTTCTTCTGCAGACAGATTCGTATTATCAATTTTAAGGTAGTAGTGAAGACCACTCGGTTGCTTTTGAGAATTAAGTTGATTTGTTTTATCAGTCTCTAAAATTTCTCTTTCAGATATCTCAAAATTCCGTTTCAAGGGTTTGTATTTCAACCGATTCTCCGTCCGATTGCGACGTAAGCGCTCCTCAAGAGACGTTTCTAATTCAACAAAGAGAATCTCTTGATGATACTCATTTAATAAATCTTGAATATTCTTCAAATACATCAGACGATATTGATTTGAAAAGTCAATTACATCTGTTAAAATCACCGACCGATGATTCCTGGCGCTTGTTCCAAGAAAAGAAAAGTTAACGCTACGAACAAATTCCCACATTTCTTCCGTAAAATCCTGATAAATTTCGAGTGCGAAATCAATTGGTTGATGGTTGAAAAAGAGAGTCGCACCGGTGAGTTTCGAAAGTTCCTGACCAATGGTCATTTTACCTGAGGCTGGAGCTCCAATGATGAAAACATGCATCAATCCGCCTCCCACTCACTCTTCAGCAAGCCATACCTCAAATCATCACAGCGGTTGCCTTGGGCATCTTTGCGATCCCTTATGCGAGCTTCAAGGGTAAAACCAAGTTTCTCAGCGACTCGTTGACTTTGGACATTGTAGCTAAAGCAAGACAATTCAATCTTGTGTAGGTTTAGTTCTTTAAAAGCTAAATCAATCAAGGAACGTGCTGCTTCTGGCACATAACCTCGACCCCAATAGTCTGGGTGCAAGGTATAGCCAATCTCCAGCACATCGTCTTCGTGGCGGTGATTGAAGTCAACAGAACCGATAACCCTATCAGTCCCTTTAACAACAATTCCATAACCAACTGGAAGATTTTCCTTTTGATTGCGTTCAGGAAGGATATGCTCTAGATAATAAATCTCATCTTCCAAGGTCTTAACGGGCGGAAAGCCCGCTGGATAAGAGACTTCTGGCAGACTAGCGTAGGCATGGATATCCTCGGCATCAGCCACGGTACGGACTCGTAAGACAAGTCGGTCAGTCTCTATTCGTTCTGGCAGTTCAGCTCTTGTCATCCTTCTACCTCGCTTTCTACAAAAAAATCGCCCCTGTCATCAATCTGACAGGGACGAATGTGTTTATCCGCGGTACCACCCAATTTCGGGCAGAGCCCGCATCTTTAATCTTCTTGTTTCTCTTTTATGACGTCGTTAGCTCGTCTTGGCGTACTTGAGTACAGCCTGCAACTCGCTGCCTAGTCCTAAAAGGAAACAAAAAGATTTATATTTCAATTTTTAATTTCAACTCACTAGCAACCAGTTTTGACACATTTGTGGACTTCTCAGCACCGCCACTTCCTGTAAAATGTGGGACTCAAAACACCTCTAATGGCTTTATTTTAACAAGTTTTTCACGGAAATGCAAGGGACAAGAAAGATTACTTGAACTTGATGCCGTTTTCTTTTAATTTCTTGATAGTAGCTGGACCGATTCCTTTCAAGGCAAGGAGTTCTTTTTCTGTCCAGTTTTTGAAGTCAGCAGCAGACTTGATCCCTTCATCGTAGAAAGTTTTAGCACGGTCAAGTGGAAGTCCGCCTAGGTCAGCTGCGAAATCTTCAACAGAAGTTGTAAGCTTGTGGGCTTGCTCTTTAGTTGCTTCTACAGCTTTTTCTACTTGCTTAGAGACAGCTTTTCCTGCCTCACTTGCTGCTTTTTCAGCATGCTTCACAACTTTTTTTGTTTCTTCGACAACCTTGTTTACAGCATTTGAAAGTGCACCTGAGCGACGAAGGCTGTTTCTTAATTGTTTTTTACGTTGTAGCTTTTTTGACATGATAAGATCCTTTCAATAAAAAACCCCTGTGATTGAACAAGGACTAATCTTTATGTTTTTATTGTATCAACTTTCTTTGGGAAATGCAAGGCTTGTTAGTTTAGAAAGATAGGAGTCCTATAGGGAATTCCGCCCTAGAATAAGAGAATATGATAGAAGAAAAGCGAAAAATATGGTATAATGAAACGATAGATTTTTGAATAGGAATACAATCATGTTTGGATTTTTAAAAAAAGATAAAGTTACAGAAACACCAGCAGTGGTCCCAGCACATATCGGAGTTATCATGGATGGCAATGGTCGTTGGGCTAAAAAACGGATGCAGCCACGTGTCTTTGGGCATAAGGCTGGGATGGATGCTCTGAGAACGGTAGCCATTGCTGCTAGTGATATGGGTGTCAAGGCTATGACTGTCTATGCCTTCTCTACTGAAAATTGGACACGTCCAGACCAGGAAGTCAAGTTTATCATGAACTTGCCTGTTGAATTTTATGATAAGTATGTCCCCGAATTGCACCAAAAGAACATGAAGATTCAAATGATTGGGGAAACTGATCGTTTACCTAAACAGACTTTTGAAGCTTTGAAAAAGGCAGAAGAGTTGACCAAGTTGAATACTGGTTTGATTCTTAACTTTGCCCTTAATTACGGTGGACGAGCTGAGATTACACAAGCGGTCAAGTTGATTGCGCAGGATGTTTTGGATGCTAAGGTGAATCCAGGCGATATTACAGAAGAGTTGATTGGGGAGTACCTCTTCACTGGACATTTGCCGAAAACGTTGCGCGACCCGGACTTAATTATCCGAACTAGTGGCGAGCTTCGTTTGAGCAATTTCTTGCCTTGGCAAGCAGCTTATAGTGAACTTTATTTCACAGATGTTTTGTGGCCTGACTTTGATGAGGAAGCCTTGAAGGAGGCTATTGCAGAGTTTAACCGCCGCAATCGTCGATTTGGAGGAGTATAGGAAAATTATGAAAAAGGACTTAATAAAGAGGACTATATTTGCCGCTCTGGCATTAGCAATCTTTATCCCACTCTTGGTGATTGGTGGGCTTTGGTTACAGATTGCTATGGGACTTCTAGCTATGCTAGGGGTGCACGAATTGCTTCAGATGAAAGGGTTAAACACCATGACACCTGAGGGCTTGCTGACCTTGTTAGCAACTTTTGCACTGACAATCCCCCTAGAAAACTATCTGACCTTTTTACCTGTAGATGGGAATGTTGTCGCATACGGTGTTGTGATTTTTATCATGTTGGGTTGCACTGTTTTTAGCAAGAATTACACGATTGAGGATGCCGCCTTCCCAATTGCTATGAGCTTCTATGTTGGTTTTGGATTCAACGCTTTAGTCGATGCTCGAATCGCTGGCTTGGATAAAGCACTCTTGGCCCTCTGTATCGTATGGGCGACAGATAGTGGGGCTTATCTCGTAGGAATGAATTTCGGAAAGAGAAGATTGGCTCCGAGAGTCTCTCCGAACAAATCAATCGAGGGAGCTTTTGGTGGAATTATCGCTGCCATGCTTGTCACGATTATCTTTATGTTAGTGGATAGTACAGTTGCTCTTCCTTACGGCATTTACAAAATGACGCTCTTTGCTATTTTCTTTAGTATTGCAGGTCAGTTGGGTGACTTGATTGAGAGTGCTATGAAACGCCATTTTGGAGTCAAGGATTCGGGGAAATTTATCCCTGGACATGGTGGGGTGTTGGATCGTTTTGACTCTATGTTAGCCGTTTTCCCTATTATGCACCTCTTCGGCTTATTTTAAGGAAAGGTGAACAAATATTAAATGTTAGGATTATTAACCTTTATCCTTGTTTTTGGAATTATCGTGGTGGTTCACGAGTTCGGCCATTTCTACTTTGCTAAGAAGTCTGGAATTCTGGTTCGTGAATTTGCCATTGGTATGGGTCCGAAAATCTTTGCCCATATCGGGAAAGACGGGACTGCTTACACGATTCGTCTCCTACCGCTTGGTGGTTATGTCCGCATGGCAGGTTGGAGTGAGGATACTACAGAGATAAAGACAGGAACTCCTGTTAGTTTGACTTTGGCTGAAGATGGCAAGGTTAAGCGCATCAATCTTTCTGGTAAGAAGGTTGACCAAACGGCTCTTCCTATGCAGGTAACCCAGTTCGACTTTGAGGATAAGCTCTTTATCACAGGTCTGGTTTTGGAAGAGGAAAAAACTTTCTCTGTAGACCATGATGCAACTATCGTGGAAGCTGATGGGACGGAAGTTCGTATCGCTCCGCTAGATGTTCAATATCAGAATGCGACTGTCTGGGGTAAATTGATTACTAACTTTGCCGGGCCGATGAACAACTTTATCTTGGGAATCATTGTCTTTTGGATTTTAATTTTCATGCAAGGTGGCGTTCGTGATACGCAAACGAATAACTTCAGTATTATTCCCAACAGTGCATTAGCTAAGGCCGGTGTTGAAAATACAGCACAAATCACTAAAGTCGGTTCACACGAAATTAGTAACTGGCAAGATTTGATTCAGGCTGTTGAAGCAGAGACCAAAGACAAAACAGCACCGGTATTGGATGTAACAGTCTCTGAAAATGGAACTGAAAAACAAGTCAGTGTGACCCCTGAGGAAAACCAAGGTCGCTATATTCTAGGTGTTCAACCGAGACTCAAATCAGATATCTGGTCTATGTTTGTAGGTGGATTTACTAGTGCGGCTGACTCGGCCTTGCGCATTCTCAATGCCTTGAAGAGCTTGATTTTTCAGCCTGACTTGAATAAATTGGGTGGACCTGTTGCTATCTTTAAGGCAAGTAGTGATGCTGCTAAAAATGGTCTTGAGAATGTCTTGTTCTTCTTGGCTATGATTTCCATCAATATCGGGATTTTTAACTTGATTCCTATCCCGGCACTAGACGGTGGAAAAATCGTGCTCAACATCATCGAAGCCATTCGCCGTAAACCGCTGAAACAAGAAATTGAAACCTATGTTACTCTAGTTGGAGTTGTGATTATGGTTGTCTTGATGATCGCCGTGACTTGGAACGACATCATGCGTACCTTCTTTTAAGAATTAGAGGAAAAATATGAAACAAAGTAAAATGCTTATTCCAACGCTTCGCGAAATGCCAAGCGATGCTCAAGTTATCAGCCACGCCCTTATGTTGCGTGCTGGTTATGTTCGTCAAGTATCAGCAGGAGTCTACTCTTACCTGCCACTTGCTAACCGTGTTATCGAAAAAGCCAAGAACATCATGCGTCAAGAGTTTGATAAGATGGGTGCTGTTGAAATGTTGGCTCCTGCCCTTCTCAGTGCTGACCTTTGGCGTGAATCTGGCCGTTATGAAACCTACGGTGAAGACTTGTACAAATTGAAAAATCGTGAGAAGTCAGACTTTATCTTGGGTCCAACTCACGAAGAAACTTTTACGGCTATTGTCCGTGATTCTGTCAAGTCATACAAGCAATTGCCTTTGAACTTGTACCAAATCCAGCCTAAGTATCGTGATGAAAAACGTCCACGTAATGGACTTCTTCGTACGCGTGAATTTATCATGAAAGATGGTTATAGCTTCCACGCTAACTACGATAGCTTGGATGTAACCTATGATGAGTACAAGGCAGCTTACGAGCGTATCTTCACTCGTAGTGGTTTAGACTTCAAAGCAATCATCGGTGATGGTGGAGCCATGGGTGGTAAGGATAGCCAAGAGTTTATGGCCATCACACCTGCTCGTACAGACCTTGACCGTTGGGTTGTTTTAGACAAGTCTGTCGCATCATTTGATGAGATTCCTGTAGATGTACAGAAAGAAATCAAGGCAGAATTGCTCAAATGGATGGTTTCTGGTGAAGATACTATTGCCTACTCAAGTGAGTCAAGCTATGCAGCTAACTTGGAAATGGCAACAAACGCCTACAAACCAAGCAACCGTGTTGTGACTGAAGACCAAGTAGCACGTGTGGAAACACCAGGTGTCAAATCGATTGATGAAGTTGCTGCTTTCTTGAATGTCTCTGAAGAGCAAACAATCAAGACCTTGGTTTATATCGCAGACGAGGAGCCAGTTGTTGCCCTACTCGTTGGCAATGACCAACTCAATGAAGTCAAATTGAAAAACTACCTTGGTGCAGACTTCTTAGAACCTGCAACCGAAGCGGAAGTGAAAGAATTATTGGGAGCGGACTTTGGTTCACTTGGCCCAGTCAATCTTCCAGAAAATGTCAAGATTATCGCAGACCGCAAGGTGCAAGATAGTCGCAATGCTGTTGTAGGTGCTAACGAAGATGGTTACCACTTAACTGGTGTGAACCCTGGTCGTGACTTCACTGCTGAGTATGTTGATATCCGTGAAGTTCGTGAGGGTGAAATCTCTCCAGATGGACAAGGTGTGCTCAACTTTGCGCGTGGTATCGAAATTGGTCACATCTTTAAACTCGGAACTCGCTACTCAGCAAGTATGGGAGCAGATGTCTTGGACGAAAACGGTCGTGCAGTTCCAATCATCATGGGATGTTATGGTATCGGTGTTAGTCGTCTCCTTTCAGCAGTTATGGAGCAACACGCTCGCCTCTTTGTTAACAAAACTCCAAAAGGTGAATACCGTTACGCTTGGGGAATCAACTTCCCTAAAGAATTGGCACCATTTGATGTACATTTGATTCCAGTTAATGTCAAGGATGAAGCAAGTCTTGCATTGACAGATCGTATCGAAGAAGCTTTGGTCAATAAAGGCTACGAAGTCTTGACGGA
Source organism: Streptococcus sp. HMSC062D07 (assembly GCF_001814215.1). Lineage (NCBI taxonomy): Bacteria > Bacillati > Bacillota > Bacilli > Lactobacillales > Streptococcaceae > Streptococcus > Streptococcus sp. HMSC062D07. The sequence continues at coordinate 81,167 of NZ_KV815334.1, forward strand.
TGACCGTAACGAACGTGTCGGTGTTAAATTTAGCGATAGCGACTTGATTGGTCTTCCAATCCGTATCACTGTCGGTAAAAAAGCAGCTGATGGTATCGTAGAAGTTAAGATTAAGGCTACTGGAGATACTATCGAAGTTCACGCAGATAGCTTGCTTGAAACCCTTGAAATCCTAACAAATAAATAAAATCTATAATCAGAAGAAAAACAAGACAAAAATGTAACTAGTTTTTGGCTTGTTTTTTCTCTATAATGAGATAAAATAAACATAAAAAGAGTAAATAAAGAGGTAGAGCTATGCTAAAATTTCCAAAGGATTTTGTCTGGGGTTCCTCAACTTCTGGGCCACAGACAGAAGGGCGAGTGCCTGGTGACGGCAAGGGAGATAATCTCTGGGATTATTGGTACCAAGTAGAGCCGAATCGCTACTACAATGGCATTGGACCAGACAAAACATCGACCTTTTATGAAAATTGGGAAAAAGATATCGAACTATTGTTAGAAACAGGGCATACAGCCTTCCGGACTTCTATCCAGTGGTCTCGTATTTTTCCACAGGGTCGTGGAGAAGTCAATCCTCAAGGTGTGGCTTTCTACCGTCAGGTCTTTGAAGCTATTAAGGCCAAGGGAATCCGTCTCTTAGTCAATCTTTATCACTTTGATCTGCCTTTTGCCCTTCAAGAAGATGGGGATGGTTGGGAAAATAAGGCGACCATCAAAGCTTATGAAGACTATGCTCGTTTCTGTTTTGAGACCTATGGAGACTTGGTGGACCAATGGATTACCTTCAATGAGCCTATCGTTCCTGTTGAGTTTGGCTATTTCTATGATGCCCATTATCCACATAAGGTGGATGCCAAAGCTGCGGTTCAGGTAGCTTATAACACTCAACTGGCTAGTAGTCTTGCGGTTAAGGCTTGTCATGAGGTTTTGCCTGATTCTAAGATTGGGATTGTCCTCAACTTGACACCAGCATATCCACGTAGTCAACATCCTGCGGATGTCAAAGCTGCACGCATAGCTGATCTATTTCAAGCTCAATCTTTTCTAGATCCATCTGTCTTGGGAACTTATCCAGAAGAATTAGTGGAAATTTTAGCTGAGCATGATTTGCTGCCAGATTCTACGGCTGAGGAGTTGAACCTCATTCGTGAACATACAGTAGATTTTCTTGGAGTCAACTACTATCAACCCTTGCGTGTCATGGCGCCACGTTTTGCTAAGCATCCTGATAGTCCGCTCTTACCAGAACATTTCTATGAACCTTATGTCATGCCTGGTCGTAAGATTAATCCGCACCGTGGCTGGGAAATCTATGAACAAGGGATTTACCATATCGCTCAAAACATCAAGGAAAACTATGGCAATATCGAGTGGATGTTGACAGAGAATGGGATGGGCGTTGAAGGTGAAGATAAATTCCGTGAAAATGGAATGATTCAGGATGATTATCGTATTGACTTTGTCAAAGATCACCTTCGTGAACTTCATCGTGCCATTGAAGCCGGTGCTAATTGTAAAGGCTACTTGATCTGGACATTTATCGATTGCTGGTCATGGCTCAACAGCTATAAAAACCGCTATGGTTTGGTCGAGCTTGACTTAGAAACACAAGAACGCCGCTTGAAAAAATCAGGGCACTGGTTCAAAGAACTCAGTGACAATAATGGATTTTAAGCAATTTTTCAAATAGATTCAAAAAAACCATTGGAAATGAACTTCTCAATTTGAGAACTTCCAATGGTTTTTCTTGTTCTTATAATAGTCCGATAAAAAGTAGTAGAGCTGATAAAGCAATAAAGGCTAGGGTTGCTAGACCACGTTGGCCTGGGCTGTAAATCTTTCGTTCTCCTCGAACTGGGAAGACGATAGCCAGTAATGCACCCCCGACAGCACCCCCAACATGCCCAGCAAGGCTGATACCAGGCATTAAAATACTACCTACTAGATTGATGACTAAGAGGGAGAGGTAGGATTGACCAAGTTGTTGGAGATAGGGATTGCGTGAAGCATATCGGAGAACAACAATTGAGGCAAACATACCGTAGAGGGCAGTTGAAGCACCTGCAGTAATAGCATTGGGACTAAAAACTAGGACAAAGAGATTTCCCATCATACCTGATAGAAGGTAGATAAAGAAAAACTGTTTGGAGCCAAAGATTTGCTCCATCTGACGTCCCAAAAAGTAGAGGGATAGCATATTGACTAAAAAGTGCTGCAAGCCAATGTGGACAAAGGTTGCGGAGAATAAGCGCCAGATTTGTTCAGGCATGGCCTTGATAGCAGGGGGATACACAGCTCCGAATTTATACAAGGTGGCTGCGCTGGTATAGTTGAAACCACTGGTTAGAAACATGAGTATAAAAACCAGGGTTGTCACGAGTAGAAAGAAGCTCGTGACAGGATACCGACGATCAAAAATTTCTTTCATAGATGAGTACCTCCTCAACATGAATATCGTAGTGCTCAGGTTGAAAATTCTGAATCTGACATGGATAAATCGTACTAATAGTATGACCTGGGAAACGCTCTAAGTAGCGGTCGTAATAGCCACCTCCATAGCCAACCCGATAGCCAGAAGTGTTGAAAGCCAAACCAGGAACATGAATCAGGTCAATCTGAGAGGGTTCAAGGATTGTGAAGTCTCCTTGAGGTTCAAGAAGTCCAAAAGAATTTCTTTCGAGTTTCTCTGGTTCATATAGAACAAAGTCCATTTTTCCATGTGGATAGGTTTTGGGAATGAGGAGTGTCTTCCCATCTTTTTGAGCCTGTTCAATGAGTCTAGCTGTCTGAAATTCATGAGGGAAAGACAGGTAAGTGGCGATGGTTTTTGCTTCCTTGTAGAAGGGATGTAGAAGTAGTTGCTCATTCAACCAAGCGTCCATGACTTCCTTTTCTTCGGCTGATAGAGATTTGAGTTCTTGCAAGACCTGCTTGCGTAGGGCTTTTTTCATTGTTTACTCCGCAGCTTTCTTTGCTAAAAAGCTTGATACAGCCTCGACTCCAATTGCCAGAGCTTCTTCCTTAGGACTCATCTTTGGATGGTGAAGAGCATAGGGACTATCAATTCCAAGCCAGAACATGACACCGGGAACCTTGGAGAGAAGATAACCAAAGTCTTCTCCTGTCATGGCAGGTTCGATGTCGATTAGTTCAATTCCCTCTTTTTCATCAAAGAAGGTCATCAATTCTCGAGCTAATTCAGGGTTGTTTTCGACAGGTAGGTAACCTCCCTGCTTGAGTTCAACTTCCACATCCATATCAAAAGCAGCTGCGACACCTTCAGCGATGGCTTTGACACGTTTTTGAACTAAGAGGCTCATGCTATGTGTGAGAGCTCGAATGGTTCCATGCAAGAAAGCTGTATCAGCGATGACATTATTGGTTGTTCCAGCTTGAAAGACACCGAAAGTGACGACAGCTCCCTCGATAGGATCAACATTACGGCTAACGACTGACTGAACTTGAGTGACAAAATAGCTAGCTGCAACCAGAGCGTCGTTTGCTTGATGTGGAAAGGCTGCGTGACCACCTTTACCCTTGAAGCGAATCTTGACTTCGCAAGTTCCTGCAAAGAGTGTATGGGTATTGGTCGCAATCTGTCCAACTTTTAGGTCTGGACGAACATGAAGCCCATAGAATTGGTCAGGCAACCAGTCGTCAAAGGCCCCGTCTTCATACATGAGCATGCCACCTGCTTCGTTTTCCTCGGCAGGTTGGAAGAGAAAGAGGAGATTATTTTTAGGTTGGTTTTCTAGAGCGCGTTCGAGACTTCCTAGGGCAATGGTCATGTGAAAGTCATGCCCACAAGCATGCATACGGTCTGGGTGTTGAGAGGCAAAGGCAAGACCTGTTTGTTCAACGATTGGGAGTCCGTCGATATCTGTCCGCCAACCGATGGTACGTTCTGGCTGACTTCCCTGTAAATACACTAAAATACCTGTTCGCCAAGTGCGAATTTGAACAAAATCTTTACCAACTGTTAATTTCTCAATGACATTGAGCAAATAAGCTTGAGTCTTGACTTCTTCTAAACCGATCTCAGGAATTTGGTGAAGATCACGTCGAGTCTGAATCAAATCTAACATAGTTAATTTCCTTCTGCTGATACGATAAAGAGGCTGGAAGAGTTTCCGCCTCTGTTACTATTTACAAGGTGCGAAGCGCATCTTCTAGCGCTGTTTTTTGTTGGGTTTGGCTATCGATTTCTTTGATAACACGAGCTGGGACACCGGCAACCACAACATTTTCTGGAACATCTTGAGTGACGATGGCACCTGCTGCAACAACAGAACCGCTACCGATTTGAACACCTTCGATAACCACAGCGTTAGCACCGATGAGTACATTATCACCGACACGGACAGGCTCTGCACTAGCTGGTTCGACAACACCTGCAAGAACAGCACCGGCACCTACGTGACTATTTTTACCGACAATAGCACGTCCACCTAGAATAGCACCCATGTCAATCATAGTGCCAGCACCGATTTCAGCACCAATATTGATCACAGCTCCCATCATGATAACAGCGTTATCGCCAATCTCAACCTGGTCACGGATGATAGCCCCTGGTTCGATACGAGCATTGATGTCGCGTTTATCAAGGAGAGGTACAGCTGAGTTGCGAGCGTCTTGCTCAACAACATAATCTTTATTTTCTGTTAGTCCTTCAAGAAGAGGTGCGATATCCTTCCAGTCTCCAAAGAGAACATTTCCAAGCTTGGTAACAGAAGCAGGGATAGATCCAGTAAGTTGCCCCTCAAAGGTCACTTTTACACTTGTCTTTTTCTCAGCATTTGCGATAAATTGGATAATTTCTTGTGCATTCATTTTTGTAGCAGTCATAGATGTCTCCTCACTCTTTGTAATGCTTACTATTCTACCAAAAAAGGCTTCAAAATTGAAGCCTTAAGTGTTAAAAGAAGATTCTTTTAGTTTGTCCTTTGATTCTTCGATGGATAAGAAGATCATGGGAATAATAATCAAAATCATAGCTAATAGCAGGTAGCCGTCCAAGACAAGACCTAGAAATAGAACGCTTAGAATAGCAGAGGATAGCGGTTCACTTGCACTGACCACTGACACCACCAATGGGGATACGAGTGATACAGCCTTCATAGATAGGAAAAAGGCAAAAGCTGTTCCCAAAAAGGCAATGGTCAAACAAATCAAGATGCTCACCCAATCCAGCTGAAAACTAATTCTATAAACAGGATAGAGAAAATTACTAAAGAGTCCAGCCAGCATCATTCCCCAACCAACAGTGGGAACAAAACCATATTTTCGAGCAAATGGCTGGGGCAAAATGACATTAAACATGACGCCCAGCGCACTGAGAAGTCCAGTTAATAAAGCGATAGGAGTGATGGATAACTTAGAGAGATCGCCTTTGGTAGCCATCAAAAAGACCCCAAGCATGGCAGTTAAAACATAGAAGATTGCTTTTTTAGAAGCTTTTTTCTTGTAGATGATACGGTTGTATATGAGAATGAAGACAGGACTGATAAATTGTAGGATGGTTGCAGTTGTCGCATTAGAGTGTTCTACACAGAGATAGAAGAAATACTGAACAGAGAAGATTCCTAAGATGGCATAAGCCAGAAAAGGCAGGTAGTTTTTGCGCTTTCTCCATATATCGAATAGCTGTGAGCGGAACTTAAAGCTAGAAAAGATAAGTACGAAACCACCTGCAAGGCTTAGTCGCATGGAAGTAATCCAGCCAGATGATACTTGATAATGCGTAAAGAAGAATTCTCCTAAAATGCCACAAATACCCCATATTAATCCAGATAGGAGGGAGTAAATGGTTCCCTTAAAAATATTCTTTTGATACTGATTCATATAGAAAGGTTAGCGTTGGGATCTATTCGAAGAAGAGTTGTTGCTCTCACTGGTAGTATTATTGTTAGTATTACCATTATTATTGCTGTTGCTACTGTTATTACTTCGATTATTATTGTTGCTATTGTTATTGTTATCTTTGTCTTTTTTATCTTTGTCTTTGTTATCTTGTTTTATTAAATTTCCAACAATTGTATTCCAAGCATTTCGATAGTCAGCCTCACTACCACCAATTGCAAAGTGGAATGTCGTAGTTGGGGCACCAGCTTGGTTGGCCCAGTAACTTGTAACAGTCTCTCCGCCAATTTCGTAATCTTTTCCGTTGAGATTAACTCGTCCTGGCTTTTGACCAGTTGATTTAAGAACTTGAGAAGAAGTTACACTTGAATCAAGGCTGAAACGCTCAGTTCCCCAAGCAGAAGGAGAAGCTTGTTGAATAGCATTTACCAGATTAGCCATGTACTTAGCATTACGGAAGTATGCGCCGTTAGCTAGGGGACTATTATCATCGTGACCAACCCAGCCTCCAAGAGTCAATTTTGGAGTTGAAAGCATGAGCCACATATCACCTTCTTCGTTGGTTGTACCAGTTTTACCAATCCAATCAGCACCTGCTAACTTAGAATTGATGGAAGCAAGATCGCTTTGAAAGCTCGTGGTTACTCGTGATGAAAGTACGTCTCTCAATAGACTTTGCATAATGGTTGCAGTAGCTTTAGAGTAGACCTGAACAGGTTCGTCTTTATGCTCATATATGACCTCGCCATTGCTTTTTTCGATTTTCGAAATCATGTATTTTTTATGGTAAACTCCATTATTAGCAAGTGTTTGATATCCATTTGTATGTTGAGCTACAGTAACTTCAATTCCTCCTCCCATAGGAAGACTTTCAATACCATATTCTGGGATTTCATAACCCATTTTTTCCATGTAGGAGCGGACATCAACTCCTTTTTCACGGAGCATACGATAGGTCCAGTAGGCAGGGATGTTCCATGAATAATTGAGGGCTTCCTTAAGGTTTATCATAGCTGTTCCTGGACTGTTGACGTGCATGATAGGGGTTCCGTTAGCAAAGTTGGTAGGATAGTTTGATAGGATACTAGCACTTCCCATCAATCCTTGGTCAATAGCAATACCATAAGCTAATAGTGGCTTAGTAGTAGAGGCAGGAGAGCGTTTAGTATCAAAAGCATGATTATTTTGATTGTTTTGGTAATCTCGTCCTCCTACAAATCCTATGATGGCTCCTGTTTTATTATCCATTAAGACATTTCCGACTTCAGGTTGACCACTACTATCATTTAAAAGGTAGCCATAATTTGCCACAGCATCTTGCATGGCAGCGTGGATCGTTTTGTCGATTGTAGTAGTGATACGGTAACCACCATTTTGAATTTCTTTTTCAGCTAATTCACGATAGGATTTTTGGATAGACTCGTTTTTGAGTTCTTGGGCAGAGACGTTGTCTTTTTGTACCAAGTAGTCATACATGAGATTAGTTGCTTCATCGAGAGCAGTAAAGTAGAGATAGCCCCTAGAAGTTACGTCTACACTTTCAGCTGGTAAGAAATCTTGCTTAATGTCATATGCCTTATAGGTTTCGTAGTCTTCTTGACTGAGCACTCCAGTTCTGTACATATTGTAAAGGACATCTTTTGAACGTTTGATACCTAGTTCCATATCCTCTTCGCTCTTCATTTCCCCAGTTGATTCATAAGGTGAGTAGGAGATAGGACTTTGTGGCAATCCTGCTATGAAGGCTGCTTGAGGAATCGTTAGCTGATTGGCGTCAACCCCGAAAATACCCTTGGCTGCTTGTTGAGCTCCTGCGATGTTTTGACCTTTATTGTTACGACCAAAAGGAGCAACATTGAGATAGGTTGTTAGGATTTCGTCCTTGCTCATAGCTCTTTCTAAGGCCAAGGCATCCACGATTTCACTGGCTTTACGAGCAAGTGTAGGAGCATCACCAACCACTTGTTGTTTGATGAGCTGTTGTGTTAGGGTAGATCCTCCACTGGAAGAACCAAGTCCGATGAATTTTCCTAGACTGGCGCGAATAACCGCTTTAGGAACGACACCGTTGTGCTCTGCAAAGTGTTCATCCTCGGTTGCAACGATAGCTTGCTTGAGATTATCTGAAATGGCGTCTGATGACACAGAAGTGCGAAGTAGATCGCTTTCGATAGCGCTAATCATGGAACCATCTGCATAGCGAATTTCAGAGATGGATGAAATATCGTTCACTTGTTTGACTAAATCTTCTGTTTGAGGGACACTTACTTTATCAAACAGGGAAACTGCATAACCGAAAACAACTCCAGTACCTAAAAGTCCACCAAGAAAGGCGATAATGAATAGGGTATTAAAGGTTGCCTTGATTCCCAGTAAGATATTGGCAAAGATAGTCCAAATATTCGTTTTGGTTTGCTTTTTCTTTTTAGATTTTTTAGGACCACTTTTTCCTAAATGTATATTTTTTAACTTTGTTTTTAGGGACTGAAGGAAAGCCAGTCCTTTTTCTTTAAGTTCTAACAATTTATTCTTCATTTCTTTCCTCACTCTTATTATTATACCATAAAAGCAATGATTGCAAGAAATTAGTCTTGGACGAGCTTTAGAGGGGTTAGGCAACAAAAAAACCAGGTAAATTCAACCTGGTTTTAAGGGTTTGTTATTCACCTGAAAGTTCTTTTCCAAGATCAATCAAGTAGTCTTTCAAGTGGTCTTTAACTTGTGGGTGTTTGAGAGCATATTCGATGGAAGTTTTCATAAATCCAAACTTATCTCCGACATCGTAACGTGCACCTTTAAACTCGCGAGCAAATACTCGTTGGGTTTTATTGAGGGTATCGATAGCATCTGTTAGTTGGATTTCATTTCCGGCGCCAGGTTTTTGATTTTCAAGAATACCAAAAATCTCAGGTGTGAGAAGGTAACGACCGATGATGGCTAAATCACTAGGAGCATCCTCAGGTGCTGGTTTTTCAACGAAGGTTTCAACGCTGTAAAGTCCGTCTTTTCCTTCACCTTGAGGTGCGATAACACCATAGGCAGAGACTTCTTCGTGTGGTACAGGCATCACAGCAATGGTAGAAGCGTGAGTCTCTTCGTAATCATTCATGAGCTGTTTGGTCAATGGGACAGCACTGTCATCAGTGATATCCATGAGGTCATCTCCCAGCATTACCACAAAAGGTTCGTTCCCGACGAAAGCTTTGGCTTGTAAAACGGCATCTCCGAGTCCACGTGGGTGTGTTTGACGGATGAAGTGAAGGCGCATGCCTGTTGTTTCATCAACTAATTTTAAGAGATCTGTTTTTCCTTTTTCCCTGAGGTTGTATTCTAGTTCAAAGTTTGAGTCAAAGTGATCTTCGATAGAACGTTTTGACTTCCCTGTTACAACAAGAATATCCTCAATTCCAGACTTTAGAGCTTCTTCAACGATGAATTGAATAGTTGGCTTATCCACGATTGGCAACATTTCTTTGGCCAAGGCTTTGGTTGCCGGGAGGAAGCGAGTTCCAAGCCCCGCGGCAGGGATAACAGCTTTTCTAACTTTTTGCTTCATGAGCTTCCTTTCTAACGGTGATTATGACCACTCGTTTTCTGCTTTGAACTCGTTACTCATGAGTTCAGAAACAGCATCCTTAATATTAACATTTTCATAAATAACTTGGTAGATAGCCTGGGTGATAGGCATATAGACTCCAAGCTCTTGCGCTAATTCGTAAGCAGCTTTGGTAGTTGAAATTCCTTCGATGACCATTCCCATGTTGGCTTCGATATCTGCCAAGGCTTCACCACGCCCAAGAGCATCACCTGCTCGCCAGTTGCGTGAGTGGACAGAAGTTCCGGTGACGATTAAATCCCCAACACCTGAAAGTCCGCTATAAGTCAGTGGATTTGCTCCAAGTTTGACTCCTAGACGAGTGATTTCCGCAAGCCCGCGCGTGATAATAGCTGCTTTGGCATTATCTCCAAATCCAAGTCCATGAAGGGCTCCTGCACCAACCGCGATGATATTTTTAAGAGCACCAGCTGTTTCCACTCCGATCACATCTGTATTGGTATAAAGACGGAAGTAGTGGTTACTAAAGAGTGCTTGAACATACTGAGCTGTCTCTAAATCCTTAGATGCAGCAGTAATCAAGGTAATATCACGGACGATTGTTTCTTCTGCGTGACTAGGACCAGATACAACCACAATTTCACTGCGGAACTCTTCAGGGATTTCTTCTTCAAGAATGGTTGAAAGACGTTTGTGACTATTTGGCTCGAGACCTTTTGAAGCATGCATAATAACCACTTTATGATCAAGAACAGCAGCTACCTGTTGAGCTACCAATCTTGTCACCTTAGTTGGAACTACGAACAAGACAGCGTCAACGCCCTTCAAGACTTCTGCCAAATCATGGTAGGCAACAATCTTTTCGTCTAAAACAGTATCCTTAAAATAGCGTTTGTTGGTATGTTGTGTATTGATTTCGTCAATTTGGTCAGGAATATTTCCCCAGATACGTACTTCATGTCCATTGTCATTTAAAACTTGTGACAGAGCAGTACCCCAAGAACCAGGCCCTAAAACAGCGATGGTTTGTTTGTTCATTTTCCCCTCCTTCTGAGAAAGCACTTTCCTATATTCTACCATAAAAAGCCCTATCTTGCATCTATATTATTTATGAAGAATTAACTTAGTAAGAGAGTATAAATAAAAAAACAGCCAATAAGAAATTTGGCTGTTTTTAGGAGACAAACTAGAGTGTAATACTATTGTTTTTAGAAATTTTCATAAATAGTAACAATGAAGTAACTGTCAAGACAGTGAGGATAGTTGACAAAGCAGCTGCCACGCCATAATTTCCACGAAGTACTTCAGTGTAGATAGCTACGGTCATTGTTCTAGTCTTAACATTGTACAAGAGAATCGAAGTAGAAAGTTCTGAAATCATTGTTACCCATGATAGGATTGCACCTGAGATGATACCTGAAAGCATCATTGGGGTAGTGATTTTAGTAAAGGTATTGAGACGGCTACTTCCCAAACTTTCGGCAGCTTCTTCGATACTAGGAGCAATTTGTTGCAAACTAGCAACTGAAGAGCGAATAGTATAAGGAAGTCTTCTGACAGATAGGGACATGATCAAGATGAAGGCTGTTCCTGTAATCATAAGGAAGCCACTTCCGAAGATACCTGTATTGAATGAAGAGATAAAGGCAATACCGAGAACTGTTCCTGGTACGATATAAGGTACCATACTAAGACTATCGATTAGATTCGTAAATAGGTTGCGCTTACGAACTGCAAGGTATGAGATGAAGGTCGCAAAGACAACAACTAGAATCAAGGCAAGTAGAGGAATGCGAATGGTATTGAAAATAGCAGATCCCATACGGTTAAAGGCTGTCTTATAGCTATTTAATGAGTATCCTTTAACAAATACCATACCTGATGTCTTAAGGAATGATGTGTAAATCAAGTAAACTTGAGGTAATACAGAGAATAAGATAATGCCATAAACAGTCACATAAATAGCAGCCATCTTTCCTTTTGTCGTTTTCTTAGGTTCGATTGGATGAAGCGAGTTCATACTAAAGCTGAAACGATTTGAAATGTACTTTTGAATGAGGAAGATAGCAAGTGCGATTGTAATAGCCATGATTGCTAGAGCAGATGCGAATGCTGAGTTGCCTCCAACCTCACTGATAAACTGAGTATAGATTAATACCGGGAAGGTACGATATCCCTCACCAATCAGCATCGGAGTACCAAAGTCTGAGAAAGCTCTCATAAAGACTAGGAGTGCCGCTGCGAGTAAAGTTGGAACTAAGAGTGGCAAAACGACTGTTAGAATTCGTTTAAAGCCGAAAGATCCCATGCTTTCAGCAGCTTCCAAGAGGGAGTTGTCGATACTCTTCATAGTTCCAGCTACGTATAGGAATACGAGAGGGAAAAGTTGGAGTGTAAAGACAAGTACAATACCTTTAAAGCCGTAGATATCAAAACCTGGCAAATGTAGTGTGTTGGTTAGAAATTTTGTGATAACTCCGTTTCTACCAAGAAGTAGAATCCAAGAATAGGCACCTACAAAGGGAGCTGACATGGATGCGATGATAATCAAAATTTGTAAAAATTTCTTTCCCTTGAAGTCATACATTGAAAAAAGATAAGCTAGCAAGGTACCAACAACGACAGAAGTGATTGTGGCAGTTACAGAAACCTTAAAACTATTAATGAGTGTCTCAGAATAATAAGATTTGCTAAAGAATGTTACAAAATTTTCTAAAGAGAAACTACCTTCATGTATTAGCGCTTGTTTTAATACAGTCACGATTGGGTAGACTAAGAAAACTAAGTATGTAAGGAAAATGAAGAAGGAAGATGCAGTCCAGATATTTAGTTTTTTACGATCCATGGCTGACTCCTTTTATGAGATTCCGAGAACCATCTTCAGAGAAGACATTGAGTTTCTGAGTATTGATACGTAAACGAACATGATTTCCTTTTTCTAAATCTTCTTCGAATGTAGATTCTTCACTCACTTGAAGTTTTGGAGCAAATCCTGTTTCAATGAAGTATTCAGTATTTAATCCAAGGTAAACGCTGTCGGTAATTGTTCCATCGATTGGGCCATTTTCATCACGGATAAATTCTTCGGGACGAATGCTGACACGGATGTTTTGTTCGTCGACTTGGTCAAGAGCTGGCATACGAAGAGAATAACCATCTTCAAAGACTATGTAAGATCCATCAGCTTGTTTTTCTAAACGAGCAGGAATTATGTTTGTTCTACCAATAAAGGTTGCGACAAATTCATTCGCAGGTTTGTGGTAAAGTTCTTTTGGACGACCAATTTGTTGAATAACACCATCTTTCATAACGGCAATTTGGTCAGAAATAGCCATGGCTTCTTCTTGGTCATGAGTTACGTAGACAGTTGTAATACCAACTTCGTGTTGGATTTCGCGGATAGCTTGACGCATATCTAAGCGAAGTTTTGCATCTAGGTTACTGAGGGGCTCATCCATGAGGAGAACGCTAGGATTAACAGCCAAGGCACGTGCTAAGGCAACCCGTTGTTGCTGACCACCACTAAGTTTATCTGGTCTACGATCAGCGTATTGGGAGATCTGCATTAACTCAAGGTATTTATTCGTTTGTTTGATGAGTTCATCTTTTGGAACTTTCTTTTGCTTGAGTCCAAATGCTACGTTATCACGCACTGTCAAATGTGGGAAAATCGCATAGTTTTGGAAAACCATTCCAATGTTTCGCTTGCTAGGTTCCATATTGTTGATTTTAGTATCGTCGAAGTAGAATTCTCCTCCTTCGATGCTATTGAAACCTGCAATCATACGAAGCAAGGTTGTTTTTCCGCACCCTGAAGGCCCAAGGAGAGTGAAAAGGCTCCCCTTAGGAATGGTAACGTTTAAATTTTCGATAACAGGTACATCATTGTAGATTTTCTTAGCATTAATAATTTTAATCTCGCTCATAGTCGACCTCTTTTATTGTTTAGATTGGATATCTGTAAAGATTTCGTTGTATTTTTTAACAATATCTGATTTATTTTTGATGACATAGTTATAATCTTCAGTTAGTGTTTTAATTTGTTCGATTGGTTTCATGTTTTCGCTAGTTTTAGCATTTTTACGAACTGGACGGTTAGTAGTTGTTGTACCAAGGGTATCTTGAACTTCTTGAGAAATGATAAAGTCGATAAATTTCTTAGCGTTTTCTTTATTTTTCGCGTTTTTTATAATAGCAGCACTTGCTGGTAAGAAGACAGTTCCTTCTTTTGGATAAACAACTTTAATGTTGGCACCATCGTTTAGAAGTTTAACTGCAGGATCTTCGTATGAAAGACCAACAGCCATTTCTCCATCTGCTACAGCCTTGTAAACACCAGATGAACTTGAGCCAATTTTGCCGTCGATCAAAGTAAAGAGGTCTTTGACATATGTCCAAGCTTTATCATCTGTATACCCACCTTGTGCTTGTAGCATGTTTGTTAGTTGTGCAAAAGCACTAGAAGAGTTAGCTGGGTCAGCAGTTGCAATTTTACCTTTGAGTTCTGGTTTGATAAGATCACTATATCCTTCGATATTCATCCCCTTAGTTAAATCAGGGTTTACAATTAAAACACTTCCGTCTAATGTATAAGGAGTTGAGTAACCAGTTGTATTTTGATATTCTTTGATGACATTTTCATTTTCAGGAGAAACGTAGTTTTCAAAAAGCTCCCCATGAGTAGCATATTGAGTATAAGAACCACCAAATATGATATCTGCAACAGGTGCTTCTTTTTCAGATTCCAATTTTTTAAAGAGTTCGCCAGTTCCTGCTTGAATGAGTTCAACTTTAATGCCATATTTTTCTTCAAAAGCAGGGATTGTTGCACCAATTAGTCCTTCTGAGTTTGGCGAATAGACTACAAGAGTATCGCTACCTCCGTTTTCAGTAGCTTTATCTCCTGAAGCCTCGTCAGAAGAACAGGCGGTCAGCCCCAAAATAGCAAGTCCACAAGCAGCAAAATACATCCATTTCTTTTTCATGATGGATACCTCCAAAGTTTTTGTTATATCTATTTTAAAAAAATGTAAGCGCTTTTAAAACCCAAAATTCTATCCTATTAGGGGAAAATTCTCTACAAAAAAGAAGAATAATTTCTAAACTATCCTTCCTATGTTTTTTAATTCTTTTGGAGAAATATGAAAGTATTTCTTAAAAACTTTTCCAAAATACTTATAGTCTGAGAAGCCGACTTCTTCAGCGATTTGACTAAGAGGAGAGTCAGGATGTTGACTCATCTTTTCAACGGCTTGTTTTAAACGATATTGAAGGATGTATTCGTTCAAGGTGATAGGGAAATCTTCTTTGATAACCTTGTAGAGATAACTTTCGCTATAGCCTAGATTCTCTGCAATGGTAGAAATGGTAAAGTGTAGGTAGTAGTGTTGGTGTACAAATTCGAGAATTTGTTGAATCAGTTGATTTTGAGGATTGATTTTTTGAAGAGAGGTAACAAAGGTTTGATAGTCTTGTAAAAATGGATTGGATTGGTGTTGGGTCATTTTGAGACGAAGTGTTATTTTTTCTAGACACTCTGTTAGTTCTGTGACGTTTATAGGCTTAGATAGGAAGTCTACAGCTCCAAATTGCATAGCTTTTTTAGCATTTTGGAAATCGTCATAGCCAGATAAGATCACTTTTTCATAGGAAATAGACTTTGTGGCTTCAAACATCATAAAAGCATCCATGATGGGCATGGTGATATCCGATAGTACAATATGTGGTTTTAGTTTTTGAATCAGTTCCATTCCTTCTTGTCCATGGCTAGCAGTTCCTACAATTTGAATACCTAAAGCAGAGTAATCGACAGCAATCTCAAGCCATTTTCGAATAAGGTGTTCGTCTTCAACAATGATTAGCTTAAACATGTGTTCTTCCTTTCGTGACAAATTTCACCCAAGTTTCACCTTTGGGATTTACTCCTAAATCCAACTCGACATTTTCAAAAAAGTTATTCAATCGTTTGTAACTATTGACAATACCGTGCTGCGTATGTGGACTATTCAGAGATTCTAAGATATGGAAACATTCTTGTTTAGTTAAACCACCTGCATTATCCAAAACGATAAAAGTCAGTGTTTCTTGCTCTTCAGTGATTTGGATAGAGATAGCAAGGTCAATACGATACTGTCTTCCATATTTTAGAGCATTTTCTACAAGCGGTAATAGGAAAAGTTTCGGAACGGTTTGGGAATATAGACTTTGAGAACAGTTAATTTGATAAGAAAATTGTTCAAAACGAATTTGATGAATCTTTAAGTAAGCTTCAATAATCTCTAAATCTTGTCCAAGAGTCGTTTCTTTCTCTAATTCAGTCACACTGTATCGCAAGATGCGCGTGAGATTTTGAATCAGTTCTTGAGTAATACTCGCATCAATCATACTCGTGATTTTAATGGTTTCCAAGGTATTGTATAGGAAGTGAGGATTGAACTGAGCTTCTAGCATCTTTCTTTCAAAGACCCATTTTTCCTTCTCGATAGTTAACATCTTTTGATGAAGCTCGTCCAACTCCTGTAGCATATCGTTAATTTTCTCGGCTATCAGTTCAAATTCATCCTCAGTATGGAGAGTAAGTTTCTTTTCTTTTTTCTTAGGAATTTCATGTAATTGAAAGACTAAACTTTCAATAGGACCAGCATTATGGGTTGCGATTTTATGGGCGATTCTCCTAGCCTGCCAAAAATATAATAGAAAGATACAAAGTGTTAGTATGGAAGCAAGGCTAAGTAAGCTAGGAATAGGAAAGAATGATTGGAAAGTGTAAATTGAAAAAATTGAATCAACTTTACGTTTTTCAATCAAAATTGGATTTTCAACGAACCAATGTGTTTTTGAACGGAGCGATTTCTCATCAAATTTTTCCAGAGTTGATTGTGTAAATTGATTAGTATTACTAGAGTATATATTACCAAAGGAATCTGTGATGATGTATTTTGAATTAATTAAGGGGATGCTTGATACGAAATCATTCTCATTCACAAAGGAAATACTATATGCTATTGCTCGTTGATTTTGAATTATAGGCATAATAAAGACAGCATAATGTTGCTTGTCCATCGATAGAGCAACTTTCTCTGAAATGGATCCTTGGGTAGTGTTTTGAATTAATAATTTTAAATAATAGGGAGCTAAAAGAGTTTCTTTATGATTGCGATTGGTGCTAAATAAAAGTTCGCCAGTCTCATCGAGAATGACAAAATCAGAACTGAGTTTTAGTTGAGCTTTTGTTTCATAAAATAGACTAAATAATTCTCTATCAGTGTGTTTACCTTCTATAAATTCTGGAACCATTTTTTTATTCATGGTTTCCAATAATTCATAATTTGCTTGTTTCATGTCTTGAACATGTTGAGTAATTTGTTGAGTATCCTTAGCTAGTTGCTGCTTTTGAAGGAAATAGGAAAAACCAAATAGAAGGATAAGGAGTAAGAGAGAAGTCGCTAGGGCAGCTAAAGAACTGCGGTGAAGAATCTCTTTTTGGAGAGAATTTTTGAAAGAATGGGGCATAATTCACCTCTTTGGGAAGAGTTTGTTAAAGTAAGTATAGCAGTATTAAAAATGGAAGGCAAGGTCAAAAAAGAAAAGAGTTAAGAATAAAGAGGCTAATTCCCTCTAAAAATGGTATAATAGGAACATCACGAAAATTGGAGAGACAGCATGAGTTTTTACAATCACAAAGAAATCGAGCCTAAGTGGCAGAAACACTGGGCTGACCATCACACCTTTAAGACAGGAACAGATGCTTCAAAACCTAAGTTTTATGCGCTTGACATGTTCCCTTACCCATCTGGAGCGGGTCTTCACGTAGGGCACCCAGAAGGCTATACAGCGACAGATATTCTCAGTCGTTTCAAACGTGCCCAAGGCTACAACGTCCTTCACCCAATGGGATGGGATGCCTTTGGCTTGCCTGCAGAGCAATACGCTATGGATACAGGGAATGACCCGGCGGAATTCACAGCGGAAAACATTGCCAACTTCAAACGCCAAATCAATGCGCTTGGATTCTCTTACGACTGGGACCGTGAAGTCAATACTACAGATCCAAACTACTACAAGTGGACGCAATGGATTTTCACTAAGCTTTACGAAAAAGGCTTGGCTTATGAAGCTGAAGTGCCAGTAAACTGGGTTGAAGAATTGGGAACAGCTATCGCCAACGAAGAAGTTCTTCCAGATGGAACATCTGAGCGTGGAGGCTATCCAGTTGTCCGCAAACCAATGCGCCAATGGATGCTCAAAATCACTGCCTATGCTGAGCGCTTGCTCAATGACTTGGATGATCTTGACTGGCCAGAGTCTATCAAGGATATGCAACGCAACTGGATTGGTAAATCAACTGGTGCCAATGTCACTTTCAAAGTGAAAGGAACAGACAAGGAATTCACCGTCTTTACCACTCGTCCTGATACCCTTTTCGGGGCGACCTTCACTGTTTTGGCGCCTGAGCATGAACTAGTAGATGCTATCGTAAGTGCGGAACAAGCTGAGGCTGTTGCTGAATACAAACACCAAGCTAGCTTGAAATCAGACTTGGCTCGTACAGACCTTGCCAAGGAAAAGACAGGGGTTTGGACTGGTGCTTATGCTATCAACCCTGTAAACGGCAAAGAAATTCCAATCTGGATTGCCGACTATGTTCTTGCTAGCTATGGAACAGGTGCCGTTATGGCCGTACCTGCCCATGATGAGCGTGACTGGGAATTTGCCAAACAGTTTGGACTTCCAATCGTAGAAGTGCTGGAAGGTGGAAATGTAGCAGAAGCTGCCTATACTGAAGATGGCCTTCACGTCAACTCTGACTTCTTGAACGGTCTCAACAAAGAAGAAGCGATTGCTAAAATCGTGGCTTGGTTGGAAGAAAAAGGCTGTGGCCAAGAGAAGGTGACTTACCGCCTCCGCGACTGGCTCTTTAGCCGTCAACGTTACTGGGGTGAACCAATCCCAATCATTCATTGGGAAGACGGGACTTCAACAGTTGTTCCTGAAAATGAATTGCCTCTTGTCTTGCCAGTTACTAAGGACATCCGCCCTTCAGGTACTGGGGAAAGCCCATTAGCTAACTTGACAGACTGGCTTGAAGTGATTCGTGAAGATGGGGTCAAAGGTCGTCGTGAAACCAACACTATGCCACAATGGGCCGGTTCAAGCTGGTACTACCTCCGCTATATCGATCCACACAACACTGAGAAATTGGCTGATGAGGACCTCCTCAAACAATGGTTGCCAGTCGATATCTACGTGGGTGGTGCAGAGCATGCCGTTCTTCACTTGCTTTACGCTCGTTTCTGGCATAAATTCCTCTATGATATCGGTGTTGTTCCAACTAAAGAACCATTCCAAAAACTCTTTAACCAAGGAATGATTTTGGGAACAAGCTACCGTGACCACCGTGGGGCTCTTGTGGCGACTGACAAGGTTGAAAAACGTGACGGCTCCTTCTTCCATGTGGAAACAGGAGAAGAATTGGAACAAGCACCAGCCAAGATGTCGAAATCCCTCAAGAACGTGGTCAACCCAGACGATGTGGTGGAACAATACGGTGCTGATACCCTTCGTGTCTATGAAATGTTCATGGGACCACTCGATGCTTCGATCGCTTGGTCTGAAGAAGGATTGGAAGGAAGCCGTAAGTTCCTTGACCGTGTGTACCGCTTGATTACAAGTAAGGAGATCGTTGCGGAAAACAATGGTGCTCTTGACAAGGTTTATAACGAAACTGTTAAGGCTGTCACTGAGCAAATCGAGTCGATGAAGTTCAACACAGCCATTGCCCAACTCATGGTCTTTGTCAACGCTGCTAATAAGGAAGACAAACTCTATGTGGATTACGCTAAAGGCTTTATCCAATTGATCGCCCCATTTGCACCTCACTTGGCAGAAGAACTCTGGCAAACAGTCGCAGCGACGGGTGAGTCAATCTCTTACGTAGCTTGGCCAACATGGGATGAAAGCAAATTGGTTGAAGACGAAATCGAAATCGTCGTTCAAATCAAAGGAAAAGTCCGTGCTAAACTCATGGTCGCTAAAGATCTATCACGCGAAGAGCTGCAAGAAGTTGCTCTCTCTGACGAAAAAGTCAAAGCAGAGATCGAAGGTAAAGAAATTGTGAAAGTGATTAGTGTACCTAACAAGCTTGTAAATATCGTAACGAAATAAATTTAAAAGTCCTTCAGAGTAGAATCTGGAGGATTTTTTGTAGATTACCTGTGAGATGTGATATACTATTCACATCTTTAAACTTATAAGTGTGAGACAAGGAGAAAGCTATGCCAGTAAATGAATACGGTCAGATGATTGGTGAACCTGTAGATGATACACCTGGAGTTTTGCCTTCACTTGTACGGATAGAAGGGCGATATACGATTATAGAAGCTCTATCGGTGGAAAAGCATGCAGAGGATTTATTAGCTGTATATGGCCCAGATAGTCCTCGTGAGATGTGGACCTACCTTTTTCAACCACCTGTGGCTAATCTAGAAGAGTTAATGGTAGCCTTAAAGCAGATGATTGAGCGCAAGGATCGCTTTTACTACGCGATTATCGATAAAGCAACTGGTAAAGCACTGGGGACTTTTTCTCTCATGCGTATTGACCAAGCCAATCGCACCATTGAAGTTGGCGCGGTGACCTTTTCTCCGGCTCTCAAACAGACCAGGATGGGAACAGAAGCTCACTATTTGCTAGCTCGTTATGTTTTTGAAGAACTCAACTATCGCCGCTATGAGTGGAAGTGCGACGCCCTCAATCTTCCATCTAGAAAAGCAGCAGAACGTTTGGGCTTTGTCTATGAAGGCACCTTCCGCCAAGCTGTTATCTATAAAGGTCGCACCAGAGATACGGATTGGTTGTCCATGATCGATAAGGACTGGCCACAAGTCAAAGCTCGTTTGGAAACATGGTTGGCTCCTAAAAACTTTGATAAAAATGGGCAGCAGATAAAATCGCTTAGGCAATGTTAGAAAGGTTCTACTATGATAAAATTTACAAAAGAATCCTCTGTTTCAATTGATGACGTTTTACATCTCTATCAGGCAGTTGGTTGGACAAACTATACCAATCAGCCACAGATGTTGGAGCAGGCCTTGTCTCATTCGCTAACGACTTATCTTGCCCGTGATGGTGAGGAAATCGTTGGTTTAATGCGTCTGGTTGGAGACGGTTTTTCATCCGTTTTTGTCCAGGATTTGATTGTTTTGCCTAGCTATCAGCGCCAAGGAATTGGTAGTAATTTGATGAAAGAAGCCTTAGCTGACTATAAGGATGCCTACCAAATACAACTAGCGACTGAACAGACAGAAAAAAACTTGGGTTTTTACCGTTCTCTGGGGTTTGAAACCTTATCTACTTATGATTGTACAGGAATGATTTGGGTGGATCGAAAAAAATTTAAATAATTCTTTTATCTTAAGTTAACTTTAAGTTTACTCATGTATCATGTAATCATTAAGTAAAGACCTCCTAACTTTATTTAATAGAAATCCTAAACTTTTCTTTTTCATAATAATCTCCCTAAAGAAGCCACCAAATCAGGTGGCTTTTTTTATGTTCAAATGCAGAAGTTTTAAGGTAGAATTGACCACATAATCATCCATTTCGACCACATAGCACCAAACTATATTTTTTCTTTTTCCTTTTTGTTAAACTGAAGGTGTAAAAAGGAGGAAGGAAATATGATTTTACAAGTAAAAGGCCTCACTAAGAACTATGGAGACTATACAGCAGTAAAAGATATAAATTTAGAGTTTAAAAAAGGAAGTTTTAACGCAATCTTAGGACCTAATGGGGCTGGCAAATCGACCACGATTTCAATGTTAATCGGACTTAAAAGAGCAACTAATGGTCAAATCATCTATGCGCCCAATACTCGGATTGGAGTTGTTTTTCAAGCAAGTGTATTGGATGAAAAGTTGACGGTCAAAGAAAACCTAGCCATTCGCGCTCAGCAGTATAAGGGGATTAAAGGTGGTCGTGTGGAAGATTTAATCAATCAACTAGGGTTGACTGCTTTTCAGAAACAACTTTATGGAACTTTATCAGGAGGACAGAAACGTCGAGTTGACATTGCTCGGGCTCTCCTAGCCAATCCCGATATTTTATTTCTAGATGAGCCTACGACTGGACTAGATATTCAGACTCGCAAATCCATTTGGGATTTATTGTATCGTCTACAAAGAGATGAAGGGATGACTATTATCTTAACGACTCATTATCTGGATGAAGCAGATGAGGCAGATCAACTTTATATTATAGATCATGGAAAGGTTATTGCCCAAGGTTCTGCTGCTGAAATTAAAAGTGAGTACGCTTCCAATCTTTTAAAAATTTGTTTTAAAGACAAGCAGGTGGAGAAATTCTTACCTAAAAATATGCCTGTGGAAAAGGAAAATGAGTTTGAGTATAGTCTTTATCCTAAGAGCCAATTGGAAGCTATTGATTATTTGACCCAAGTTCGTGAGAAGATTGCTAGCTTTGAATTTCGTCCAGGAACTATGGATGATGCCTTCATAGCCCTTACAGGAAGAGAGGTGCGCTAATGTTAGCTTTGTTAAAACGTGATTTTTTGTTGTATTTTCGTAATCGTTCAGGAGTCTTTTTCTCATTACTGGGAGCTTTGATTTCCTTTCTACTCTATATCATTTTTTTGCAGAAAAATCTGATGGATGCCTGGTCTCAACTTCCTGATAATAAGAGCCTTTTAAATAACTGGCTGATGGGTGGAACATTGGCTGTGACTGGGATTACAACCAGTTTTACAGCTTTGACCCAGATGGTACAAGATCGTGAAAATCAAGTGGATCAGGATCTCTTTTTGACAGATTTAGGGAGCTGGGGCTTGCAACTGTCTTATCTTATTAGTAGCCTTATCATTTCCTTTGTTATGCAAGCCTTTATGCTTGTTGTTATGAGCCTTTATTTTCAAGAAATTCCAGCTATGAGTAAGCTATTTGAAATTAGTTTAATCATGCTGCTAAGTAGTCTCCTTTCAACATTGGTAAATGTACTCTTGATTTATCATTTCCAGTCAGTAGATAGTCTGGGTAAATTGGCTACAATTGTAGGTACAGCTTCAGGATTTTTAGTGGGAACTTATGTACCAATGGGAATTCTTCCTAACTTCGCTAAAGTTCTCATGAAGTGCACACCGGCTACCTATCTTGCTTCTCTCTATAGACAGGTCTTAATGAAGGAGCAATTAGAAACTACATTTATGGGGAATAGTAGCTTATTAGAAGAGTTTCAAGAAAAATTAGGAATCCGGCTTAATTGGCAGAACCTTTTAACAAAGGAAGAAACATACTTAATAGTGGTGAGTATCTGCCTCCTAACTTTTCTGCTTTGGCTGGTAGTAGTTAAAATCTCTAGCAAAAAAATAAAATTTATAGGTTAAGCTAACTTTAAGTCTTCTACTGTATCATGTAATCATTAAGTAAAGACCTCCTAACTTTATTTAATAGAAATCCTAAACTTTTCTTTTTCATAATAATCTCCCTTAACTCCACCCAATCAGGTGGAGTTTTTTTGCTTTATTTAAAGGCTTTTTGGAATTTCCTAAACATCATTTTCCGATAAATTTCGGTAGTTTTTGGAATATGGTCGGGGAGTTGTCGGGAAGTTTTTGAGGGATTGGCGGGGACTTTTTAGCGAATATGGCTCAGGAATAAATCTGTCGTTGCTTCCGCAAGTTCGTCCTCAACTTGGTTATAACGATCTGTCATATAAACCTTTGTATGGCCTAGCGCCTGACTCAATTGCTCAAGCGGGACTCCTGCAATGATACTTTGAGTCGTGAAGAAGTGGCGCATCATGTGAGGTGTTACATGCAATCCTGTTGCTTCATTGACTAGATTAAAATTCCTATTTAGCTGATTAGGATTGATGAGCGTTCCTTTTTCGTTGATCGTAATGTAATCTTTTTGCTGATCTTTGATAATCCCTAATCTCCTTTTAACCTTAGCAGCTTCATCTATCAGATAATAGATAAGGTCTGTCCCGATATCATCAAGGCAGACGTAGCGCTCCGATTCCTTCGTTTTAAGTCCTCCTTTCCCTTTCAAAGTCTGATTGCTTCGACTGTCTCTAAGATGCAGTATAGCCCGTCCACTATCATTCTGAGTCACGTCTATTGGACGCAACCCAAAGACTTCCCCTCTCCTCAATCCAAAAATGGTAAGATAGGTAAGAGCGTAAAATTCTTTTGGCATGATTTCTTCAGCTTTAGAAATCCAAGACTTGAACTCTTTCAGTGAAATTTTCTTATTTGTGGCAGGGATATCACTTTGTCCTATAAAGACACCTTTCAAGCGATTTGAGGGAAGATTCCCATTTTTCACAGCATCGTTTAGCAATGCCATGAAGCTGGAATTGAGAGTTTGAACAGTGTATCTGGTGTGATTCTTTAATTTTTCAGAAATGAATAGTTCATACTCATTTCTATCCAAATTTTTAAGCAGAACAGAACCAAACTTTGGTTTGATGTGGTTCTTATAAAGATTGTCATTGAGGTAGTAGGAAGTGTCATTCCAGCGCCCTGTTGACAATCTCTTTTCCGAATAAATATCCCAATACTGATCGAGAGTAAGATTCGTATTGATACCTAATTCTTGTTCTTGGATTTGTTGCTCAATCTCTGTCAAGGCTGCACGAGCTTGTGGAAGTGTTGTGAGACCGCTCTTAGTTATCTCTTTCTTTTTCCCTCTGAAATAGAAAGAGCGTCTGATATAGTAACGCTTGCCTTTGGCAGTCTCGTAGTAATAGATATTTGGGTATTTTGTCTTAATGTATTTCATTGTATTCTCCTTGTTTATTAGCTTCTGGACAAGGTCTAAACGTTGAGAATATTGACATCACCCCTTTCATGGTGTAAAATAGGGTATAGAAAAGAGGCCTTTTTAATGGCTGATTTTTATCTAAGGTAAGCTTCACAATCAAACTTTGGCGAGGGCGATTGTGGGGCTTTTTTGTTATTTCTTGACTTTATCTTTTAAAGCTTTTTCAATAGCTTGTTTTAATTCTAAAATAGCTGCTTTATCTTCTTTAAGGAATGTCACAGTATTTTCATCTTTTACTGCATCGAAAACACCACCTTTTACATCAGACGAACCAGGGTAAACAAGCTGAAGATACCCAACAGTCGCACCAGGCTCTTTTAACTGATAAGCAGTGATTTCTGATAACAAAATTGATTTTTCACCATCTAATCCATGCAGTAAAACATTCGAAACATTTGATTTTCTGGCAATTCTGATGAAGTAGTCATCAACTCTTACTACTGTTTTTGATTTTTTGAACTCAAAAACTCTTTCATTCGGTTCTTCTGTAAAAAGTTCAACTTCTTGAACATCGTTTTGTTTCTTCCCAAATAATGCCATTTCTATTCACCTTTCTTTTTGTAAAATTTATTAACTACCTGTCAATCTATAAAATTCTTCCTGAATCATTTGTTCACCCCAAGTTGTTGCAATCCTATGCCTTTCAGCAAATCTCAACCAATTAAACTCTGATGGTTCACATTGAGACAATTCTTCAGATATAAGATGACGAACCATGAAGCGGTCTGCTTCATTTTCGTATTTATAGAGTAATCTTTTGTAATGCGCTGGGTTATGGTTTATATGCCCTAATTCATGCAGGATGACCTCTTCTCGTTCTTCCTGACTAAGATTTCTATTCACATAGATAGTTCGTTCATCTGGGAAATAGAAACCTCTACGTTCCCACATGGTTTCAGGAAAAAGATAGAGTGTGACCTGATACTCTTCTAAGAGCTCACTCACTTTCAATTTCAGACACCCCCAAAGAAAGCTTAATAATTTGCGCAATCTTATCAACATCTTCGTCTGATAGCGGTTTACCATCAAAAAGAACCACACGTTCACGAAGATTAGACAAATCAACAACACGACCATCAGCAGTAGTGACAATATCACTAGCTACATTAGGATTATCAGTACGACCTAATAGATAATCAGTCGAAACATTAAAATATTCAGCAATTTCTTGAAGTCGCTCAGAGTTAGGCGCCTTCTTTTTTAATGAATAAAAATAATTTGTACTATAACCCAAAGTTTCTTCTAGTTTTGACAAAGCAATTCCTCGCTTTTTAGCAAGTTCTTTGATTTTTTCAAACGTTGAAAACATTGTTAAATCAACCTTTCTACGCTTTACAAAAAATATTCTAGAAAAAAGTATAGAAAAGTGTTGACAAGTTCTATAAAAAAGTATAGAATATATATTGTAAAGCGAAATATAAAGCGAAAACGAAAGAGAAAAGACAAACTAAAAATAAAAGCTTTGGCGAGCGTTGTGATTGGTTTAGAAAGTCCTTTGTTTATGTTTTTCTTATACTTTGATTATAGACTTTAGTCTAGAAAAAGTCAAGAAATTCTATAAAAAAGTTTTCGCTTTGTGTTTCTCTAAAAAAAGAAAGGAGCTACACATGAGCACTCAACACCAAAAATGGAACGAACTGGTAAAACAAAAAATGGCTGAGCGCAATTGGAATAACGCTGACTTGGCTCAAACGATTGGATTCAAGCGAACATCAAGCGTTATTACAGAATTATTCAACATAGGTAAGGGTTCTGATGATTTGAAATTAAAGATTTCAAAAAAACTAGGAATATCAGAATCATGGGAGAAATTCGAGGAGTAAGAAATGAACGAAATATTTAATTTTCATGGACAAGATGTCCGTACTTTAACAATTGATGACGAGCCTTGGTTTGTAGGAAAAGATGTCGCTGACATTTTAGGATATGCTAAACCACTAGACGCAATTTCTCGGCACGTTGACGAAGATGACTCCGTGAAATACGGACTCACCGACAATCTAGGTCGAACACAAAATACTATCATCATCAACGAGTCAGGTTTGTATTCTCTAATCTTATCAAGCAAACTGCCACAGGCAAAAGAATTCAAGCGCTGGGTAACATCAGAGGTATTGCCAGCTATTCGCAGACAAGGTGGCTTCATTCGTGAAGACTTAGACGAAGATGCCTTCATTGCCCTATTTACTGGACAGAAAAAATTGCGTGAGCAACAAGCTAGCATGATTGAAGATATCGACTACCTCAAGAATGAACAACCAATCCATCCAAGCTACGCTCAATCGCTATTGAAGAAGCGTAAGGCTAGGGTTGTGGCTTGCTTGGGTGGGATTGATAGTCCTGCTTATGCTGATAAGATTTTTGCTCAATCGGTATTTAGACAAGCTGAGATTGATTTCAAGGATCACTTCAATATTAGTCGCTATGACTTGCTACCGAAAAAATTTGCAGAAGCCGCATTGGCCTATTGGATGACTTGGGAGCCAAGCACCAATACCAAGATGAAAATCATGAAAATGAACGCATTTGACGAAATTTAGAAAGGGTAAAAGATGGATAATGTTCTACTTTCATTAACGGACTGGATCAAATCCATTATCAAGGACACGATCACAAGGTTGGTTGAAATAGAAAAAGATAGTGACCACTATCCTGAATTGATGGATGTAGGTACTACCTGCGAATTTCTAGGAATCAACTATGACACATTTTCAAATAATTATCGTTACATGAAGGGATTTCCGAAAGAACTCCCTGGTAAGAAATGGTCAAAAAGAGCCATCAAGGAATGGCTCTCGAATCAACTATAATAACTTTACTAAAAGGCTTCTGGACAAGGTCTTAGCAAAATTATTTGACTATATTATAGCACAAAAAGAGGATAAAAAACATGAACAATTTACAAATTATCGCAGTAGGCACAGTAGTATCAGTAGTATTGATTGAATCGCTGATGATGAATATCAAGCTAAAAATGGCCATGAGACAGAAAAAGAAGACTCAATTTCAATCGCCACAATTTGAAAAAGGGTTTATCGACTTTAAAACAGGTCGACGTGTGGATATTGATCCCGTTACTCGAAAAGAAACATTTGCGGATTAGCAAGGAGAAGAGATGAATGATTTCAAAATACCACCTCATGATTTAGCGGCTGAACAATCTGTTCTGGGAGCGGTATTTATCGCACCTGACACAATCATTTCGCTGGCAGACGAATTGGTCCCTGAGGATTTTTACAAACCTGCAAACAAGATTGTATTTAAGACAATGCTGTCGTTGCTTGAAAAAGGTGAGCCAATCGATGCTACGACAATGGCTTCTGCTCTTACCAATCAAGGTGACATCTTAAATATCGGTGGTATAAACTACGTTGTCGAGTTGGTAAATTCAACACCAACTTCAAAAAATGTGGAGCACTACGCTAAGCTCGTAAAAGAAAAGGCTACGCTTCGGAAAGTAATTGCTGACTTGTCAGATTCGTTATCTAGTGCTTATCAAGGTGATATATCAATTGATGACATCATTGCTAAAACTGAAAAATCTCTACTGGATATTAGTAATCAAAATGCAGGGACAGGATTTCGTAATGTGGCCGATATTCTTGATACACACATGCAGATAGTCGAGACTCGCTCACAGACAGATGGATTCGTGACTGGTCTATCTACTGGCTTTGTCGGATTGGATAAGATTACAACAGGCCTTCATGAAGGGAATCTTATCATCCTTGCTGCTCGTCCAGCTATGGGGAAGACGGCATTGGCTCTTAATATCGCTAAGCATGTGGCTACGATGGAAAGAAATCCTGCTGTCATCTTCTCACTTGAAATGGGAGCAGAGGAATTGATTGAGCGTATGGTGGCATCTGAGGGTATGGTTCCAGGTTATCATTTGAAGACTGGGAATCTTAGTACCGATGAGTGGAAAAGACTTGTACATGCACAAAATAATCTCTATGATGCGCCTATTTTCGTGGACGATACTGCTGGTATTCGTATTTCAGAGATACGGTCAAAGGCTCGGAAACTTGCCCAAGAAATGGGTGGTCTTGGTGTCATCATCATTGACTATTTGCAGTTGATCACTGGTTCAAAGGGTGAGAATCGTCAGCAGGTAGTTTCTGAAATTTCAAGGGAATTGAAGATACTTGCAAAGGATTTGAGGGTTCCTGTCATAGCCTTGTCGCAGTTGAGTCGGTCGGTTGAGCAGAGACAGGACAAGCGCCCGATGCTATCAGATTTGCGAGAATCTGGTTCGATTGAGCAAGATGCAGACATTGTAGCTTTCTTGTATCGTGATGCCTACTACCAGAAGGAACATGCAGACAGTCAAGAAGCGAATAACGTGACCGAGCTGATCCTAGAAAAGAATAGACATGGGAGTCTAGGGACAGTGAAGTTGTATTTTCATAAGGAATACACAAAATTTTCAAGTGTGGAGGGGTAGATGGCAGAAAGAAGAATGGTCAGCAAGACCATAATGCAAACACAAAAATTTTTAAGACTACCACTTGAAACTCAGGCATTGTATGTTCATTTAGTCATCAATTCAGATGATGACGGAATTGTCGAAGCATTTCCAGTCGTTAGAATGATTGGTGCCAGTGAGGACAGTTTAGGCCTATTAGTTATCAAGCAGTTTATAAAACCACTTAATCAAGACATGGTCTATTTCATTACGGATTTCAACGAACAAAATAAAATTAGACCAGATAGACACAAGCCTAGTATACATAGGAATTTAGCTATTCAACAACTTGGATTAGAAGTTGATGGAAGTAGATTGGTTGAGCCTGGAAAGGCAGTTCTAGAGCTTACTGAAGAAGGTCAGGCAGTTGACGGACAAGTGACGGACGAATGTCCGCATAGTATAGGTCAGGGTAGTATAGGTCAGGGTAGTATAGATAATATCCCTTACAAAGAAATTATCGATTATCTAAATTCAAAGACTGGAAAGAAATATAGAGATAATGTTCAGAAGAACAAATCTCTAATTAAAGCTAGATGGTCTGAAGGATATAGACTAGAAGACTTTAAACAAGTGATCGATAATATGGTTAAGGATTGGTCAGGTACGAAGTATGCGAAATACTTGCGACCAGAGACTCTCTTCGGAACGAAGTTCGATGGTTATTTGAATCAAGGGAATATTGTTAATCGTGAAAAGAAAACAGACGAAAGGCTAGGGTTTTAGATGAAACAGTTTAAACAATTTAGAACTAGAACGGTTCTTGATGATGTCTGTGAAATCCATGGATGCCATCTTTGGTCTGTTAAGATTCCTGTTAAGGGTAAGGTTGAGGAAATCAGTCAATGTCCTGAGTGTGAGAAAGAGAACATTCGTCTCTTTGAAAAGCAACTGAATATGGAATCTGAAGTTAAAAGCAAACTATCGGACACTTACGAGGTCTTTGCTCGTGACAGTATCGTTTCAAGTAAGCTGGCCAGTAAGTCACTACATGACTATGAGATTCAGGTTGATATTGATGAAAAGGCTATGAATTTTGTGAAGCGATTGGAACGTGAGTATGCCAAAGGTACGGTTGGAAATGCCATCATCACAGGACCTTCTGGTGTTGGTAAGAGTCATCTGACCTATGGATTAGCTCGGTTTCTCAATGATCAGTTCAAGTCTTATGATGAACCTAAAAGCGTGCTCTTTGTGTCAGTCGTTACTTTATTTGATAAGATTCGTGAAAGCTTTGAGTTTGATAATGGCTATTCAGAAGCGAAGATGGTTAAGTTATTGTCTGAGGTTGACTTTCTCTTCTTGGACGACCTTGGGAAAGAGAGTCGTAAAGCTGATACAAAGCGAAACGAATGGGCTCATCAGATATTGTTCAAGATCTTGGATAATCGAACAAATACCATTATCAATACGAATTTGAGCAGTGAAGAGATTAAAGAGCTTTATTCTGATGATTTTGGGAATGGTGCTCTCTCTAGTCGAATTTTTGAAGGAGCAACTGGCAGATGCTTTGTGTATCCGTCTGGGATGAAGGATAGGAGGTATTGATTATCAAAAAAATGACAGTCTGGGCACTTTTTGATAGTGGGAATGGTTCTTACTTCAAGGGTGCTAACTCTCTGAATAGTTCGGGGGGGGGCGAATATTGAAATCTATTCAGTCGGAATAGATATAGAAAACAAGAACAATCATTTTATAAATCTGGACCTTGCTGATTACAAACGTTTATTTGGAGATAACACGCTCTTTGACGTGTTAGACAAATTACCAAAACCTGACCTTGTAATAGCTAGTCCACCATGTGAATCATGGTCAAATGCTTCTGCAATGGAAAATGGAAATGCGTGTTGGAAACGCAATGATGTTTCTGATAGCTTGTTCGCTCCACAAGTAAGACCTTCACCGTTCACGATCAGGGCAAATCAGGATTATGAGTCAGCCTATATAAATTATCAGTACGACAGGCAATTTTTAAAAAGGGTCAATGGCGAGCTAACAGCTTTCAACACAATAGAAATCATAAAAAGATATAGACCACAATTTTGGGTTATTGAGAATCCAGCTGCTGACAGATTGTGGCCTTACATTGAGGATATTATCGGATTCAGAATTCCATACAAAAATCTAGCTAGATACAATAATTATGATTATCCTTTACAAAAACGGACGATTTTTGGAAGCAATATTGAACTTAATCTTAAAAATAAAATTATCAAGCAGGATATTGAGTGGAAAAACTTCTCAAAATCATACAACGAGAGATCTAATATACCTGAAAAATTGGTGTCAGAAATATTCAAAAAAATTTACAAGGAGTTTAGTAAAGATGATTGAACTCTATTTCATTTATAACGGTCACCGCAAGATACTCATTGGGAGTTTTGGGCACATACATAGTGCAATCAATGAATTAAAGCAACATCAAGCCAGCTACTCTGCTGTTAACAATCCACGCTTTCGGAAAAGCATGAGTGGAGAAAATATCAGGATTGACTACGGAGCAGTTGACTGCTACTACTTGATTACGAAGAAAACGGAGGAAAAATAAGATGAATACAAAAATGAATTTGGAAGAAAAAGTACAACAATGGTTTGTTGACCGAAATTTACATGAAGCAAATCCTGTCAAACAGTTCTTGAAGTTGATGGAAGAGTCAGGAGAATTGTTTGAAGGGATTGCCAAGGATAAATCTGAACTGATTTACGATGCGCTTGGTGATATCCAGGTAGTAATGATTGGACTTGATCAACAGATCAAGAACGGTGCTCAGATTTCGGCTAATCAACAGGAACTCGAATTGCTGCTGATGGTTTCCAGTCTTGGTAACATTGCTCAGAAACTATACTCTCATGTTTGTCATAATAAGACACAGACTCCACTGATCAAGTCAGACTTGATGTTTCTTGATAGTGTTGTTAGTACGGTTTCATTTTGCAATGGCACTACAGCTGAAAGTTGCTTAGAAGAAGCTTATGAAGTCATAAAGGACCGCAAAGGTAAGATGATTGACGGGGTGTTTGTGAAAGAGGAGGATTTATAAAATGAAAAAACTAGGAATTTTTATTGCTGTATTACTCGTAACAATTATCTCACCGTTTGTTGTTCAATTTGGTTGGAATGAGATTGTAACGACAATCCTCCCTGTCGGAAAGATTTCGTTTTGGCAAGCTTTGGGAGTAGATGCTTTACTAAGCTTCATAAATCCAACAATCTATAGCGATGAAGATATTTCAAAAAAACTTACTCAGGCCATTTCAAAGATTATATATTTTGCATTTATTCTGTGGCTAGCTAGTTTGTTTTTGTGAGGATTTAGAATGAGATATTTTAAAATTCTATGTGTTGTTTTATTCGCATCCTTACTCATAGCATGTCACCAGATTTCAAGTGGGACGGTGGTAGATAAGTACATTGATGAACCTCACACAACGTTCATACCTGTTATGACAGGAAAAAGTTCGGTACTTGTGCCAACAAGAACAAAAAGAAGATATATTCTGGTCATTTCTGGATATGTAGGAAATGAGCACGTTGAAGAAACATTTGAAGTGACAGCTGAAGAATACAAGCACTATGAAATTGGCAATACTTTTATACAGGATGCCGTTTTAGAAAACAAGGAAGGGGATGAATAATGAAACCTGAAAAAAATGACAACGTAAACAAACCAAGCCACTATCAAGGTAGGTATGGCATGGAGTCTATCGATGCTTTAAGAAATTTCATGACACCTGAACAACTGAAAGGCTTCTACTTAGGGAATGCCTTGAAGTATCTACTACGTCATCAGAAGAAAAACGGCCTTGAGGATTTGAAGAAGGCACGCAAGAACCTGGATTGGCTGATTGAGGAAGTAGAAAAGGAGTTAAACAATGATCAATAATGTTGTGTTAGTAGGTCGCTTGACTCGTGACCCTGAGTTGCGATACACACCATCAAACGTGGCTGTTGCAACTTTCAGTTTGGCAGTGAATCGCAATTTTAAGAATCAGGCAGGTGATCGTGAAGCCGATTTTATCAGTTGCATCATGTGGCGTCAGCAAGCTGAAAACTTTGCAAATTGGCTTAAAAAGGGTGCTCTTGTAGGGATTACAGGTCGCATTCAGACTCGTAGCTACGATAACCAGCAAGGACAACGTGTCTATGTGACTGAAGTTGTAGCTGAAAGTTTTCAAATCCTTGAAAAAAAGGATAATTCTGCAAATCAGGCAAGTATGGAAAATCAGATGCCACCAAGTTTTGGAGCAAGTGATCCGATGGATATTCCAGATGATGGATTGCCGTTTTAAGGAGGTGGAGTGATGGAATCATTTGCACACTATTTTAACAAACACATTGCTAAAAAAATCGAATTAGATGATATCACAATTATTGATTATTATAGTCCAGAATATAATCAAATGTATAATCTAAGATATATTTTCGATAAGAAAAATTCATCATTAGCTATCACAGGGGATTTTGGAGAGCTGGTTGCAGTAAATTTTAACAATATGGGTAATTGGGAAGACTTCTATAAGGATTTCACAAATAACCCTGGATATTTTATCGAAAAAATCAAAGCATCTAGTCGAAATCTTTTTGTTTATGATGAAGATAAAGCTAAAAAAATTATTCTTGAGTGTTTCTTTGATAATAAGCGATATGAAGACTTAGACGAAGATGATCAATATTATTTTGATGAACTATTTGAATATTTCAATGATAGTTATGGATTCCAACACATTACTGATACTGTTCGAGAATTCCTGAGTGAACAAGATTCAGAATACTATGAGATTCTTGAAATCGCTGGTAAAAAAGTGTCTGAAATAGTATTTCTATATTTGGATGCTTATAAAAGAGCGTATGAATCAATAAAAAATGAAGAGGTGGAGTGATGAATAATGAGGTCTTTGAAGAATTGAAAAAGCTTATGAGTTATTTTCCTGACTCATTTATAAACAGACAATTAGAACTTATTCTCATCCCAAAAACAAACACATACTTTTCTTTAAGAGATTGCTTGACAAAGAATGATGTCATTTCAAAGGTACTAATGTGGTGCACCAGGGATATAGCTAAAGGCAAGCCTTATCAACACCTAAAACGAAATATCGACTTTTATGTGGATAATCGTGACCGCTTGGAAAAATATTTAGGTGCAGATATCAATGTAGATGTGGTTTATCATCGTCTAGGAAATGGAATTAACAAAGAACTCACATACAGATTTATTGAGAGCGGTTTTGATATGAATTTACTTTATAAGGAGGTAACGGAATGAAACGTTTTATCGCAATCTGGATTTTATTGTCTGCTGGATTAAATATTTGGCAGAGTATCCAGATTAAGAAATCAGAAGAAAATCGCCCGATGATCGTCTATAAAGCTGACAATCAAGGAGCAGAAATCAAAGGTAGAGTCGTCCATAAAGAAAAAATAGGCGACCTGTACACAATCACAATACAGAACTACGGCATTTTCGTAGTATCGCAAGACAACTACGAATTTTTGAAAATCGGAGATGAGGTGAGATTGTAATGACAAAGTACAAGAAACTAACTTACATCATCATTCAGGAAGCAATGGCAGGCTACATTCATGAAAGCTAATACCAGGAAATGGAGAGCAAGATGAATAAAAGGATTAAGAAGAAAGCTAAGCAACTTGCTCAGAAGAAACAACTAGAATTAGAAAATAAGCTTATAAAGTTAAGTCAGGAAGAAATTGAAGTTTTATCTAGAATGATTAAGCAGATAGTTTCTGACATCAGTAAGGCTTTTTCCAAAATGTTCGATAGCTTATTTAATTATTTAGAAAATTCGGAGGTAAAATTTGAAGAAATTGAGCGACGAAGACCTCAAAACATTAGACAGAGAACTTTTCAAATTCCAAAACATTCAACGTACAATAGATTTGAGAAGGCTAGAATTAGAAACTCGAAACCCAGATGCTCAGAGTGGTCCTATCGTAGGAATAAGCAAACCTACCGAAACTATCGCAATCAGAATCGCAGATGATCCAACCTTGAAATTTCTCGAAGGGTTCAAAGCTATTATTAACAAACTCCTGATCAATCTAGTTGATGAAGATAAGGAAATCTTTAATCTGCGCTGGAGATATCCTCAACTGAGATGGGAAGAAATAGCAGAACAGAAATTCATGAGCAAAGCTACAATCTATCGACGTAGAAGGATTATTCTAGAGCAGTACGCTATACTGAAAGGTGAGTTGTAAATAAGATTGAGACAAAAGACATCTTGAAGTCTCACAAAAAA